>JAZRXI010000077.1:0-118297 GCA_045600145.1 Clostridia bacterium | reverse complement strand
GTCCGCAGGGCGCAGCAGGTTCAACCGGTCCTATCGGTCCCATAGGTCCGAGAGGTGAAGTCGGAGATACAGGCGCAACAGGTCCAACAGGTCCTACAGGCCCCACGGGTCCCGAGGCGATCACTGCATTCGGCGGTCTTTATGATAGAAGCGGCGCGGCACTCAACCTTACCGCGGATGTTCCCGAGGCCGTTCCGCTCAGTATGGCGATGCCTGCGCGTAATGCCGTGCCCGGCACAAACGTTATCACTGTCGGTGCCGACGGAACTTACGATATCAACTACGGTATTTCCGCGATTCCTACAGACGCCGCAGATATCACACTTGAAGTGCTTGTCAACGGTGCTCCGCTCCCGGGAGCAACTATAACCGAAAGCGAGCCCGCGGGCGGCAACGCACTCATCGAGGGCAGTATCATAGCGAATCTTGATGCCGGTGACACGATTTCGCTCGGTGTATCGTCAAACGCAAGCACGACGCTTACTCTCAGCGACAATACAAGCGCATTCCTTACAGCGCTCAAAATAGGTTGATAACAAATTTCAAGGCTGCCGTAAAAAGCAGCCTTATACATAGAGGTGTTTTCATGAAAATTTGTGTATATGCTATTGCGAAGAATGAAGAAAAATTTGCTATGCGCTGGGCAAAAAGCATGAGCGAGGCGGATGAGATATATGTTCTCGATACCGGCTCTGAGGACGGCACGGTGAGCATTTTGAAGGAGTGCGGAGTGAATGTGTCGATCAAAAGAATAGATCCGTGGCGCTTCGACAACGCACGAAACGAATCTCTTGCACTCGTTCCGGATGATGCCGATATATGCGTCTGCACAGATCTCGACGAAGTGTTTCATCCGGGCTGGCGCAAGGCTATGGAAAAAGCTTGGGCTGACGGTGTGACCCGTTTGAGATACAGATATACATGGAATTTTAACCACGACGGCAGTGAGGGCACCGTTTTTTATATCGAAAAATCGCACGCGCGGCGCGGCTATCGTTGGATTCATCCCGTTCACGAAACGCTTTTCTGTTTCGGAAAAAACGAAATCACCGCGACAGCTTACGGCGTTCAGCTCGACCACCATGCCGACAACAAAAAATCACGCGGGCAGTATCTGCCGTTGCTTGAGCTTGCCGTAAAGGAAGACCCCGAAAACGACAGAAATATGCACTATCTCGGCAGAGAGTATATGTTTTACCGCCGTTATGACGATGCCGTTGAAACACTGAAAAAGCATCTTGCACTGAAAAGTGCCGTTTGGCGTGACGAACGCTGTGCTTCAATGCGTTTTTTGGCAAAGTGCTTTACGGCAAAAGGCGATCTGACCGAAGCATACAAATACCATTTGCTTGCCATTGCCGAAGCACCGCATTTGCGTGAGCCGTGGCTCGATGCCGCATTCTTTGAATATCGACGCGAAAATTGGTACGGCACGGTGTATTTTACCGAATACGCACTTGATATAAAGGAACGTCCGCAGACTTATATCACCGAAGCGAACGCATGGGGCGCATTTCCGTATGACATTCTCTCGATCGCGTACTACAAGCTCGGCGATCTCGATAAAGCGATAGAAAACATCAGAAAAGCAACGGAGCTTTCGGATGAACAAAGGTTAAAGGATAATCTTGAAATAATGCTCAAAAAGCAATAAAAGTTACCGGATGTAAAAAATTGCCTTGAAAAAGTCGTCTGCATAAAATATAATATAAGCAACAGAATTCGAGGAGTGTTTATATATGTGCAAAATAATACTTTCAGTTCTTTTGGTAATATCGTTGCTGTTATCGGTTCTCGACATAAAAGTCGGTGCGACGCGCAATGATATGGGCGCAGAAATCGCCGCGCAGGTCAACCGTGAGGGCATCGTTTTGTTAAAAAACGAAAATGGTGCGCTTCCGTTAAAAAACGGCGAAAAAATAGCCGTATTCGGCGAGGGTCAGGCTGATTTGTTTGATGCTTCTCTTTCGACGCTCACCAAACAGCGAGGATATATACCTTTCGGTGCAGGCTCGGCTTGGTCGCTCAATGATGAAGCGCCCATAGCACCGATCGACGCACTGCGCGAATACGCATCAAACGGCAAAATCAGCATTTATGAAGAAATAAGCAAAAAATACGAAAAGGATCCGGACTATACGCCGACAGAAGCTGATATCAAAGCTGCCGCGTCGAATGCCGACACCGCGATAATCGTGATTTCGCGCTGGGGCGGCGAATGCAGGGACTTTTCAAAAGACGCATGGGATGCATCAAGTGAAGCAAAGCTCATCGAACAGCTCCGCGCATCGTTCGGCAAAGTAATAGCGGTACTCAACACGGGCAGTGCGATAGACACCTCGTGGGACGAAAGTGTCGACGCGATGCTGTTTACCTGCTACGGCGGCAGGCAGGGCGGCAAAGCACTTGCGGAAATCATTATCGGTGATGTGGATCCCTCCGGCAAGCTCGCGTTCACATGGGCAAAAAGGCTTGAAGACTATCCCACAACGGAAACCTTTCTGAATGACAGACAGTATCAAAAATACACCGAGGATATCTACCTCGGCTACAGATATTTCGATACCGTGCCGAATGCCGCGGACAAGGTCAAATACAGCTTTGGCTACGGACTTTCGTACACTGATTTTTCCATTGAGCCGTCGGTCGAAACAAACGACGGCAAGGTCGTAGTTAAAGCAAAGGTGACAAACATCGGCGACGTTGCGGGCAAGGAGGTCATAGAAGTCTACTTTTCCGCACCGCAGGGAGTACTCGGCAAGGCATCAAGGGTGTTGTGCGCCTTCGGGAAGACGGATTTGCTTGCACCGGGTGCAAATCAAACGCTGATGCTTGAATTTAGCGTTGATGACATGGCATCCTACGACGATGCGGGCAAAACGGGCAATGCGTCATCATACGTCCTTGAGGCGGGAGACTATAAGATTTTTGTCGGCAATTCACTCGTAAACTCAGTTGAAGCTGGAAAGGTGACGTTGGATTCTCTTAGGGTCGTCAAAAAGCTTTCGCCGCAGATGATAACGAATCTTGATAAGCGAATGAAGTCCGACGGCACGCTTGAGACGATAGATGCTATGGAAAAAACGCAAACAAGTGTTAAAACGGAATCGGCTTCACCGTCAGTGTCGCAGACAACTGTCAGGCCGCTTTCAAGCGTACTTGACGGAAGCATCACGCTTGATGAATTTGCAGCGCAAATGACAACGGACGAGCTTGCGACATTTTTTGTTTCGTACCCCGGAAATAAGGCGGGCACATCAGATTCGGTCGCGGCAAAATATTGGCTGACGCAATTTTCGATGCATGACAGCTCGCAGGGTATCGGCGCGGGAAGCACCTCGTACCCGTGCGAAACGATAATGGCATCGACATGGAATCTGCGTCTTGCTGCGGCATATGCGCTTTCGATCTCAAGTGAGGCGTACACTTCGCAAGCCGATATGATACTCACTCCGGCCGTGAATCTTCAACGTAATCCGCTTGCGGGCAGAAATTTCGAATACTATTCCGAAGACCCGTATCTTTCGGGCAGCTTCGCCGTAGAGGTCATAAAAAACATTCAGAGCCTTGGCGTCGGCACATGTGTTAAACATTTCGTCTGCAATGAAACGGAAACTAACAAGCTGGCGAGCGATTCCCGCGTCTCCGAACGTGCGTTGCGTGAACTTTATCTAAAGCCGTTTGAAATGGCTGTCACGAAAGCTTTGCCGTGGGGCGTCATGAGCTCATATAATCTGATCAATGGCGTACCGGCGTCCGAAAACGGTGATCTGCTCATAAACATTCTGCGTGGCGAGTGGGGCTTTGAAGGCTTTGTTACGGGCGATTGGAATAACGACAAAAATGCCGTCAAGGAAATAAACAACGGCAATAACGTCCGCGAGCCCGCGAACTTTTGCGATATCAACAGTATTATCAAAGCGATAAATTCGGGCAAAATAACCCGCCGAACGCTTGAAACGGGCGCTAAGCAGGTGCTGTACGTAATAATGCGTTCGCAGTCATACTCCAAAATGAATGTCGCTTGCGGCGGAAACCATAACTTTGAAAACGGCATCTGCACAAAATGCTATCAACCCGATCCCTCCGTGCTCGCAAACGTCAACACAAAAATCGGCGATTTTTTGAGCGATGTTCACGAAAATGAAGCTCCGGTCAATGAAATTTCTCGCCGGCATTTTGCATGGGTGATTCCGACCGTGATCGGCTCTGCGTTTGTCGCTATCGGTGCTGCAGCCGCAGTCGTATTCAAAAAACGCCGTAAAGTGTGAGCAACACGGGGACACCGCACGGGGACTCCGTACCCATACCTCTGCAAACTTTTCTGCAGAAAGGCTTGACAAAAGATTTATGTTGCGCTTCGCGCTTCTTTACTCAAAGTAAACGGCGGGATGCAAAATGATTGTGCTGTAAAAAAACGATGTGTCATTGCCGATAATGACAAATACAGTGCCTGCCAAAAAGCTTGCAAAAGGCACTGTATTTGTTTTATTCTGCTCAAAGCGCATTAAAGATTTTTCCGCGCTTTTATAAAAACGAGCAGGGGCGTGGGGGGTACGGAGCCCTCACAGAGCAGGTTGCATGACAGCGTCCCGAGAAAAGCGCTTTAACGTGCTTTCGTGGCAAATGTATTGTCTACGATTTTTGAGTAATCGGCATTCTTGACGTCGATTCCGGCATTGGAAATGACCTTGATAAGCCGGTCAAAATCGGCTTCATTGCAGGTCGGATTGTTCTTCCAAGCGTCGATTTTCTTATAGTTTTCAACGACTTTTGTAATGAGTGTGATATCGCTGTCGGGGAACGACGGCGCTATTGCTTCGGCGATCTCGGCGGGGGAGTGCTCGGCAACCCACTTTTGTCCCTTAAATAGCGCATCGACAAAATCCTGTACGAGTTGTTTGTTTTCGTCGCGGAAGCTCTGTGTTACCATCATGGCGGTGTATGCAACGAAATCGGTCTCTGCGCCGACGGATGCAACGATATAGCCCTCATTTGCAAGCTCCATTGTTGACGCACTCGGCTCAAACAAGGCTACATATTCGTCATCGCCCGACATGAATGCGCCGCCCATCAAATCAAAACTGATGTCGGTACGCACGGTCAGATCGACATTCGGCTCAAGCCCGTGCTTGCGGAGTGCATACTCAAGCGTCATTTCAGGCATGCCGCCCGTTCTGCCGCCGATTATAGACTTGCCGCGCAGCTTTTCCCAATCAAATTCAGTGTCGCGTGTCTTGCCGACAAGAAATGAGCCGTCGCGCTGAGTCACCTGAGCTATCACGACGGGATGGTTTTCCTCGCCCTCATTGAACACATATACCGCCGTTTCGGGTCCCATGAATCCAATATCAGCTTGATTTGTCAGAAGCGCTGTCATGGATTTATCGCTCCCGCCGCCGTTGGTCAATTCGATTTCGATGTTTTTTTCCTTGAAAAATCCGAGCTCGATCGCGGCGTAGAACGGCGCGTAAAATATCGAGTGCGTCACCTCATTTACTCTGAGTGTGGATTCACTTTTGCTTTTGCATCCGATAAAGCATGTAAGTATCAATGAAATCATAAGTATTACCGAAATAAATTTCAGCTTCATAATATACTACCTCCTGTCTGTAACATTCTATGTCGAGTGAAATATTTTTGATACTATATGCTGTTTTTATGTGACTTTTTTCTTACCGTATGCTATAATAATACAAATCATATAATGGGAGATAATACAAGTGTCATTTATCGAAAATGCAAAACTCAATCCGCAGCAGAAAAAAGCGGCGATCACTACGGAAGGACCGTTGCTTATTTTAGCAGGAGCCGGCAGCGGCAAAACAAGAGTGCTTACGCACAGGATCGCCCATCTGATAATGGATAAAAACGTTTCGCCGTGGAGTATCATGGCGATAACGTTCACCAATAAAGCGGCAAAGGAAATGAAAGAGCGTGTTGAACAGATATGCGGCAACGCCGGACGCGACGTGTGGGTATCGACATTCCACTCTGCTTGCGTACGCATTCTGCATCGTGAAATAGAGAATCTCGGCTACAGCAAGGATTTTTCAATATATGACAGCGATGATCAGGCAAAGGTCATAAACGAGCTTGTCGCACAAAGGAATCTTTCTTCAAAGGAGTTCCCGGCAAAGGAAATAATCTGGGTGATAAGTGACGCAAAGAATAAAATGCAAAGTCCCCAAAAGCTCAGTGAGCTCGCAAGAAGCTCACGCGAGGAGATATTTGCCGATATATATGCCGACTACGAAAAAAAGCTACGTGCCTCAAGTGCACTCGATTTTGATGACCTTATTCTTAAAACAATAATACTTTTTGAAAAATTTCCCGAAATACTTGAAAAGTATTCGCGCCGCTTCCGCTATATACATGTCGACGAGTATCAGGACACCAATATGGCGCAGTATATGCTTGTGCGTCAGCTTTCAAGCGCGTGGGGAAACCTGTGCGTTGTCGGCGACGATGACCAGAGCATTTACGGCTGGCGCGGTGCGGATATAAGAAATATACTTGAGTTTGAAAAGGATTTCAAAAACACCACGGTCATAAAGCTTGAGCAGAATTACCGTTCGACAAACTGCATACTTAAATCGGCAAACGCCGTGATAGCCAATAATGATAACCGCAAGAAAAAAACGCTTTGGTCAGATATGGGCAACGGCGAAAAGATACATGTCGAGGAGCTTGCTGACGGCAGAGCCGAAGCGGCGTTTGTCACAACTGAGATCATTTCACACTATAGGGACGGCGTATCATACAATGATTTCGCGGTGCTCTACAGAACGAACGACCAATCGCGTCTGATAGAAGAAATGCTGTTGGGAAGCGGTATCCCGTATACAGTCTACGGCGGTCAGCCGTTTTACGGACGCAGAGAGGTAAAGGATGCGATAGCGTACTTAAGGATTATCACCAATCCCGATGATGAGCTTGCGCTGCGCAGGATAATAAATGTTCCCAAGCGCGGCATAGGCGATTCGGCGGTAGCGGAGCTTGCGACCATTGCCGCAAACACAGAGGACAGTATGCTCGGCGTGATACTCGATTGCGCCTCACATCCCGTTTCGGGAAGAAACAGAGCAAAAATAGAAAAATTCTCCGTACTCGTTGACAAGCTGATGACCGACAGCATGCTTTTGCCGCCCGTGGAGTTCATCGACAGTATGCTTGAGAAAACGGGACTAAAGGCTATGTATTCGGGCAACACCGATGATGACAAAGACCGCCTTGCTAACCTTGAGGAGCTTTCCAACGCGGCACACTCGTATTTTGATGATAACCCCGATGCGACGTTGACGGATTATCTTGTAAATGTTTCGCTCGTTTCCGAACCGGACGAGCAGGATGATGTATTCGGTGCCGAGCACGGTCATGTCACACTGATGACGCTCCATTCGGCAAAGGGACTTGAGTTCAACACGGTATTCATGGTCGGCATGGAGGAAGGAATATTTCCGCTTTCGCGCGCTATGAACGAACAAAGTGAGCTTGAGGAGGAACGCAGGCTGTGCTATGTCGGCATTACACGCGCGATGCGCAGGCTTTATATGACCCGCGCCGATATGCGTATACGTTACGGTGAGGTAAAGGCTAATCCACCGTCAAGATTTTTGGATGAAATACCGTCCGAATTTTGCGAAAGTCTGCTTCCCGCGCCCGTGCGCGCTCAGTACAGTGCGGGACGCTCGTTCATGCGCGACAGCTTCGATGATTTCGAGCCATTCGATATGCCTGTGCGCAGGGAAACGAAGCAGATGCAAAGCACGCTGAACATGGGCACGGTTAATTATACAAAACCTAAAGTGCATGGCGGCGCAGACGCAAGCTGGCACGCCGGAATGAAGGTAAAACACAGGCGCTTCGGTATCGGCACGGTCATCACGGTAAAGGGGAGCGGAGACGAAACGCTTCTTTCGGTGGCGTTTGAAAACAACGGGGTAAAAAATCTTGTTGCCGTGCAGGCAAATCTTGAAATAATAGGTGAATAAAATGGACAGGATGCGTGAGCTTGTCGAAAAACTCAATTTTTTGAATTACCACTATTATGTGCTTGATGATCCCATAGCAAGTGACGATGAATGGGACGCACTGTATGCCGAGCTTAAAACACTTGAAGCCGAAAGCGGCATCATACTGCCGGATTCACCGACGAATAAGGTCGGCGGTGCGCCGCTCAAGGCATTTGAGACCGTTACTCACGAAAAGCGGCTGTGGAGCATGGACAAAGCACAGACGTTCGAAGAGCTTTTTGCGTGGGAGGAACGCGTTAAGACACGTGTGCGTGAAGTTTTCGGCGAAGACGCCAAGCCGGTTTTTTCACTTGAATATAAGTTCGACGGGTTGACGGTAAATGTGACTTATGAAAACGGCGTTCTGACCGATGCCGTCACACGCGGGAACGGCATAGAGGGCGAAAGGATATTCGAGCAGGCAAAGACGATACGTTCGCTTCCGCTTGAAATACCGTTTGACGGCAGGCTTCAGGTGCAGGGAGAGGGGATAATGAAGATATCGTCCTTCAATAAATTCAACGAAACTGCCGATGCGCCGCTCAAAAATCCGCGTAACGCCGCCGCGGGAGCGCTGAGAAATCTTGACCCGCAGGTAACGGCATCGCGCAAACTCGATATATATTTTTATAATATCGGCGTTATTGAAGGCAAGAATTTTGAAAACAGTGCAGAGGCAATGACATTCCTTAAAGAACAGAAGCTTCCCGTGAACGGCTTTTATGAAACATATACAAGCATGAAGGATATAATAAATGCCATCAACGAAGCCGAAGAACGCAGAAGCTCGCTTGATTTTCAGATAGACGGCATGGTCATTAAGGTCACGGATTTTGAAATGCGTGAGGCGATAGGGTATACAGAAAAATTCCCCAAATGGGCGATAGCGTATAAATTTTTTGCCGAAGAAGTGCCGACAAAGCTTATCGGTGTGACATGGGATGTCGGCAGAACGGGCAAAGTAACGCCGACTGCGGAGCTTGAACCGGTGGATATCGGCGGGGCAACGGTCAGACGCGCAACGCTCAACAATAAGTGGGATATCGAGCGCAAAAAAGTCAAGCTCGGTGTGGATGTGTGGGTACGACGTTCAAATGATGTTATACCCGAAATAATGGGTGTGGCGGACGAAAAACAGACGGGAGAGGATATCACCGTGCCGGAGGTATGTCCGTCGTGCGGCACTCCGCTTGTTGAAAAGGGCATGCTGTTATATTGCCCGAACTATACCTTCTGCAAGCCGCAGATAGTGGCACGCATCGCGCATTTTGCTTCGCGCGATGCAATGGATATAGAATCCTTAAGCGATAAAACGGCTACACAGCTTGTTGAAGCATTCGATATCGCCGATGTTGCCGAGCTGTATGATATAAAACTCGATGAGCTTACCGCACTTGACGGCTGGCAGGAGAAAAAAGCCCAAAATCTGCTCGATGCACTTGAAAAAAGCAAAAGCTGTGAGCTTTCGAAATTTATATATGCCATAGGCATCCCGAATGTAGGAATAAAAACGGCGCGCGACCTTGCGAAAACCTTTGGCACACTTGATAAGCTCAGACAGGCGACGCGCGAGGAGCTTATCGCAATCGGCGATATCGGTGATATCGTTGCCGACGGTATATTGCAGTTCTTTGCGCTTGACGGCACGCTTGTCGATAAGCTGCTTGAACGCGGAGTGAATCCGCGCGAAGAAGTAAAGAAAGAAACGAACAGCTATTTTACGGATAAGGGCGTAGTGCTTACGGGCAAGCTTGAACGCTTCACGCGCGATGAGGCGGGCGACATAATACGCGCTCTCGGAGGCGAGTTACAGTCGTCGGTCAGCAAGCGCACATCGCTTGTCATCGCGGGCGAAAGCGCTGGAAGCAAGCTTGAAAAAGCCCAAAAGCTCGGGATAGAGATAATCGACGAAGCAAAATTCACCGAGCTTATACAAGATAACGCTTGAAAATTCACAAAAAACGTGATATAATAGTATGAATATCGAAATACGGAGGATGTTTTTGTGAGAAGCATGACAGGCTACGGAAGTGCTACCGTCGCTTCCGACGGACGTGAAATAACGTTCGAAATAAAAACGGTGAACCACAGATTTTTGGATATCAACATCCGCTCTCCGCGTACACTGCTTTTTGCAGAGGACGATATGCGCAAGGAGCTTGCGAAATATATCGGACGCGGTCACGCGGAGGTAAATGTCACATACCGCAATACGCGCGAGGATTCAAAGACGATAAGCGTCGATGAAGCGCTCGTCATCCAATATAAAGAGGCGTTTGAGGAAATAGAATCACTCGGCTTTGAGAATAATATCAGGGTTTCCGATATTGCGCGACTGCCGGACGTGCTTGCCGTTACACAGTGCGATGACGATACCGACGCGGTGCTTACGCTTATCCGCGAGGCGATAAAAAAGGCTTGCGAGAAGCTTAATATGACGCGTGATGCCGAGGGCACGAGAATAGGCGCGGATCTGTTGCTCAAGCTTGAAAATATCGCGGGCTATGCGCACGAGATAGAAAAAACAAGCAAGAATAATCTCGAGGATTTCGCGTCAAGGCTTGAAAAAAGGCTTGAGGAGCTTTTGGATGATTCAAGGATAGATGAACAGCGGCTTCATCAGGAGGTCGCCATATATGCCGATAAAATAGCGATCGACGAGGAGCTTGTGCGGCTCGATACACATATCAAAAATATGCACGGTTATATGGAAAACGACGGTGCTGTGGGCAGACAGCTCGATTTCTACATACAGGAGCTGAACCGTGAGGTGAACACGATCGGCTCAAAATCGGTAAACGCCGATATTGCAAAGCTTGTCGTGCTCGCTAAAGGCGAGATAGAAAAGCTTCGCGAGCAGATACAGAATATTGAATAAACGGCGGTGGGATAGGTGACAAAGCTGATAAACATTGGCTTCGGCAATATGGTGTCCGCGTCAAAGATAGTTGCAATAGTTTCACCCGATTCGGCACCGATAAAGAGAAATATTCAGGCGCATCCGAACGATAAAATAATAGACGCGACCTGCGGCAGACGCACCCGCGCGGTGCTTTTTACCGAAAGTGACCAGATAATACTTTCGGCGGTCTTACCCGAGACGATAATGGGCAGACTTAAGGAAAACGGGGAGGTCGAAAACGATGAACACTAAGGGCTCACTGCTTGTGATAAGCGGACCTTCGGGATGCGGTAAAGGCACCGTGTGCGAAATACTCCTTAAGCAGAATCCGAAACTCAAGGTGTCGGTGTCGGCGACCACACGTGATATGCGCGTAGGTGAAAAGGAAGGCGTGACATATTTCTTCAAGACAAAAGAAGAGTTCGAACGTATGATAGCTGACGACGGGCTGTTTGAATATAACTGCGGCTACAGCGGCAATTATTACGGTACACCGAAAAAGTATGTCTTTGATGAGCTTGAAAAGGGCAACGATGTCATTCTCGAAATCGAAATGAACGGTGCGGCTCAGACAAAGAAAAAATTCGACGGTGCGGTACTTATATTCCTTGCGCCGCCTACAATGGAAGAACTTCATTCACGGCTTATCTTTCGCAACCGCGAGAGCGCAGAGCTTATCGAAGAACGTTTCAACCAGGCGCGCGGAGAGATCGAACGCGGGCTTGAATATGATTACATAGTCATAAACGACAAGCTTGAGGAAGCCGTCGGCGACATTGAAGCGATAATAAAGCATCTTAAAGGCGATGCGGATTTTTCGACACGTGCGGAAAAGTGCAGGACGGAAAATCAAAAAGGTCATATAGAAAAGCTGTTGAACAGTTGAATATAAAAATCGGAGGAAGAAAAAATGTATAAACCCGTATCAAAAGAAGCGCAGGCAAAGGTATCCTGCAAATATGAGCTTGCGACGGCTGTTGCAAAACGCGCCAGAATGCTTGTTGACACAGAACAGTGCGGAGATGAATACAAGCCGGTGCTTCAGGCACTCGGAGAATTTGAAAACGACGAGCTTAACATAAAAGCGGAATGAGTGCTTATGCACAGGTGATAGTCGATATTCTGCATCAGGATGTCGACAGAATATTTACATATTCCGTGCCGCCGGCGCTCGATGTACGCGAGGGTATGCGTGTTTCGGTGCCGTTCGGCAGACAGAAATGCGTCGAGGGGATAGTGATTTCTCTCAGCGATTCGACGGATGTGCCCGCAAACAAGCTGAAAAGCATATTTTCGTGTCTTGACCCGTATCCCGTCATAAACAGGGAACAGATATTTCTTGCTTCAAGAATCAAAAAGGAATATCATTCAACATTCGCCGACGCATTGAGACTTTTTATACCGTCAGGCGTGCGCGGCGGGAGAGTCAAAACAAAGCTCGTTTCAATGGTAAGGCTGAATTTTCCGGCAGAGCAGGCAGATTCCGTGCTTGAGGGCTTAAAGCCCGGAACGAAGGCACACAGGATAATCTCTTTGCTTGCCGAGTACGGCGATATGGAAAAAACACAGCTTAATCACATAATCGGGAATTGCTATGAGCCGCTGAAAATGCTTGCCGCGAGCGGATATTTAGGACAGTACGAGGAAGAAGCGGTGCGCTCGCCGTATCTCGATATCGCTCCGGAGCGTGCCGAATGGCTTACACTCAACAAGCTTCAAAAAAGCGTGCTTAATGAGATACTCGCCAAAAGAAACGTCTTTATGCCGTTTTTGCTCCACGGCGTCACCGGAAGCGGAAAGACAGAGGTATATATGCAGGCGATACGCGAGGTCACAAGCGCGGGAAAAACCGCGATAGTGCTTGTGCCCGAAATATCGCTTACGCCGCAGATGGTGCTCAATTTCCGCAAAAAGCTCGGTGATGGCATAGCAATACTCCACAGTGCGCTCGGTGAGGGCGAACGCTATGACGAGTGGAAGCGTATCCTTGAAAAAAAGGCAAATATCGTTATCGGCGCACGCTCGGCGATATTCGCTCCGCTTGAAAACGTCGGGCTTATCGTCGTTGACGAAGAGCATGAAACGTCATATATCTCTGAGACACATCCGCGCTATGATGCGGTAGAGGTCGCGCTCATGCGCGGAAAATACAATTCTTGTCCTGTGATACTCGGCAGTGCGACGCCGTCGGTCATCAGATATTATCAGATGAAGCATGGAAAATTCAAACTGCTTGAAATGATGCGCCGCGCAAACGGTCACGAGCTTCCGCCGGTCGATATCGTTGACATGACACAGGAGTTTTCAAACGGAAACAGAACGGTGTTTTCACAAAATCTGTTTTTGGCAATGTGCGATACGCTTGCAAAAAAAGAACAGATAATGTTGTTTTTGAACCGCAGGGGATATTCAAGTTTTGTCATGTGCCGTGCCTGCGGCGAGACGGTAACTTGCGAAAACTGCGATGTTTCGCTTACATACCACAGCACCGTGGACAAGCTCCGCTGTCACTACTGCGGCTACGAAATACCAATGCCGAAGGTTTGTCCGAATTGCGGCAGTAAATTCATAAAACAGTTCGGTGCGGGCACACAAAAGGTCGAGGAGGAGTTCCTGAAGCTGTTCCCCGATAAAAAAGCGGTACGCATGGATGTGGATACGACACGCGGTAAGGATGCACACTATAAACTGCTCAAGCAGCTTTCCGACGGCACGGCCGACGCGCTGATAGGCACGCAGATGATAGCCAAGGGACACGATTTTCCGAATGTATCGCTCGTGGGTGTCGTTGCCGCTGACAGTATGCTCAGAATGCCGGATTACCGTAGCCGCGAACGCACATTTTCACTTATAACGCAGGTTGCGGGACGCGCGGGCAGAGCCGATAAACGCGGACGTGTCGTAGTGCAGACGTATTCACCTCGGCATTTTGTGCTTGAGTGTGCAAGACGTCACGATTATAAAGCGTTTTACGAAAAGGAGATCGAGGAGCGCAGGGCAATGTGGTATCCGCCGTTTTCGCGGATGGTGCGCATACTATATACGTCGCCCGATGCGCAGAAGTCTTTTGACGCATCGTGCAGTGCGTACGATAGAGTAAAGCAGGTGCTTTTGCCTGTCATGGACGACATATTGTATTATCAGCGTTCAAGCGCTCCGATAGGCAAGATACAGGAGATGTACCGTCACCAGATACTCATTAAAATGAAGGAGAACGGACGCTGTGGCGCGCTTGTCGAAAAGATTTTCGACGCCGTCGAGGGTATCGCGTGCAACGATCTGTACTGTGATATCCAGATAAATCCCGTAAATTTATTTTAGAAGGTTTTATTATATGGCTATACGGAATATTTTAACGGATACTGAGCCGTTGCTCAGAAAGAAATCAAGAGAGGTCGAAAAAATCGACGAAAGGATACTGACACTCCTTGATGATATGAAGGAAACGCTTGCCGAGGCAAAGGGCGTGGGGCTTGCCGCGCCGCAGGTGGGAATACTGCGCAGGGTAATAATCGTTGATACCGGCGATGAAATACTTGAGCTTATCAACCCCGTTATAACGAAGCAATCGGGACATCAGGACAGCCTTGAGGGATGCCTGAGCGTTCCGGGTATACGCGGTCATGTGGACAGACCCAAAAAGGTTACTGTCGAAGGCTATGACCGTGAGGGCAATTTAATGGAATACAAGGCACAAGACTTTGTCGCCACGATCTTTTGTCACGAAACAGATCATCTTGAGGGCATTCTCTTTACCGATAAGGCTACAAGGTGCGGAAAAGATGATTGATATAGTGTTTTTGGGAACGCCCGACTTCGCCGTTCCTTCGCTTGCGGCGCTTATCGAAAACGGATATAATGTCAAGGCGGTGTTTACTCAGCCCGACAGACCGAAAGGACGCGGTAATAAGGTATCGTTTTCGCCCGTTAAGGAATACGCACTCGCACATTCCATACCCGTTTTTCAGCCACAGAAAATACGCCTTGATCCCGAGCTGCTTGAAGAATTGAAGCCCGATTTGATGGTTACGGCGGCATTCGGTCAGATACTGTCGCAAAGAAATCTCGACGCGGCACGCCTCGGATGCGTGAACGTGCACGGCTCGCTCCTGCCGGCATACAGAGGCTCGTCGCCCATACAGTGGGCGGTTATCAATGGTGAAAAGGTCACGGGCGTAACGACGATGTTTACTGCGCTCGGAGTGGACAGCGGCGATATCCTGCTCCAAAGCAGGCTCGATATAGGTGAAGACGAGACGGCGGGAGAATTGTTTGACAGACTTTCGCTCCTTGGTGCGGACACGCTAATCAAAACGGTAAAAATGATAGAAAACGGCACCGCGAAGCGCATTCCTCAGAATGAATCGCTCGCTACGCATTTTCCGATGCTCAGCAAGGAAAATGCAGGAATAGATTTTTCTCAAAAAGCCGCAAAAATAAAGGATCTCGTACGCGGGCTGAATCCGTGGCCCGTGGCATGGTGCATGGCGGGAGAGGATGTTTTGAAAATATATTCCGTCAAAGTTACGGAAATACGCTCGACAAAGCCTGCGGGTCGTGTGGTTTATGCCGATAATAAGCATGGTCTTGTCGTAGCGACGGGTGATTTTGATATATCCGTAGGGGTTTTGCAGTTTCCGGGCAAAAAGGCGATGGATGCGCGGACATATTTTGTCGGCAATTCTCTTAAAACGGATTTTTTGACAAATGGGCGATAATGCAAGGTTTAAGGCGTTCAGCCTGCTCGATGACATAATCACAAACGGTAAATACGCGAATCTTACGCTCAAAAGCTCGCTCGGCGGCTTTGACGAACGCGACAGAGCATTTATATGCGCACTCGTCTACGGCACGCTCGATAAGCTTATCGCGCTCGACTATGTTATTTTGCTTTTTGCCAAGGGACGTATACAACCCAAGATCCGCAATATTCTGCGGCTCGGTGCGTATCAGATAATATACATGGATCGCGTACCGGACAGTGCGGCTGTCAACACGAGCGTCGAGCTTGCGCAAAGCGTCGGCAAGGGGATGCTCAAGGGGTATATCAACGGCGTGCTTCGCAGTATTTCACGCGGTAAATCAAATATCAAATACCCGCAGGAGCCGGTCAAACGCATAGCGTATAAATACAGCTATCCCGAGTTTATCGTCAGAGAGCTTATAAGTGAGCTTGGCGAAAAAGAGGCGGAAAGCTTCTGCGCGTATGAAGGAGAGCATAAAACAGTGCTTCGCGTCGATAGATCGAAAGCATTGACTGAAGATATACGGCAAAAGCTCGGCGGCGAAAAGAGCAGGTTTTTCGACGATTGCTTTTACCTGCCCGGTGAGCCGTCGATGCTCGAAAACGGCATATGCTCAGTGCAGGGCGAAGCGTCGATGGCGGCGGTCAGAGCACTTGACCCACAAAAAGGCGAAAAGATACTTGATGCTTGTGCCGCACCGGGCGGCAAGACGGTATATATCGCATCCCTTATGCAGAACGGCTCCGTGACAGCACTTGAGAAATACGCGCACAGAACAGAGCTTATAAAAAAGAACGCGGAGCGTTGCGGTTACGCGTATATGATAGAAGCTGTGTGCGCAGATGCGGCGGAAATCAAGCTTACGGAAGAATATGACCGTGTGCTTGCGGATGTACCGTGCAGCGGCCTCGGGGTACTTGAGCAGAAGCCGGAGATCAAAAACACGATCACGGCGGACGCACTTAAGGAAATAGAAGATATCCAATCAAAAATACTTGATAATATTTCACGGTATGTCAAAAAAGGCGGAGTACTCGTTTACAGCACATGCACTGTCAGAAAACGCGAAAACATAATGCAGGTCGAGAAATTTTTGAAAAATAATGCAGATTTTTCGCTTGATTCGCTTGAAAATGTTTTCGGCGGTATTTGGGGCGATGAGCATGACATGTCAAAAGGGTATATCGCATTATATCCGCACAAAGACCGTACAGACGGATTTTTTATTGCGAGGATGAAACGGAATTGAAACTGCTGAACTGTTCACTTGATGAAATCAAAACGGTAGTGTGCGAGCTCGGTCAGCCTGCATACAGAGCAAATCAGTTGTATTCCGGCTTACAGGCGGGGAAGACTATTGATGAAATAAATATTTCGAGGGAGCTTAAAGACGCGCTTAAAGCAAGCGGCTATACCGAAGGAAGCGCCGCAATACACAAAAAACTCGTTTCGGAGCTTGACGGAACAGTAAAATATCTTTATCGGCTTGAAGACGGCAACATAATAGAGGGCGTGCTGATGCGATATAAGCACGGTAACACGCTTTGCGTTTCGACGCAGGTCGGATGCCGTATGGGTTGTGCTTTCTGCGCGTCAACTCTCGATGGCGTTGTCAGAAGCCTTGAGGCGGGTGAAATACTCGGTCAGGTAATAAGCGCGAATCGCGATAACAAAACGGGTGACGGCCGCGCGGTGACAAATATCGTACTGATGGGTAGCGGTGAACCGCTCGATAACTACGATAATGTTGTAAAATTCCTGCATCTTGTTTCGTCTCCCAACGGCTTGAATATTTCCACACGCAACATTTCGGTCTCGACCTGCGGTCTTGTGCCGCAGATATATAAGCTTTGCGAGGAAAAGCTCGGCATAACGCTTTCGCTATCACTTCACGCACCTGAGGATGAACTGCGAATGAAAATAATGCCGGTGGCAAAGGCGTATAGGCTTGATGATGTTATCAAAGCGATGCGCAATTATGTCGAAAAAACGGGACGCAGAGTTATTTTTGAATATGCACTTATAGATAATTTCAATGATACCTTTGAATGTGCGCAAAAGCTTTCACGGCTGATACGCGGGATGCAGTGTCACGTTAATCTGATACCGCTCAACTCCGTACACGAAAGCGGACTTATCGGATCTTCACCGTCACGGGTCAAGGCATTTATGGGGTATCTTGAGGAAAAAGGCGTATCGGTGACGGTGCGCAGAGAGTTGGGCGCGGATATTTCAGGCGCATGCGGTCAGCTCCGAAGGAGCTCTTTGGCGCAGAAATGATGAAATGAACGGACGGTCAGTAAAACACAGCTTTGCAAAGGTATTTGTAATATTATAACATGGAGGAAATATGAGGTACTACGGCTCAAGCAACAAAGGAAGAGTTCGCGGCAATAATGAAGATTTCTTTCATATTCCCGCTGATGAAAACGATATAAAGCTCTTTGTCGTAGCGGACGGCATGGGCGGGCAAAATGCGGGAGAGGTGGCAAGCTCACTTGCAGTCGCAAGTGTTGTTTTGCATGTAAATGAGAATTTTTCCGCTCAGGACGATATGACGCTCCTTTTGCGTCAGGCGTTCACAAGCGCGAATACAACGGTGTTTACTACCGCGCATGCCGATCTTGTTTACGACAGTATGGGGACGACGCTCGTATGTGCGCTGATAAAGGACGGCATGCTGTACGTCGCAAACGTCGGCGACAGCAGATGCTATGTTATTTCTGAAGGGAAGCTTGAACAGATAACCGTGGATCATTCGTATGTTCAGGAAATGGTCGACAAGGGTATCATTACCGCGAGCGAGGCAAGAAATCATCCAAATAAAAACCTGATCACGCGAGCCATAGGCGTGAGTAAATTCGTGCAGACCGATGTCTTTATCCGCAAATGGCAAAAGGGCGATATGCTTCTGCTTGCAAGCGACGGTCTGACCGGAATGATAAAAGAAGAAGATATTATTGACTTAGTATCGGATGACTGTGAAAAATCCGTAAAAGCACTCGTAAAGGCGGCAAACGATGCCGGAGGCAAGGATAATATCACGGCGGTACTTGTATTTGAATAAACGGAGATTAGTCGTATGATGAATGAATTGATTGACGGTAAATATGAGATAATAAGCAAAATCGGAAGCGGCGGAACAAGCATAGTATATCAGGCACGCAGACTGAGCGACGGCAAGATCGTTGCGGTCAAGGTGATACGTGAAGAACTTGAGGACATTAAGGAACAAGAACGTCATTTTCGCCTTGAGGCGGAAGCACTCGCACATATGTCGCACAAGAATATCAGACGTATATTCGCAGTAGGGCAGTGGAACGATTCGCTTTATATGGTTACTGAGTATATTGACGGAAAAACGCTTAAGGATATCATAAACACAAAAGGCCCGCTGAGCTCGCAAAAAGCACTTGATTACGCATTACAGATCACCGCGGGTATAGAGCATGCCCACCTTAAAAACATCATTCATCGCGATATCAAGCCACAAAATGTAATCGTTGCCAATGACGGCACAGTCAAAATAGTCGATTTCGGCATAGCACGTATGCTTTCACATACGACGCGCACCATGGGCGGCAAGGATGTTGTCGGCAGCGTACATTATATATCCCCTGAGCAAGCGCGCGGCGCGCAGGTGGATTCACGAACGGATATATATTCTTTCGGAATACTTCTCTATGAAATGTTTACCGGAAAAGTTCCGTTTACGGGCGAGGAAGCGGTCACTATTGCCATGAAGCATGTCAACGAACAGCCTGCTCCGCCGAAAACTGTCAATCCGTCGCTTTTAAAGGGAATCAATGATATCATAATGAAGTGTATACAAAAGGACCCGCAGAGAAGATATCAGACGGCATCCGAATTAAGAGAGGATCTTTTGCTTTTTGCCGCGAATCCCGAGGGATTCACGGTGATAAGCGATACACGCGAAAGGACACGCGGCGAACGCGGGAATACAGAGCGTACTTTGCGCAAAACTGCAGACGATACGACTGATACTCCGCGCCGCAGAAATCCGGAACGTACTTTGCGCGGTAATGCGGAGGACTTTGCCGACAAGGATGCACGCAAAAGAAGCAGTGAGGAAAGCGTCAAAAAGCGCGTAACATATGTCAGCGACGATGAACGCAAAAAAGTAAAACATTCAAAACGCAAGAAAACGGCAGTCATAATAGGTGCGGTAGCTGTTTCTGCGGTAGCTGTCGTGCTTGTGATAGCGTTGCTTATCCCACTGTTGTTCGGTGACGGAAAATATCCGCAAAAGCCACTGCCTGATGTTATCGGATTAAGTAAGCAGGCGGCAGGTGTGGTACTGCACGCCGAAGAATTTTCAAAATTCAAGTGGATAAAGGAAAGTGCGACAGATGTTCCGGAGGGAGCTGTCATACGCACGGAGCCCGAGCCGCATACCGTAGTTAAGGTAAATACCGAAATCAAAATCTACATAAGCAGCGGCGCGAAGAGCGTTTTACCCGAAAATATAATAGGCAAGACGTCATCAGAGGCGGTCAAGATACTTGAAGGACAGGGCTTTAAGGTACAGTTTAACTATGTTGAAGATATGTCAAAGGAAAACGGGCTTGTTATTGACCAGACGAACACGACGCAGGCTCTGCCTGTAGGCTCCGAGATCACGATAACGGTAATACGGAATATTCAGGCGGAAAAGATCGTTGTACCCGATTTGAGCTCCTGTAAGACGATAGATGAAGCTAAGAAAAAGATAACCGAAGCGGGATTCCAGGTAGGAAAATACCGTGAGGAGAAAATCGACGATCCTGCAAAGTTCGGTGTCGGCTATCAGTTCCCCGCCGCGGGAACCGAATACATCTATATCAACGGACAGACGCCGCCCGAAGTGGAAATAGAGTTTACAATTTATATCAGCAACGGCTTCCACTGTACCTATGATTATGCTTTGCCGAATGACGAAACTGCCGATATGGAGCTTATCGTCTACAATTCCGACGGTGATGAGACCGACTACAGAAAATACGATTCAGCAAATCACGTCACATATGTTTACGACAGCGAAATAATCGAGGATATCACCTTTGAGCTGTATTCGGGAAGCCGAAGAATAGATAAGCAGACGATACGCACGGCATCACAGGTGAACGGCTGATGCGCGGAACTGTGATAAAATGCGTCGCCGGCGTTTATGACATTTTGTGCGAAAACGGCGTTTTAAGCGCATACGCCGCCGGAAAATTCCGAAATATGAATATATCTCCGATGGCAGGTGACAGAGTAGAGGTCTTACTTTCGGAGCGCGAAAACGAGAAAAATCTGATAACGGATGTTTTCGAAAGAAAAAATGCTCTGTTGCGTCCGCCTGTGGCCAATGTCGATACGCTGATAATAACGTTGGCGGTCAAAAAGCCTGAGCCCGATTTGAAGCTTGCGGATATGCTCATTTGCTATTGCAGGATGCTGAAAATAGAGCCGATAATATGTATAAACAAGTGTGATTATTCACACGAACGCGCTGTTGAGCTTTCGATGCAATACAAAAAGTGCGGGATAAAGGCATATACCGTCAGTGTAAATGAGGGTAGGGGCACGGAAGAATTAAAAAATAATATCGGCGACGGGATAACTTGTCTGTGCGGTCAGTCAGCCGTCGGAAAATCGTCGCTTATGAATTTTTTAATAGGCAGAGACGCCTTCCAAACAGGCGGCTTGAGTAAGAAAACGGAACGCGGCAAACATACTACGCGCCATACAGAGCTTGTAGAATTTGCAAAGAACAAATGGGTGGCCGATACCCCCGGCTTTTCGCTGCTGGAGTTGCCCGAGCTTGAACCTTCGGTGTTTAGAGATCTTTATGATGAATATGCCGAATATGCGCCGCTTTGCAGATATAACGGATGCAATCATGTAAACGAACCTGATTGCGCCGTGAAAAAAGCCGTAAACGAAAACAGGCTTTCGGCTGAACGATACGAACGCTACAGAGAGCTTTTTATTGAAATCAGCGACAAATGGAGGAAACGTTATGATTAAAATTGCACCGAGCATATTGGCATCCGATTTCGGCAAGATAGGCAAAGAGGTAGAGTTTATTGATTCCTGCGGTGCCGACATGATACATTGCGACGTTATGGACGGCATTTTCGTGCCCAACATTTCATTCGGTCCTCAGATGATCGGAGTGATACGAAAGCACACAAAAAAGCCGCTTGACGTGCATCTTATGATAGACCGTCCCGAACGCTATATAGACGCATTTGCCGATGCCGGCGCGGATATCATAACCGTACATTTCGAAGCGACGCTTCACCCTCACAGAACGCTTGAATACATACGCTCGAAAGGACTTAAGTCGGGAATCGTTTATAATCCCGGCACAGGCATCGAATCGCTCGAATATCTTGAGGATGTCATTGACATGATTTTGCTTATGTCGGTAAATCCCGGCTTCGGCGGACAGAAATTCATTCCTTCGACACTCAAAAAGCTCGAAAATGTCAAAAGCATCGTAGGAAAAAGAGATATCATGATCGAAGTAGACGGCGGAATAAACGAGCATAATGCAGCTGATATCAAAAACGCGGGTGCGAACGTGCTTGTCGCGGGAAGCAGTGTGTTCAACTCAGCCGATCCGCGCGGAGCGATAGAAAATATAAGGAACGCATAACGACGGATTAACATTTTTCCTCGCTTTTGTATATTATGTAGTAAGCATAATAATGCGAAAAGGGAGGAGCTTGTATGAAAAAAATATTCTTTCGCTGCAATCTTGTCGGGATGCTGTGTATCCTCGCGGGTGTGATATTCATTATTTTCAACATTCCGGCATATATGTGGCTCATACTTCTCGGTGCTGTTCTTATAGCGATCGGAATAATTCTTTGTAAATAGGGGGAGAATATATGAAGATATTTTATTTCAGATTTCCGTCATTTATGACAAATCTTACTAAAGATTCAAAAAAAACTGTTGAAAAAAAGCTTGTCAGATGATATAATAGAAATATGTTTGGAGGTGTTTTGTAATGTCAGAAAATAAAGGTGTAGTAAGCATGCCCGAGGTAGGGGGAAGCATTTCGTATTCCGAGGATGTTATAGCAATAATTTCGGGGCTTGCCGCTACGGAAGTACGCGGCGTTGCCGGAATGAGCGGAAATATCAAAAGCGGGATAGGTGAATTGCTCGGACGAAAGGATCTTGCAAAAGGCATCAAGGCAACAATAACAGGAGAAGAAGTCGTTGTTGAAGTTAATTTGATTGTGCAGTACGGCTCAACGATAAGTGCAGTTGCTTCCGAAGTGCAAAAGAACGTTAAGCGTGCCGTTGAAGGTATGACAGGACTCAAGGCGGTTGCTGTAAACGTAAATATTCTCGGCGTTCAGCTTGAGGATAAAAAATAGGAGTTTTTATGAAAGCAGGAGAAAGATTACTTCTCATTTTTATGACGCTTGTATTTACAGTAATATGTATTTTTATCGCGTCATGTATGTGGAGCGCGCCGTTGTTTGATGCCGTTAAGACACTCTCAGACGTGCTTTACATAAAAATAGCCGTAAGCGCGGTGTTGCTGGCGCTTATCATCCTTTCTGTGCGCGCGGCATTCGTATCCGCGGGCTCCGCCAAAAAACCGAGCACTCTCGCGGCTACGACCGCTGAGGGCGGCATATACATAAGCATTGATACGATAGATGAGCTTGCACAGCGTGCGGTGAAGCGTGTGAACGGTGTAAAAGAGACACACGTCCGCTCGTTTATGGTGGAAAACGGCGTGTCGGTCACGGTAAAAACGGCGTTTTCGCCCGAAATTGTAATTCCGGACGCATCGGCAGAGGTACAGCAAAACGTCAAAAATGATATCGAGACGCTTTGCGGCATCGCTGTGAGCAAGGTAAATATACAGGTAGATAATACTGTACAGCAAAAAGCTTAAAGCGGAGAGAAACGTAGACTCCGTTTTAAGCACACACGGATCCCGAGGGCGGGCGCTACTCATGCGGGGACGATACTCATGCGTGACGACGCCCGAGACGGGATGATATACGTTTAGGGGCGCTTGCCGGCGGGGGCGCTCTCCGGGGGGGGGAGGACGGATCCCCCGCTCTTTTGTCAGTCAAATTTTTTCGGAGGCACTATGGATAATATAGCAAGCAGAATCAAAGCACGGGAGTTTGCATTCAAGCTCCTTTTTGAAGATACTTTCGGCATGGGTACGGCGCGTGAAATGCTCGGAAAGCTCTTTGAAGAGGATGAATCATGGAGCAGTATCCACGAGCGCGAGCTTGAATACATAAGCTTTATCCGCGAAAACGTGAAAGCTCATGCGGATGAGATCAACAGTATCATTTCAACGTTTGCGAAGGGATGGTCGATCGAACGGATGAGCCGCATCGACGTTTCGATCCTTCGCCTTGCGCTTTGCGAAATACTCTACCGTGAAGATGTTACGACGGCAACGGCAATAAACGAAGCCGTCGAGCTTGCAAAAAAGTATTCATCGGACGAGGGACCGCAATTCATTAACGGAATTTTAGGGGCATATGTAAGAAGCTTATGATTTTTTTAGGTATTGATACGAGTTGCTATACGACATCTGTCGCGGCAGTCGATGAAAACGGCAGACTTATCACTCAACAGCGCAGATTGCTCTCGGTTGCCGAGGGCGAACGCGGACTTCGCCAGAGCGAAGCTTTTTTTAAGCATGTGAACAATTTTCCGGAGCTTTATAAGGCGGTTTGCGATAAAATAGATACTTCTGATATTACCGCGGTGTGCGTCAGCACTCAACCGCGCGGCTTGGGACATTCTTATATGCCGGTTTTCTTCGCCGGACGCAGATTGGCTGAAACCATTGCCATGTCGCTCAATGTTCCTCTTTTTGCAACAGACCATCAACAGGGACATATTCAGGCGGCACTTTATGATAATCCGATGCCGGACAAGCAATTTTGCGCAGTGCATCTTTCGGGCGGTACTACCGAGGTACTTCTCGCCGAGGAGCATGAAGCCGATTTCAAGGTAAAGATAATCGCTTCGGCAAAGGATATCAATGCCGGTCAGCTTATCGACCGTTTGGGTGTAAAGCTCGGCATGAGCTTCCCGGCGGGCAAAGAGGTAGACAGACGCGCCGTTAACTTTAACGGGGCGCGCATACAACTTCCGATAAGCGCTTCGTTCGACGGCTGCAGCTTTTCGGGAACTGAGGCGGCGGCGCTGCGTGAGCTCGAAGCGGGCTGTGACGGTGACGCGCTTTGCGAGGCACTTATGGCGGCAATAACGAGAACTCTTGCAAAAATGGTCGGCGGCGCAACATATTATGCGGGCGTCGGCAGTGTGCTTATGGCGGGCGGCGTTTCGTCAAGTGAGTATTTAAGAACGAATTTCCCGCTCTTACTTGAAAAGAAGGGCATGCAACTTGATGTGCACTTTTCGCCCGTGGAATACAGCTCGGATAACGCAGTCGGAGTGGCACTTCTTTGCAGAAAAAAATATTTGAGCAGAGGCTGAAGCATATGATACTTGACGGCAAAAAGCTCGCCGGTGAGATAAAGGCGGAGCTTAAGAAAAAAATAGCGGCTTCGGGCAAAAACGTCACTCTTGCGGTGATCCTTGTTGGTGAAGACCCGGCAAGCTGTATTTATGTCCGCAATAAAACAAACGATTGCAACGAAATCGGCATACGTTCGCTTGAATACAAGCTTCCTGCAACAACTTCTCAAGAGGAGCTGTCCGGGCTTATAGATAAACTTAACAAAGATGATTCCGTTAACGGTATCTTAGTGCAATTCCCGCTTCCCGCGGGACTTGACGAAGCACAGGTCGTTCGTGAGATAGACCCTAAAAAGGATGTTGACGGTTTTTCAAAAATCAACGTCGGCGGTGTACTGATGAATGACCGCGACGCATTTGTTTCATGCACGCCGGCAGGCGCGATGGAGCTGATAAAATCAAGCGGTATCGACATTCAGGGCAAGCGTGCGGTGGTCGTCGGCAGAAGCAACAATGTCGGCAAGCCGATGGCACTTTTGTTACTCAACAGCGGAGCGACTGTGACGGTATGTCACTCAAAGACCGTTGATTTGGCATCAATAACACGTGAAGCCGATATCCTTGTTTGCGCCGTAGGCAAGGCACATATGATAACTGCCGATATGGTAAAAGAGGGTGCTGTCGTTATAGATATCGGCATAAGCCGAATCAACGGCAGACAGGTCGGTGATGTGGATTTTGAAAATGTTGCCGAAAAAGCATTTGCCATAACGCCGAATCCGGGCGGCACAGGCCCGATGACACGCGCTATGCTCATGTACAACACCGTCAAGGCGGCAGGTGTTTTATGAATGTAACGGTTTCTCAGCTCAACTCATATGTGCGCCAGGCACTATCAATGGACGTGCTTTTGAATGACATAACCGTTTCGGGAGAAATATCCGGCGTGACGCTCCACTCATCGGGACACATATATTTTACACTCAAGGATGAAAGCGCAGCGATAAGGTGCGCTTTTTTTAAGCCGCACACGCTTTCACTGAAATTCAAGCCGGAAAATGGCATGAAAGTGCTTGCACGCGGGCAGGTCACGCTTTATGAACGCGACGGAACATATCAGCTTAAGGTGTTTTCACTTGAGGAAGACGGACAGGGCAGACTATATAAAGAATTTGAACTTTTGAAAAAGAAGCTTGAAGCGGAGGGACTTTTCGACAAAAGTCATAAAAAGCCGATTCCCGCATTTGCGAAAAAAATCGGAGTTGCGACCTCGCCCACGGGTGCGGTCATTCGCGATATCATCAATGTTACGACGCGCAGATGCCCCGTGATGAGCATAGTTTTGGCGCCTGTCACGGTCCAAGGGGACGATGCGCCACGTTCGGTGTGCGCAGGAATACGCGCGCTTGAAAAAATGGATGATGTCGATGTTATCATCGTAGGACGAGGCGGCGGCTCAATGGAGGATTTATGGTGCTTCAATAACGAAATGCTCGCGCGCACCATATTTGATTGCAAAAAGCCGATCATTTCGGCGGTGGGGCATGAAACTGATTTCACTATCGCCGATTTTGTCGCAGACCTGCGTGCGCCAACTCCTTCGGCGGCGGCAGAGCTTGCGGTTTTTGATTATTACGATATCATGCAGGATATATCGCATTACAGCACATGTCTTGAAAGCTTCATATCTGGAAAAATTTCGGATTTTAACATGCGCCTGCTTGAAGCGGCGGACATTTTCAGAGATCCGACAAATTTGATCGACATAAAAAAAGAACAGCTCGACAAGCTTTACGAAAAAATGATATCGCTTGAAGAAGCGCGGATGACGGACGGTGAGAGTCGACTCGGGATTTTTGCGGGAAAGCTTGACGCACTCAGTCCGCTAAAGGTGCTTGAACGCGGATATTCGGTAGTAAAGGATGAAAAGGGAATAGTAAAATCGGTAAAAAAGCTCAGCGAGGGCGAAAGAATACATGTGCGCTTCACTGACGGCACAGCGGACGCGGAGGTAAAAAGAATTGAAAAGTATTGATGAATTGTCTCTTGAGGAAGCAATGAAAAAGCTTGAGGAAACAGTTGATAAGCTTGAAAGCTCGGATGTTTCGCTTGAAAAATCAATAGATATATTTGAACAGGGTATAAAGTTGGTATCGCATTCAAGAAAATTGTTGGATGGATACTCAAAGCGAATAACAGTCCTTAAAAAAGAAAACGGCATATTAAAAGAAACCGAGGCAACATTTGATGAATAATAAATTGGACGAATATACGCGCATTACGGATGATGCGCTTCATGAATTTTTTAGCAATGATGCTATACCTGCCGATTTGCGCGAAGCAATGGCGTACAGTGTTTTTGCGGGCGGAAAAAGACTGCGTCCCGCACTTTTGCTGTCTGCGTGTGAAATGTGCGGCGGTGATATCAATACTGCACTTCCGTATGCGGCGGCAATCGAAATGATTCATACATATTCGCTGATCCATGACGATTTGCCCGCGCTCGACAATGATGATTACCGACGCGGCAAGCTGACATCGCATAAGATGTTCGGTGAGGACAGAGCGATCCTTGCGGGCGATGCACTGCTGAGCTACGCATTCGAAATCATGCTTAAAGCGGGAAATCTCAACGCTTCGCGCTATATCGCGGAAGCGGCGGGGAGCTCACGAATGGTTGCAGGGCAGTGGGTGGATGTTACACTTAACGGCAACGTGTTCGACACAAAGACCATGGAGTATATTCATCTCAACAAAACCGCTGCTATGATAAAGGGGGCTTTGCTTGCCGGCGGAGCGTGCGCCGGGGCTGATGATGAAACGCTTGATATACTTGATAAATTCGGCACAGAAATAGGCTATACGTTCCAAATCATAGATGATATCCTCGATGTCAACGGTGATGAAAAGGAACTCGGCAAGGCTGTCGGCAGCGATAAAGCAAAGAATAAGACTACATATGTGACGCTTTACGGTATCGACGGTGCAAAAGTCGAAGCACGCAGACATACAGAAAATGCAGTTGAACTTATGTCGGCTTTCGGCGAAAAAGGTAATTTTCTATCATCCCTCGCACAGAGCTTGCTTGTGAGAACAAAATAGAGGTGGCTCCGCATTACTCTTTAGGGCTTCCGCTTCCTCAAGCCTTGCAAGGGACTCCGCGCCCTTGAGCCTCGCTTGCTTTTTAAAAAACGGGGCAAAAAACTTTTATGACTTTTTGAAAAATTCTCCCGCTGTAAGTCGGGAGAATTTTTTATGCAAAAGCATCAGCGAGAAAACGGCGTTTCTATACAAAAATTTTACTTTTTTTCATATTAGGTGTTGACAAAATCGTAAAGAAATGATAAGATATTACAAAAGTGTTACGCAAATACTTTGTTTGCGTAATAAATCAACAGTCGGCACAGATGTGCTTACGGAAAGTGAATCTTATGAAAAAAGCAATTTCGATAATATTAACATTATTATTTATTCTCGGATGTCTTTCGATTACGGCCGGAGCTGAGCCTATCAATAAAGGTGCCGAGGGATATGATGTTTATGAGCTTCAGTACATTCTCAAAATATACGGTTATTTTACGAATGAGTGCACCGGATATTTCGGAGATGCCACCGAAGCGGCAATAAGCGCATTCCAGAAGGATAGAGGCATAAGCGTCACGGGAACGGCGGATGATGACACATTTGCCTCAATAAGAGAAGCGGGCTGCCGTGAAGCTAACGTGAATGTTAAGTCACAGCTTTATGTGCGTGAACAGCCGAGTCCGGAGGCTGAGGCGATAGATCTGCTTACAAGAAATTCGGTCGTATACATCTATTCCGAAAAGGATGGGTGGTATCATATTGAGACCGAAAACGGAAATACGGGCTTTGTACTTACAAAATATCTTACCGCGGGCAAGTTCGTCGGAATAGCCGCTAAAATCGTCAGCGAAGAGGGTGAGGTCAATGCACGTACAAGCCCCGACCTCGGCGGTACTGTGGCATTCAAGCTTCCTCAAAGTGCTGAGCTTTGGGTAATAGGCGGCTCTGGTGACTGGTTCAAAATAGAATATGAACAGCAGGCAGGTTATATTTTCAAGCAGTATGTATCGATAGGCGGAGAATCAGGCTCGGCGACCTCACTTAAGGAGCTTTCCGACGCGTGGATAGCCAGTGTTTCGGCGAGCTCATTGAAGCTTCGCACCGGTCCGAGCACGGGATACGATACGATAACCACGCTTTCTTCGGGCACGGTGCTTTCCGTTAAGGGCGAGAGCGGCGATTGGTATTATGTTGAGCTTGCAAACGGAAGCAAGGGCTACGTTAATAAAAATTATGTAAAAAAGGGTACAGGCGCGAAAACCTGTACGATAACAGCGGACGGTACACTTAATGTCCGCAAGGGACCCGGCAAGGATTACGATGTCGTAACGACGCTCAAAAAAGGTGATGTCGTTTCACTGCTTGACGATTCTTCGAAATGGTTTAAGATAAAGAACGTCGATGGCAAAGAGGGATATGTAAGCAGTGAATATGTGAAGCTCGGCGGATCGCTTCCGTCAAATAATTCATCCAACGCACCTTCGGGAACATACAAGCAGGGGGCAGAGGGCAGTAATGTCGTAACGATACAAAAGCGTCTTAAAACGCTCGGATATTTTACGGGAACGGCAACAGGCTATTATGGCTCAGCAACGGTCGCGTCGGTGAAGAAATTCCAGCAGAATAGCGGCTTGAATGCCGACGGAATCTGCAATTCCGCGACACTTACGGTGATGTTCGCATCGTCTGCAAAGAAAGCTTCATCATCGTCGTCAGGCACAAGCGGCGGAAGCTCATCGGCAGGTGAATATGTTCCGAATACCAATGTCGCGCTTGGTCAGCAAATCGCCGATTATGCGCAGAACTTCCTCGGTGTGCCGTATAAATTGGGTGCCAACGGCCCGAATTTGTTTGATTGCTCGGGCTTCACCAAATATGTCTACGCACATTTCGGGATCTCGATTCCGCGTACCGCGTATGAGCAGGGATATTGGAGCAAAGGAACGAAGATATCTTCAAAGTCGAATCTTCAGGTAGGTGACCTAGTATACTTCAACACCGTGGATTCCGACAGCGACCTTTGTGACCACGCCGGAATATACATCGGCAACGGTCAGGTCATCCACGCGTCATCCGGCTCGGCGCATAAGGTCATCATTTCGAGCCTTTCGCAGAATTACTATAACACAAGATTTTCTTGGGGACGGCGGCTTATCTGATGCTTGTTAAGGACAGCGAACGCATTGATGATTTACAATTCAGGGGTCTGAAATTGATTCAGAACCCTGAATCTTTCTGTTTTGGAACGGACGCGGTACTGCTTTCCGATTTTGCTACGGTCAAGAAAAACGCGTATATCTGCGATCTCGGCACGGGTACGGGCATCATACCGATACTCATTTACGGGCGGCATGATTTTATCCATTGCGACGCTATCGAAATACAGCCCGAAATGGCTGACATGGCATCGCGCAGTATGCGTCTTAATTCACTTGAGGATAAAATAGCAGTACATAACGGCGATTTGCGCAACATTAAAGAAATACTTCCGTCATGCGCGTATTCGACTGTTGTGTGCAATCCGCCGTACAAAAAGGATAAAAGCGGGGAGCATAATTCACAGAGCAATCACGCGGTTTCACGTCACGAGGAGACCTGTACGCTTGATGATGTCTGCGCCGCCGCAACGTATCTTTTGAAAAACGGCGGACGCTTTGCGATTATAAATCACAGTGACCGCATCGTTGATATTTTCATGACGATGCGCAAATATAATATCGAGCCTAAACGGTGCCGCCCCGTGCAATCGCGTCCGAATACGCCGGCGTATGTCGTGTTGATAGAGGGCGTCAAGGACGGTAAGCCATATATGAATTGGGAACCGACACTTACGATCTACAACGCCGACGGTACGCTGACGGACGAAATCAATAGGATATATCATAAATAACAAGGAGAAATCAATGCTTTACATATGTGCCACGCCGATAGGCAATCTTGAGGATATTACACTCAGAGCGCTGCGCGTATTGAAAGAGTGTGATGCGATAGCGTGTGAGGATACGCGTCACAGTGCTTCGCTTTTATTTAAATACGAAATAAACAAGCCGTTGATAGCTTATCATGAGCATAACGAACAGCAGAAAAGCGAACAGCTCCTTAAAAGACTTGAGAACGGCGAAAATATCGTGCTTGTCACCGATGCGGGTATGCCTTGCATTTCCGATCCGGGCTATGTTATCGTTGCGAAGGCGCACGAACGGAACATCCCCGTAACCGTGCTTCCCGGAGCGAACGCGGGACTATGCGCACTTGTACTGTCGGGCATGAAGTGTGACCGCTTCGTTTTCGAAGGTTTTTTGCCCAAAAGCGGCAAAGAGAGAAAAATAAGACTTGAAGCACTTAAAAACGAACAACGCGCGGTGATAATCCACGAAGCACCGCATCATATTGAAAAGACGCTTGAGGATCTGAATAAGAATCTCGGCAACAGAAAAATCGCCATAGTGCGCGAAATAACAAAGATCCATGAGGAATGTGTATCGTTCACGCTGGATGAATGGCGCGAAAAGCTTCCGATGGTAAAAGGCGAGTTTGTAATAATTCTCGGTGAGCTCGATGAAAACCAGATTTCGGATGAAAGCCCGTCGCTCAGCGTCCGCGAACAGGTACAAACGCTTATTGATTCGGGCATTGCCAAAAAAGACGCGATAAAGCAGGTGGCGCAAAAGCTCGGTGTTCCGAAAAACGATGTTTATATGGAGGTTACAGATTTATGAAATATAAATATCAGATACATGTACATACTTCGCCGTGCAGTAAGTGCGCAAAAATGACGCCGGAGGAGCTTGCACAGGGGCTTTATGCAAGAGATTATGCCGGTTGCGTGCTGACAAACCATTTCCGCCACGGCAATTCGGGCTTTAGAGATATCCCGTGGAAGGAATGTGTTGCCGAATACGAAAAGGATTATTATGCCTGCAAAGCTGAATTTGAAAAACGGGGACTTGATGTGCTGTTCGGCATAGAGGAGGGGATAGGCGGCGGCTTTGAGATACTGTGCTATTGCATTACACCCGAATTGCTTTACGCTCATCCCGAGCTTGATACGTCTGACCTTAAGGTTTGGAGCAGTGTTTTACACGCCAACGGCGGTATAATCGTACAGGCGCATCCGTTCCGCCAACGCGATTATATAATAAAATACGGTGTTACCGATAATTCGCTGATCGACGGTATAGAGGTCAATAATGCCTGTAATACCGACTGGGATAACCTTGTTGCCGAAAGCTATGCGCTCACACATAGAAACATGTTACTCGTCGGCGGAGGCGACGCACATCAGATGGCATATGTGTGCAACGGCGGGATAGAGACCGATGTTCGACTTACGGATAATTCGGTTTTGCACCGGGTATTGAGCGAACACGATTTCAAATGTATCGGAACTCTTGTTATTTGAGTTCGGATATTTCTTTTTTTATCTGCACTCTGCTTTGGCAGAGTGCTTTTTATTTCCATAAAAAGACATATTTGGTATAAAATTATAATAATAAGTAAAATAAATAAGAAAAAACTTGATTTTTATGAATAAGTTATAAATATTTTTCTTGAAATTCGTGAAACAACAGTGTATAATATAGTTACGATTGAATACTGCTTAAATTGAAAGGGGTCTTAAAAAATGGATCATCACGCTTCTAAAGTAAGAAATGTAGCCTTTATAGGTCACGGAGGAAACGGCAAAACTTCACTTACAGAGGCGATGTTATTCTTAAACGGTAATATCGAAAAGCTCGGCAAGGTCGCCGACGGCACCACTGTATGCGATTATGACGCCGAGGAAATCAAACGTAAGACGTCTCTTTCGCTTTCTGTCGCACCGGTCGAGGCGGGAGATGAAAAAATAAATATTCTTGACTGTCCCGGATATTTTGATTTTGAAGGCAGTGTGATAAACGCGCTTTCGGTCGCAGACGGCGCTGTTATCGTTGCGTCGGCTTCCGGACTTGATGTCGGAACGGAAAAAGCGGTCGAGCTTACGAAAAAAAATAAGCTTCCGAGAATAATTTTTATCAATCAGATAGACAAGGAAAACACTTCGTTCGACAGGACGGTTGCCGAGCTCAAGGCAAAGTACGGCAGCGGCATCGTTCCGATACTTTATCCGATAATGGAAAACAATGTCATGATCGGCTTTGTTGACCTTGTAGATAAGCAGGCGTACGCTTTTAAGGGTGACAAGCGCGAAAAAACCGAGATCCCCGCGAACCTTGGAGATACCATAGAGCTTGAGCATGCCGCACTCATGGAGACGGCGGGCGAAAACGACGAGGAGCTTATGGAAAAGGTCATTATGGGCGAGGAGCTTACTCCCGATGAGATCGTAAAGGGACTTGCAATCGGTATTGCTGATGCTTCCGCGGTACCGGTACTTTGCGGCAGTGCACTTGATTTCAAGGGCGTAAGACTTTTGCAGGATACTATTCTGCGATTCATCCCCACGCCCGAAAACAAGGAATTTGAGGGCGTTGACGATATCCGCGTCTGCTCAGAGAACGAGCCGTTCTCGGCATATGTCTTTAAGACCGTATCGGATCCGTTTGCAGGAAAGCTTTCGGTGTTCATGGTGCGCTCAGGCGTGCTGACACAGGATACGCCGTTGTTTAACGCCAACGAGGATAAGCCCGAAAAGGCAGGTAATATTTTCGTTATCCGCGGCAAAAATCAGATCCCCGCTAAAGCGCTTTACGCGGGTGATATCGGAGCTATCGCAAGGCTTCAGTTCACGCTTACGGGACATACACTGTATTCCGGCAAAAAGATAGAATACGTTCAGCCCGAGCTTCCGTGGCCCGGTATGCGTATGGCGGTAGTGCCAAAAAAACAGGGCGATGAGGATAAGGTTTTCTCGGGTCTGCGCCGCTTGATCGATGAGGATAATACGCTAGTTCTCGAAAAAAATACGCAGACGAACGAAATGATTTTAATGGGCTTGGGCGACACGCATCTTGATGTCGCGTTGCAGAAGCTCAAAGCGAAATATAACGGCGAAGCCGAGCTCCATACGCCTATCGTTCCGTACAAAGAGACGATACGTAAATCCGTCAAGGCGCAGGGCAAATACAAGAAGCAGTCCGGCGGTCACGGTCAGTACGGCGATTGTTGGATAGAGTTCAATCCGAGCGACAAGGATTTCGAATTTGTCGATCAAGTTGTCGGTGGTGCCGTTCCGCGTCAGTATATTCCCGCGGTGGAAAAAGGACTTATCGAGTGTATGAAAAAGGGCGTGCTTGCGGGCTATCCCGTAACCGGCATAAGCTGTACGCTCTATGATGGCTCGTATCACCCCGTCGATTCGTCTGAAATGGCATTCAAGGCGGCGGCGTCTGTTGCGTACAAGACGGGCTGTGCGGGAGCGAATCCCGTTTTGCTTGAGCCGGTATATTCGGTGCAGATAACCGTGCCCGACGATTATATGGGCGACGTCATCGGTGATGTCAACAAGCGCCGCGGACGCATTTTGGGGATGACACCCGTTTCCGGCGGTCAGCGTATCGACGGCGAGGTGCCGTATTCGGAGATGTTCACATACGCCATCGACCTTCGTGCGATGACGCAGGGCAGAGGTACATACACTATGGAGTTTACACGTTATGAGGAAGTTCCGGCAATGCTTGCGTCAAAAATAGCCGCGTCAGCGTCAAAGGACGCGGATGAGTAAAAAAGCATTTGCCGAAATAAAAAAAATGTTGTACAATATTTCTTGCATAGGAGGAAATTTCAATGCAGATCACAGATGTCAGAATCCGTAAGGTGGAAAACGCGGGGAAGCTGAAGGCAGTTGCTTCAATTACCTTTGATGATGAGTTCGTAGTCCATGATATCAAGGTGATTGACGGTACAAATTCATTGTTTGTGGCAATGCCGAGCTTCAAAAACTCAGCGGGCGAATTTAAGGATGTGGCGCATCCGATAAAAACCGAGTTACGGGAAAGAATCTCATCAGCAGTGCTTGAAAAATTTGCGGAAGAACAGTAAATTTATTGCCGGCGGTATTTCCCGTCGGCAATACTATATTTTTAAGACCGTAAAACGTGATTTTATGGTCGGCATCTATTATTTCGGAGGTATAAAATGTACAAAACTTCACTTATCCTTGCCGCGGGTGACGGCAAAAGAATGAAATCGGACATTCCGAAGGGAATGCACAAGGTCTGCGGATATCAGCTTGTAAAGCATGTTTATAATGCCGTCAAGCAGGTTTCGGACGATGAGCCCATCCTTATAACGGGCAGACGCGGCGAGCTTATGCACGAGCTTTTCGGCGACAGCGTGAGATACGCGGAGCAAACAGAGCGCAAGGGTACTGCTCATGCGGTTATGTGCGGTCAGAAGTATCTTGGGGACAAGGACGGTTATGTTACCGTTACCGCGGGCGATATGCCGATGCTGACGGGCGAGACTTTCATCAAGTTACTCGATGCCGCAATGAATGACGATATGTCCGCGTGCGTGCTGACCGCCGTTGTGGACGACGCGACCGGCTACGGCAGGATCATCCGCGATGCTTCGGGATGCGTTGAAAGCATCGTCGAACACCGTGATGCAACAGAGGAACAGAAAAAGATAAACGAGATCAACACGTCGGTATACTGCTTCAGAATACCTGATTTGCTTGAAGCGCTCACAAAGGTCAACTGCGACAATGCGCAAGGCGAAATGTATCTTACCGATACGCTTTCGATAATGCGCTCCGAGGGCAAAAAGGTCGGCGCTTGCATCGTTGACGATGTAACCGAGGCTATGGGCATAAATGACCGTATTCAGCTTGCAGAGGCGGAAAAAATGATGAGAAAGCGTATCAACGAGCGCATCATGCGTGAGGGCGTTACGCTTATAGACCCCGAAAACACATATATCGAAGCGGGCGTGACTATCGGCAGAGATACCGTGGTATATCCGGGCAACCTTTTGACGGGCAACACCGTTATTGGTGAGAACGTCACGCTTTTCATGAATAACAGAATAGAAAACTCCGTTATCGGAGATTTTACCGATGTGCAATCATCTGTGCTTATCGAGGCAAAGGTTGGCGAGCATACGACTATTGGTCCCAACGCATATCTCCGTCCGCAATCGGTGATCGGAAACCATGCAAGGATCGGAGATTTTGTCGAAATAAAGAAATCCACGATAGGCAACGGCACAAAGGTAAGTCACCTTACATATGTCGGAGATGCCGAGGTGGGCGAGAACTGCAACATGGGTTGCGGCACCGTTTTTGTAAATTATGACGGCGCAAACAAGCATAAGACGACGATCGGTAACCATGTTTTCATCGGCTGTAACGCGAACCTTGTCGCTCCCGTCACTGTCGGAGACAACGCGTTTATCGCCGCGGGCTCTACCGTCACCGATGATGTCGAAGAAAACGACCTTTGCATAGCAAGAGAAAGACAGACGAACAAGAAAGGCTGGGTGCTTAAGTATAAAAATTGGAAATGATGATCTGCTCGTCATAGCCGGTCTTGGCAATCCGGGCGTAAACTATGCGCAGACGCGGCATAATGTGGGCTTCCGCGCAATAGATTATATCACGCAGGAGCTCAAAGCGTCATTACCGAAGGAAAAGTTTAACGGATTGATATTCACCGCAAAGGTGAAAGACAAAAAAGTCCTTATAGTAAAGCCTCAGACGTTTATGAACAACAGCGGTCAGTGCCTTTTTGAGATAATGCAGTTCTATAAGCTTGCACCGGAAAGCTTCATCGTTATTTATGATGATATCGACCTGCCCGAGGGCAAGCTCCGTCTGCGGGCGCGCGGAGGTCCGGGAACACACAACGGCATGCGCTCGATAGTTTCGGAGCTTAAAAGCGAGAATTTTGCAAGAATACGCATCGGCATGGGTCAGCCCGAAAATGCACAGATGGATCTTGCGGATTATGTTCTTGCAAAGCCCACGGGCGAATCTGTCGAAAAGGTCAACAAGGCGATACTCCGCGCAGGTGACGCGGCGATAATGGCAGTAAGCGAAGGCTTTGACGAAGCAATGCAAAAATACAATTCAATGGGGTAAATAATGTTCAGACTATATAAGCAGTCTCTTTGCGAAAACGCGGATTTTTGCAGGCTGGAGAAAAATATCCGGGATGGGGTGACACCTATCTCGGTTTTCGGCGTTTCGGACGGGCAAAAAACCCATATCGCAACATCACTTGCCGAGAACAGACCTCTGCTGTTTATAGCGCAGGGGGCGGCAAGCGCGGAAAAAATCAAAAATGACTATGAATTTTATAGCGGCAAAAAAGCAGTCATTCTGCACGGACGCGATCAGATGCTTACGGCGCAGTTTCAAAGCGATGAACAGCAGATAAGTCGTATAGAGACACTCAACTCGGTGCTCGGTGGCGCGGATGCGGTCATAGCCGAGTGCGACGCGGTGCTGTTCAATTTGATGCCGCCGCAAAAGCTGAAAGAGCTGAAAATAACTGTTGAAAAAGGCAAGCATTATGATATTTCGGAATTGACGGAAAAGCTTGTCAGGTGCGGATACACTCCTGCGTCACAGCTTTGCGGCAAGGGTGAGTTTTTTGTTCACGGCGGTATTTTGGATGTTTTCCCGAAAAATGCCGATAACCCAGTGCGCATTGACTTTTTCGATGATGAGGTCGATACTATGCGGACGGTCGATCCTGTATCGCAAAGGTCTGTCGACCATATTTCCAAAATAGAAATTTTGCCGACAAAAGAGGTTTGCAGTGACCGTGAGGGATGTGCGCGTGCCGCTGAGCTGCTTTCAGAGGAACTTGTCCGCTTCAACCGCATTTGCCGCAACCGTGAATCGGTCACTAAGGCGACAGATACCTTCGCACCGCTTGCCGAAAAGCTGAAAAACGGCATATATCCGAATCAATCGGAACAGCTTATGCCGTATTTCTATCCGGGATACACATGTATTCTTGATTACATGCCCCAAAATACGCTTGTTGTCGTGGATGAAATCAAGGTTTTGCGCGAGCACAGCGATAATATCGAGCGTGAGTTTTCGGCGACTGTAACCAATCTTACGGAGGAGGGCAAGGCACTCGGCAGGCACGCGAACGTGTTTACGGGCTTCGGGCGTTTTTGGAAAAGGGTACTTGAATATCAGGTCGTTTCGATGCAAACGATAACGGGCACTATCCCCGATGTTGACGCGAAAGCCATATTCCGCTTTGACGGACGGGCGATACAGTCATTCCACGGCAAACCGGAATTTCTGATACAAGAAGTAAAAATGTATCAGAATGCCGGCTACAGAGTGGTACTTTGCGCCGGAACACAGGCGAGGCTCGAACGCCTTGAAAAGGAATTTACCGAAGCGAACATAGCCGTCATACCGCTCAAACGCACCGATGTCGTGATTGAGGCGGGGCAGATAGTCATTGTTCCGGGAACTGTGACGCGCGGATACGAATATTCGCTTATGAAGCTTGCCGTGATAGGTGAAAACGATATTTTCACGCTTGTCAAGCAAAACCGCACGAGCAATATAAAAAGCTCGAAAAAGGGCATAGATACATTCGTTGATTTGAAAATCGGCGATGCCGTCGTTCACGAAACAAACGGTATCGGCATTTATCAAGGCATAGTCCAAATCGAAACAGACGGAGCGAAAAAGGATTATCTTTTTCTGAAATATCGCGATGACGATAAGCTGTATGTGCCGGTCGAGCAGATGAACAGGGTACAGAAATACGTCGCTCCCGACGATACCGTGCCAAGGCTCAGCAAGCTCGGTACTCAGGAATGGAGCAACACAAAGGCCAAGGTAAGAAAATCAATAGCCGATATGACAGATAAGCTGCTTGCGCTTTATCGCGTCCGCGAAAGCTCGGTAGGCATAAGCTTTCTTCCCGATACGCCGTGGCAAAGGGATTTTGAGGAGGATTTCCAATACGAAGAAACACCTGATCAGCTCAGATGTATAGCAGAGATAAAAGCGGATATGGAATCCGATAAGGTAATGGATCGATTGCTTTGCGGAGATGTCGGCTACGGAAAGACCGAGGTCGCATTGCGTGCAGTATTCAAAGCTGTCATGAGCGGAAAGCAGGCGGCGATACTCGCACCGACGACGATCCTTGTTCAACAGCATTACAACACATTGAAAACGCGAATGGTGAATTTTCAAGCCGTTCGCATCGAAATGCTCAGCCGTTTCCGTACGCCTAAGGAGCAGAAAAAGATTATAGCAGACCTTGCGGAAGGAAAGGTCGATATTCTTGTGGGTACGCACAAGATGCTCGCAAAGGATGTAAAATTCAAAGAGCTCGGCTTGCTCGTGGTTGATGAAGAACAGCGCTTCGGCGTCGCGCACAAGGAAAAAATCAAGGAGCTGAAAACAAATATCGATGTGCTGACGCTTTCGGCAACACCGATCCCACGCACGCTCAACATGGCACTTTCGGGCATACGTGATATGAGCCTTCTCGAAACGCCTCCGCAGGAGCGCTATCCAGTGCAAACATACGTTATCGAGTATTCGGAGGCGTTGATCCGCGACGCGATAACACGCGAGCTTCAGCGCAACGGACAGGTATATTATCTCTATAACCGCGTGCAGGGAATAGAGTATTTTGCCGAGCATTTGCAGGGACTTGTCCCCGATGCCCGAATAGCAATAGCACACGGTCAAATGGACGAAAAACAGCTTGAGAAGATCGTGCTTGATTTCTATAACGGTGAATACGATGTTCTGCTTTGCACCACGATAATCGAAAACGGTGTCGATATTCCCGCCGCTAACACTATAATCGTGCAGGACGCACAGCGCCTCGGGCTTGCACAGCTCTATCAGCTTCGCGGACGTGTCGGACGCTCGAATCGAATGGCGTATGCCTATTTCACGGTGCCGCAGTCGAGGAGCATAGGTGAGGATGCCGTCAAGCGCCTCAAAGCGATAGAGGAGTTTACTCAAATGGGCTCGGGCTTCAAAATAGCCATGCGAGACCTTGAGATACGCGGAGCCGGCAATCTGCTCGGCGGTGAACAGCACGGGCATATGGCAAAAATCGGATATGATCTTTACTGCAAAATGATAAAAGAAGCTGTCGATTCAAGCATGGGCAAAAAGAACGAGGAAGTACCGAGAGCAAAGGTGGAAATCAAGCTCGATGCCTTTATCAGCGACGAGTATATCCCGAATGAGTCTGTCAAATTTGCGATTTATCGAAAAATTTCGGATATTTCGGATAAGGACGGCATGTTGGATATCCGCGATGAGCTGCGTGATCGTTTCGGCGCGCTTCCGCAAACGGTTGATAATCTGCTCAATATCGCTTACATACGCTCAATAGCCGGTGCCGCGGGAGTAAGCGTTATCAGGGAGGATGCAGGGAATACTGTTCTGATGTTCCCGGACCCGGACCTTGGAAATGTTTCGAAGGCGATTGAGGGCAAAGACTGTGTCGTGAGCGCGGGAAAAGTATTCTGTGTCATATTGAAAACGCGCGGCTTTGATGACAGCAGACGCATTGAGCTTATACGCGAATTTGCGGAAGCGCTTGCGGAATAATTATGAAAAAATCATGAAAAACAAAAAAATCGCTTGATAATAACAAAATTTTACTGTATAATATTTGAGATTTAATGTGGAGGTTTACTGAAGTATGAAAAAAATCATTTCACTCGCAGTGGCGATCGTGCTCACACTGAGCATTTTCTCCGGATGCTCACTGATCACAAAGGACGACAGCAATGTTGTTATTGCAAAGGTTAACGGCAAAGCTATCCTTAAAAGCGACTTTGATGAGGTATATAATTACTATTATTACATGTATACCACTTACTATGGATATGATGCTTCGACGGCGGCAAGCTCGCTTGAAAGCATGAAAGCAGATATCCTCAATAACCTTGTTGAGCAGGAGCTCTTGAGCCAGAAAGCGGAGGCGGCAGGTTATTTTAACTTTACCGACGAGCAGAAAGCGGAGGCACAGGCAACGATCGATGAGGATAAGCAATCGTTTATTGACAATCTTGTAGAGCAGTATACCAATGCGTTCGAAGGACAAGATATCAAGGGCAAGAACGATGGCGAGAGCAATGAAGATTATTTCAAGCGTATTGCCGAAGAAAAGTATCTTAAAAATCTTGAGGATAACGGCACAAGCGTAGAAGAAATGCTTAATGAACAGCTTAAATCCAATGCTTTGACACGCTTCCAGGAGGATTCGGTCAAGGATGTCACCGTTCTTGAAGCGGATGTCATGGCTGAATATGAATCAAGATTCCAAAAACAGAATCAGGAGCTTTCGACAGACGAGCTGTTTGTTACGGCGTGGAACAACGGAAGCATCACAAGTGCGACCTCAGGCGAAACCGTTGAATGTAAACCGCTTGTATATTATCGCGCGGGATATTCGCTTGTAATGCAAATACTTATTTCCTTTGAGGATGATGACGTGAATACGTTGCAGGGACTTCAGTCGAATATCGACGAATATGAGGAAGAAATAGCAGATCGTACTGCGTCGCTAGCAAATGAGACCGACGACACGATAAAGGCTGAAACTCAGGCGGCACTTGATGACGCTATCGCTCAAAAAGCGATACTCGAAAAGCAGTACGCCGACGCTTTGGAGCTTGCAAAGCTCAAGGTGCAGGATGAAACAAATGCTGTTTACGACGCGGTTAAGGATGCCGACGAGGAAATCTTTATCAATGCGATAATCGCAAGCTCTGATGATACCGGCATGCAGACAGAGGAAGCAGCTAAGAAGGGTTATCTTGTAGGTCCCGCCGACAACATGGTAACTGAGTTCTCGCAGATCGCAAGAAATCTTGAAGCCGGTCAGGTGAGTGCCCCCGTTGCCACATATTACGGATATCATATCATCCGCAGCATAAAGAACCTTCCCGAGGGCAAGGTACCTTACGATGACATCAAAGAAGAACTTCAGACTTCACTTACCGAAGCTAAGAAAACGACCGAATGGGACAATATGCTCACTAATTGGAAGAGCGAAGCAAATATCAAGACATACGAGAGCAGACTGTAAAATTTGAGCTCGACGTTTCACAGGGGGATTTTGTTCCCCCTGTACTCTTTTTTGGGGGGGACTTCGTGCCGCAAAAATCCCGATATGCGTTGTAGGGTACAGCATTCTTGATGCACTGCTTGCGATGTAAATGTTTCCGCATTTATCTTTTGCATCATGGGACTTGCGGGGAAGCCCAACGGAGCAGAGAGTAAAAAAAAACGAACAAATTATTGCAAAACACGATGACGGCAGAAAATTAGTCGGCAGAGCCGTAACCTGCTCATTTTGTCCGACGCGACCCGATCTCCATGAGGTCATGTTTCAAAAAGGCGCCGAGGAAGGCAGAAAGGGCAATTATAATCAGTGGGTCATAGATACGCTTGTCGAGCGCGATGTTGTCGTTGCCGATATGTATGATAAAATTTATAAGGGTACATTTTTGGGCGGCAATCTTACCACTGCCATTCGCACTCGCACAAAGAACGGAGGCGCAGTGATATGGGGCGGGATCCGCGATGTCGAACAAATAAAAAAAGTACCCGACGTGCAGGTGTATTACCGCGGCATAGACCCGACTCCGATAAGAGAGTTCGTTATGACGGGCTTTAACACTGTTACGAATTTCGGGGGCGCTGTGTGTCTGCCCGGTGATGTCGTTTTCGGTGCGGGAGGCGGTGTGATGTTCATACCGGCGCACCTTGTTGCCGATGTGGTTGACGGAGCGGCAAAGACACATGTCAAGGACGATTTCGGCTTTGAAATGATAGCGCAAAACAAATTCACGACGGCACAGATAGATAAGAATACTTGGACGGAAGAAATGCTCGATATGCTACTTGCATGGATAAAGACCGATCCGCGCGGTGAAGAATACCGTGAGCTTGACTGGTCGAAGGAGTACGAGCTTGCCCGCAACGGTGATCCGAACGACACTCAAACGGCACTGTAAGATATTTGAGCGTTTTTTGTGTCACCAATATTTTGCAAAACTCTTTGCTCAAGGATAAAAAAGTAATGACGGTGTTTTGACGGAGCTTACGCTTCTGCCGGTAGAGCTGTCAGGAACGGACGATAAGCTCAACGAGGGGCTTCCACACATCGCGTCGGCAGATTCGCCGTTCATTGAAAGACTTGTGAAAATGTGCGCACCTTACGGCGTTATGCTCAAAATGAACGGTGACGGCACGGTTTCATGCCGGTGGCACTGAAAAACGCAATAAATTTTATTTATATGCACTTTTGTGATTGACTTTTTTCGTATCTTAATATACAATAATATAAATATTTATAAATGCTCGGTTTTTTTCTGAAAAGAAATCATTACCGGACTCGAAAAGGGGCATATCTATTGATACAGTTTTTCAGCGATATTTGGAATTTTATTTTAGCAATGCTTGGAAATCCGTATGTAAGGCTCGGCACGGTGTCACTGTTGCCCGCGGCTGTCAGTGTAATATTATATTGGATAGACAAAAAGACCGTGTGCGGCAAAATGCCCGGTGCGGTCAAGCAGATACTTTATGGAATTATTTTCGGCGCACTTGCCGTGCTCGGTACCGAATACGGCATACCGATAAACGGAGCGCAGATAAACTGTCGTGATGCCGCGGTGCTGACCGCAGGCTTGCTGTTCGGTGCGCCTGCCGGTATAATCGCCGGTCTTATCGGCGGTGTTGAACGCTGGATAGCCGTCGCTTGGGGCGTTGGTACCTTTACGAGAGTGGCGTGCAGTCTTTCAACGGCTATAGCAGGTATTTACGCGGCATTGCTCCGCAAGTTCATGTTTGAGAATAAAAAGCCCGGTTGGGTGCTTTCATTCGCGATAGGCATCGTAATGGAGGTATTCCACTTGACGATGGTATTCATTACGAACATGGCAACGCCCGATAAGGCGATAGAGGTCGTAAAGGCGTGCTCACTGCCGATGATCACTGCGAATGCCTGCGCGTCTGCAATAGCAACGATTTTTATTGTTATGATCTCCGAAGGCAAAAAGGCACAGAGAAAACAGCGCATGCGCATATCGGAAATCGTACAAAGGTCACTGCTTATAACGATAGTTGTCGCATTTGCGCTCACTACGTATTTTGTATATACACTTCAAACGTCGATATCCGTAAACCAGCGTGAACAGTTACTTACGTTGGCTACCGCCGAAACAAAAGCGGATATAGGCGACGCGGCAGACGCCAATATTTTGCAAATTGCGAGAATGGTGCAAAAGGAAAAAACAAAGAACAATATAAAAAGCCTTGCCGCGAAATATGAGCTTTCCGAAATAAGCGTCATCAGCAAAGACGGTATAATCGTCGAAAGCACGAATCTCGAATATATCGGTTTTGATATGCACTCCGGACCGCAGGCGGCGGAATTCCTTGTGTTGCTCGGAGACACTCAGCAGTTTGTTCAGGAATACGGTGCGATAACCTCTGACCCGACGATCTCGCGCAAATATGCGGGTATCAAGACCGACGACGGTTTCATTCAAGTGGGGTACGATACGCTTCTGTTTCAGGCACGAATGGCAGAGCAGGTAATAGATATCACAAAAAACCGTCACGTCGGCGAAACGGGATATGTGCTTATATTTGATAAAAATTTCGACATCGTCAGCGCTCCGGAGGACTTCGACACTCAGGACTTATCAACGTACTCGGCTGAAATATTGGAAAACTGCGATGGCAGTGTGTTTGAGTTCGAAATCAACAAAACGCCATGCTTTTGTAGCTGCGATATGACCGAGGGATATTACGTCGTTGCCGCGTATCCGAAAAATGAGGCAATGAATCAATTCACCACCACGATGTATGTAAACACGTTCATGGAGGTGCTCGTCTTTGCGCTGTTGTTTGCGTTCATTTACTTCCTTATTAAGAACGCTGTCGTAAATCAGATAAAGTCGATAAACTGTTCGTTGCAGAAAATCACGGGCGGCGACCTTGATGAAACTGTCAACGTAAGGTCGAACGAGGAATTTGCGTCGCTTTCGGACGACATAAACTCAACGGTCACTACTCTTAAAAATTATATTGAAGCGGCGTCGGCAAGAATTGATAAGGAGCTTGAATTTGCAAAGAGCATCCAAAGCTCAGCATTGCCGAATGTCTTCCCGAAGCGAAAGGATTTTGAAATTTTCGCAATGATGAATACGGCAAAAGAGGTCGGCGGAGATTTCTATGATTTCTATACGAGTCACCATAACATCCTTAATTTCCTTGTAGCCGACGTCTCAGGTAAGGGAATACCGGCGGCAATGTTCATGATGCGCGCCAAGACAGAGCTTAAATCTCTTACTGAAACCGATATGCCGATAAATGAAGTATTCACTGCCGGCAACAGCGCGCTCTGCGAGGGCAATGACGCGGGAATGTTCGTAACGGCATGGCAGGGAAGTGTAAACCTTGATACGGGCAAGGTACAGTATGTATCGGCAGGACACAATCCTCCGCTTGTGCGTCACGGCGACGGCAATTTTGAATATTTGCGCTCAAAGGTCGGCTTCGTGCTTGCGGGTATGGATGGCGTAAAATACAAGATGCAGGAAATGCAGCTTTCACCCGGCGACATAGTATTTCTTTATACGGACGGTGTTACCGAAGCGACAAATGCCGACAATCAGCTTTTCGGCGAGGACAGATTGCTTGAAACCGTAAATTCACAGCGGTTTACTGATGTAAAGTTGTTGTGTGAAACGGTCAAGGCAAGCGTCGATGCTTTCGTTGGTGAAGCACCGCAGTTTGACGATATTACTATGGTGGGATTAAAGTTTATGGGAAATATAGTGCCTGAGATACATTTTGATGAAGCAAAAATAGATGACATTCCGGCTGTAACGGAATTTGTTGAGCAAGAGCTTGAAAAGCTTGAATGCCCGATGAAGACGATCGTTCAGATGAATATAGCAGTCGATGAAATATACAGCAACATCGCCAAATTTGCGTATCCGGACGGCAAGGGTCCGGTAACAGTACAGATAAAGGCCACGAACGATTCGTACGTACATCTTACCTTTATTGATGAAGGTACACCGTATAACCCCGTTACGAAGGAAGACCCGGATATCACCCTTTCGGCAGAGGAACGCAACATCGGCGGACTCGGCATATATATGGTTAAGCAGACTATGGATGATATGCAATACAGATATGAGAGCGACAAGAACATTCTTACATTGGTGAAAAAAATATGAGCGAACAACTTAACAATGCAATAATCTTTGCGGCACGCTGTCACGAAGGGCAGATGCGTAAAACGGGGAAAATACCGTATATAATACATCCTATGGAGGTGGCTTCGATAATAGCCGGCATAACGTGCGACGAGGACGTTATGATCGCGGGACTTCTGCACGATGTGCTGGAGGATACGAAGGCAAAAGAGGAAGAAATAGTCAAAAATTTCGGCGAGTATGTGGCGGCATTAGTCAAAAGCGAAACGGAAAACAAGCGGAAGGATATTCCCGCGGAGCAGACATGGAAGATCCGCAAGGAAGAATCGCTTGAGGTGCTGAAAAACACGGATGACGAAAACATCAAAATACTGTGGCTTGCCGATAAGCTTGCGAATATACGTTCGTTTTACCGCATGTGGCTTGAACGAGGCGACGCCGCATTCGAAGTCTTTCATCAAAAGGATAAGAAAATGCACGAATGGTATTACCGCTCCGTGGCAGAATACACGGCTTCACTCAAGGACAATGCAGCATATATGGAATATGTGCAATTATTAAATAAACTATTTGCTTAAAAGGAGAAATCAAGGATGGCTACAGTCAATTCAAAAGTCGAGAACGGAGCACTGGTCATTACGCTTGCAGGGCGTGTGGATTCTTCCAATGCCGCGCAGGTAGAAGCGCTGGTAGTGGATGCCTGCAAAACACCGCATGACACGATAGTCTTGGATGTTGATGAGCTTGAATATATTTCAAGTGCCGGTCTGCGCATAGTTCTCAGAGTACGCAAGGAATCCAAGGATATGAAAATAATCAATGCTTCTAGTGAAGTTTATGATATTTTCGATATGACCGGATTCACCGAAATGATAACCGTTGAAAAGGCATACCGCAAATTGTCGGTAGATGGCTGTGAGGTCATCGGTCAAGGCGCTAACGGTAAGGTTTATCGGCTGGATCCCGATACCATTATCAAAGTATATTTCAACCCGGACAGCTTGCCGGATATACACAGAGAGCGTGAGCTTGCACGCCGCGCGTTCGTGCTCGGAATTCCGACAGCCATTCCATATGATGTCGTTAAGGTCGGAACGGGCTACGGCTCGGTATTTGAGCTGCTTGATGCGCTTCCGTTTTCAAAGCTTATCAAGCAGGAGCCCGAAAATCTCGATAAATATGTAGATCTTTATGTTGACCTCATGAAAAAGATACATTCGACCGAGGTAAAGCCCGAGGATATGCCTGATATGCGCGCGGTAGTGCTTGATTGGGTGGCATTCCTTAAGCCGTATCTTCCTGAGGATAAATGGTCAAAGCTCAATGCACTTGTATGTGCGGTGCCGGTTGTGCACAGAATGATGCACGGCGATTATCATATTAAAAACGTTATGATGCAGAACGGTGAAGTGCTTCTTATTGATATGGATACGCTTTGCCAGGGACATCCTGTGTTTGAGCTTGCATCGGTATACAACGCTTATATAGGATTTTCTGAGCTTGATCACAGCGTCTCAGAATCGTTCCTCGGAATATCGTATGAAACAGCGGTGTCGATCTGGAAAAAGTCACTTCCGCTTTATCTCGGAACCGATGACCCCGAAAGGATCGCCGATGTCGAGAATAAGGCGATGCTGATAGGTTATACAAGACTTTTGCGCCGCATCATCAGACGTAAGGGACTTGAGAGCGAGGAAGGCAAAAAAGCGATAGAGGTTTATAAGAACCATATCATTGAGTTGTTAGATAAAATTGAAACACTTGAATTTTAATGGAGGTATAGAATAATGGACATTTCAAAAAGAAAAGCATGCGGACAGCTTGAACTTACTGTATCAGGAAGACTTGATACGACTACGGCACCTCAGCTTGAGGCTGAAATCAAATCGATTGACGATGTGACCGAGCTTATAATGGATTTTGAAAAGCTTGAATACATTTCTTCGGCGGGACTTCGTGTTTTGCTTGCGGCACAAAAGACTATGAACAAGCAGGGTAGCATGGTCATCAAGAATGTTTGCGCTGATATAATGGAAGTTTTTGAAATAACGGGATTTTCGGACATACTTACGGTAGAATGATTTCATAGCTTCAAAGTAAGAAAAACACTTGCGCGGAGGAAAAAGCTTCCGTCAAGTGTTTTTTTGCGCTATTTTACGCAGATGTTTTGCTTTTTTTAATCGATACCCATACGTTCCTTGTATACGGCTTCGCAAATCACCATATCCTCGGGTGTATTCACTCCGCACAGGTCGTTGTTGTCATCCGTTGCGAGCGTTTCGATCTTAAGCCCATGCTTTGCGAGTATTTCGGGCACTTCGGTAAGATAATATTCGTTCAGAGCGTTGGAGCAGCTCATCAAAGGAAGCACGTCAAAGAGCGCTTTACTGTCAAAAACAAGCGCGCCGGCGAACAGCTCGTTTGCCCTTAATTGCTCCGGCGTGGCGTCGTAGTATTCGATTATGGAAATAAATTCTCCGTTGTTGCCGCGCAATATATGCGCCCAATCATTACGCTTTGGGTCAATGGCTGTGAGCAACGTGCAGGCAGCCCCGGTGCGTTTGTGATGCTCACACAGCTTTTTAAGGATTTCTTTGCGGAAAAGCGGCATATCACCGAAGGTTATCAAAACCGTTCCGTCGAAATCCTTAAATGCGTCACTGCACAGCATTACGGCATGACCCGTTCCGAACTGTTCATTCTGAAAAACGTAATTATACTTATTACCGTAAAATTCAACTATTTTTTCTTTTTTGTAACCTACGATGATGTATGTGTTTTCGGGAGAGATAAAGGATGTGTTCTCCAAAACGATGTCGATAAGCGGACGGTCGCATATTCTGTGCATTGCTTTCGGGATATCGGCACAGTGCAGACGCGAGCCCTTTCCTGCCGCGGGGATTATTACCCGCACGTTCTTTTCCATTAAAAACTCCTCTTAAAGTGTTTTATTCAAACCATATTTTCTGTAAAGTTTGTTCAGGATATCTTTTATCTGCGGAAGCTTGGTCTGCATGTCGGACGCAAGCTTGAGTTGTGTGCGCGCACGGTCAAGATTCTGACCGGGGTACGATACGATGTAATAAGTATCGCCGTTTATGTGATCCATAAGAAAACGTATGCTGTCCTCCGAAGTGATTATTATTGAAGCATACGGAAGCAATTCAAGTTCTTTTTCCGTAAAAGCGGAGCCGTACACGGAAAGATAGCCGTCGGCGTATTTTTCGTAAAGCGTAAGATCGCACGAAACCTTAGAGAGATCCTTTTCGTCATCCTTGGCAGTATTTGTACCGACACGCATACTGTCGCCGTAATCATAAAGCGGGGAAGATGGCATTACTGTGTCGAGGTCGATGATAGCCACCGGCAGACGGGTCTTTTTATCAAATAGGATATTGTTGAGATTGCAGTCGTTATGACAGATCCTTGTAGGTATTTCGCCGGATTCAAGGGCGTTTGAAATGAGCGGATAAAACTCTCTGCGCGATTCAACGGACGTGATCTCGACGCTCAGATCTTTGACGCGGTCGAATGGGTCAAGTGCGATCGCTTTTTGCAGGTCGTTGTAGCGGCTCAATGTGTTGTGAAAATCGGGCAGTATCACGGAAATCTTGTTCGGGTCGATACCCGAAAGAGCCTTGACGAATGAACCGAACGCCTGTCCCGCGTAGAAGAAGGTTTGCGGTGAATCGGGAATATCGAACGAAACGACACTGCCGATATATTTTGTAACACGCCAGCACCCGTATTCTGTTTTGCAGTACGGCTTTTTCCCGTCTTTTGTGAGCTTAAGAATAGGTACCGAATGCTGATTCGACTTTGTTCCGGGCAATTTGAAATCCGCAAGATACGTCGTAACTGTCAAATAATTGCTCATCAGCCCGTCAATATCATGAAAGACGTTCTCATTTATGCGCTGGAGTATGTACTTGTGTATGTGACCGGAATTTGATATGGTTTCAACTTTATATGTTGTATTTATGTATCCGCTGTTTATTGCTTTTATGGTGCAGACATTGCCGGATATGTTGAATTTGCTGAGAATATTCTTTACGGTTTCTGTAGATACTTGCCGATTTCCCATAGCAAAAATTCACCTCCGACACATATTCACATCGATTATACTACTAAAGCAAGCAAATGTCAAATAAATAAGTTATTTATGTGAAAAATTGTTGTTTTGGATATTTTCGAGGAAAAATGCGTAGAATATTTACCTTGAATTGTAAGGAAGTTTGTGGTACAATGTAGAAAATCATTTGTGAGGTGTAAAATGGAAAAAATAAAGAGCTTTACTATAGATCACATGACGCTCATGCCGGGAGTGTATTTAAGCAGACTTGATACCGTCAGTGCGCATGATGCGTTTGACGCTTATCAGAGTGCTCCCGTCAGACACGACGGACTTGACGAAAAAACGGTCTATCCGATATCAACATATGACATTCGCATCACGCGCCCGAATTTCGAGCCGGTGATGACGACTGCCGAGATACACGCGATAGAGCATATCGGCGCAACATATCTGCGCAACAGACGTGACATCGCGCACCGTGTCATCTATTGGGGACCGATGGGGTGCAGGACGGGATTTTATCTTATAATGGCGGGCGACATTCCGCTTGAAAGCATAACGGAGCTGATGAGAGAAACATTTTCTTTTATCGCGGACTTTGAGGGCGACATTCCGGGTGCAACGCCTGAGGAGTGCGGTAATTATTCCGATATGGATCTTCCGGCGGCAAAGAAGCGTGCGTCGGCATATATTGAAATTTTGGAAAAAAAGATTTGATTTTTATAAAATCAGCTCACGGGGGTTGAAATTTTATTTGCGGTATGATATACTGAATAAAACTTTGAAAAAGGAGAACAAACAAATGAAGTGCATGCAGTATAAACGCTGTGAGATCGTTCTTCACAGCACCAAGGAATATGCCAATCCCTTTGCCGACGTGGATATCGACGCTGTTTTCACGCATGAGGACGGCACGGTCATCAAGCTTCCCGGCTTCTGGAACGGCGACAATGAGTGGAAGGTGCGTTTCAGCCCCGAAAAGACGGGTCTGTGGAAGTATGAGGTCACCTGCACCGATAAGGATAACGCTTCGCTTTGCGCGAGCGGCGAGATAGAGGCGACCGAATCGGAGAAAAAGACCGAGCTTGAAAAGCACGGCTATGTCCGCCTTGAGGAGGGCAAGCCCTACATGGTTTACGGCGACGGTACACCGTTCTTCTGGCTGGGCGATACGCATTGGCAGATGGCGGATTGGGAGCGTTTGCACGAGTGCAATTATCCCGGATGCAACTGCGGAAACCAGTTCAAGCACCTTGCGGATGACCGTATAAAGAAAGGCTTCAACGTTTATCAGACGTATTTTGATTCCGCTGAATCCGACGGCGGCGGAAACAAGCGTGTTCACCATTGGTGGACGGAGAAATTCACAAAGATAAATCCGCAGGCGTTCAACGAGACGATGGACGTAATGATAGAATACTTGGCAAACAACGGCATGACCGTTGCGATGGGCTTCGGCGTGCATTGCTCAACGCCAATCGGCTTCAAATTCAATGTAGAGCCGTTGCTCAGATTCACAAGATACTGCATCGCGCGTTATGCGTGCTATCCGACAGTGTGGATAACCGCACAGGAAATAGACAACCTCTACGGCAGTACATTTGAGATGTGGAAGCAGGTCGGCGCGCTTGTTAACGAAATAGACGGATATCACCGTCCCAACGGCGCGCATATACACGCGCATCCCGCAAGCGATCCGCGTTCGCAGGACCTGAACGAACAGCCGTGGCATCAGTGGTGGACGCTTCAGAAGGGTCACGGAGATGTCAACAGACTTATTCACAGATTCTTCTACCGCGATTACGCCAATATGCCGAAAAACAAGCTGTATATCGAGACCGAGTGCAACTACGATGAGCTGCGCTGTATGCCCGGCGAATGCTCAAGTGATTCGTCGAGAATGGGCGCGTACATAGCTGTTCAGTCGGGCTCGGCAGGCTTTACCTACGGAGCGGTCGGCGTTTGGGCGCTCAGATGGAGTCATACCGAGGAGACAGGTTGGACGGGATATTCGCCCGAGCCTTGGTATGCCGGAATGAATAAGCACGGCTCGGATGAAATGACATATCTCAAAAAATTCTATGAGCATGTAAAGTGGTGGACGCTTGAGCCGAGCTTCGGCTATGAGTTCGCAATGCTTGAAGCGCGTAACCGCGCGGCTATATCGCACCGCGGTCAGGATACCGTCATATACTATTTCTACGATGCGGATATCGAAGTCGGCATGATGAGCAACCTTAAGAAGAACACCGTCTACAACATGCGTTATTACGACACCATACACGGAAAGTTCATCGAGCTGCCGTCGTTCAGCACGCCCGACGGTACTTATCCCATCCCGAAAAAGCCCTCACGCCGCGATTGGCTGTTGCTTGTTACGACAGAGGACCTCGGCGAATATGAGACGGAGGTATATCCCCAAAATCCCCCGACGATAGCGCCGACACAGGCGAAGCTCGGCAAGGAGATACCCGTAAAGGCGATTTGGACATCGCTTGATACGGCGGAGTATCCCGCCGAAAACATGACCGACGGCAGGGACGACACATATTGGAGAAGCTTTGCGCCGGTGACGGGACAGACGATAACCATGGATTTCGGTGAGGTAAAGAAAGTCGGCTTCGTCGGCATGATATCGAATATGCCGAAAGCGCAGATGGTCGATTTCAGGATATACGGCTCGCGCGACGGAAAAGACTATACGTTCCTGACCGAGCGTGTCGGCAAGCGCGTCGGCATCGGCGGTCCGTACAAGGAGTTTTATGACCCGATCGACACGGAGAGCAGATTTATCAAGGTATTCTTCAATGCGCGTACAGACGGCGACAATTTGCAGTTTGTGAAGTTCGGCGCATACGAAAAGCAGGAGTGATTTTTTTGAGGCTATCGGAAGATTTCGGAAATTTTCCGATAGCTTTTTGCTTGCACTGCGCGGTGCGAAATGGTATAATCACATAAAAAAGCACGGAGGTGTGCAAAATGAGCAATATAAAGGTCGATTTCAGTAAAAACGCAGGCGCGATGCGTGATATGCACAGCGTCAACAACGGACCGTTCGAGGCTCGCGGCGGCGGTAACGAAAAAATGTTCAGCGATATCGGTGTACCGTTCGCGCGTACACACGATTCATCGTTCTATGCGGGCTACGGCGGAGCGCATACGGTCGATGTGCATAGGATATTCCCGGATTTTGATAAGGACGAAAACGTTGCCGAAAACTACGATTTCACGCTCACGGATAAGTATATCGGTGAAATTATTGCGTGCGGCACAAAGGTGTTCTACCGTCTCGGCGCGTCTATCGAGCATGAAATAAAGAAGTACGGCACTTATCCGCCGAAGGATTATCTCAAATGGGCGAAGATATGTGAGCATATCATACGCCACTATAACGAGAAATGGGCGGACGGCTTTGAGTACGGCATCGAGTATTGGGAGATATGGAACGAGCCGGATTGCCGTAATGCAAACGGTTCAAACCCGTGCTGGCAGGGAACGGATGAAGAGTTTTACGAGTTTTTCACCGTAGCGTTCAAGCATCTTAAAAAGTGCTTCCCGCTTCTTAAGATCGGCGGTCCTGCTATGTGCGGACCGTGTGACGCGATGTGGGATGAGCTTTTGCCGTATCTTAAAGAGTATGATGCGTATTTGGATTTTTATTCCTTCCACGGATATTTCCCCGAGCCGCATTGCTTTACGGACGGCGTGCTTAAGTTTGAGGAGATGCTCAAAAATTACGGTATGCCGCGCGGCGAGCTTATTCTTAACGAATGGAACTATGTGCGCGATTGGGTAACGGCGATAAGATACAGCTACAAAACACTCATAACCTATAAGGCGGCATCGTTCTGCCTTGCGTGCATGCTTGATATGCAGACGCGCACGAAGCTTGACCATTTCATGTATTATGACGCCCGTCCGACGCTGTGGAACGGACTTATCGACAACAGAAGCATGGAATATTATCCGCCGTTTTATGCGTTCAAAATATTCGGCGATATGTACAGGCTTAAAAATCAAGCCGTTTCGGAGACCGATGAAAAAGATATCTTCGCTTGCGCCGCACAGGACGGCGACAACAAGGCTATCGCGCTTACGTATTACAACGACAGCGATGATTTGGATGAGCGCAGAGTAAGCCTTGATATTTCCGGGCTTGATAAGCCCATGAGGGCAGATATATATTTAAGTGACGAGACCTGTTTTATTGAACCTGTCCGCACCGAGTATATTTCAACGGCTCGTGCGGTGCTGTATTTCAACGTAAAAAAATATGACCAAATATACATAAAGCTTGCTCCGTCAGAAATGTAAGCCGTTCAAAAATCAACCGTCGGAAAATTTATCCGACGGTTTTTTCATGCAATAAAAAACGAAAAAAGGGACATAATAAGCATACAAAAACAAAAAAGGTGAAGAAAATGGAATCAGCGGCAAGCTTCGTGGGAACTGATGTATATGCCGGGGGCAAGATAATCGGCAGAGTTTCCGATCTTATGATAGATACCGAACAAAAGAAAATAAGCGGGGTAGCGTGCATATCGAACATCGGAATAATCCGAGGCAGATTTTTTGTCCGTGCCGACGGAATAATCCACATAGACCGCAACGGTATAGTTGTCGATAAGAGCAAGGTACGTTATAAAAAAAGCTTCGGTGAAGAATATGCGAGCGATTTTGCTGTTTTCGGAAACGAAAGCTTTTTATCAGGAAGTGTAGGCGAAATATATTTTGATCCGTTGACACTGAAAATCGAAAGCGTCAGCGTTAAGCACGGTTTTCTTGATGACCTTATTTTCGGCAGGGAAATACTCAGCGCGGACGATATCGCAATGACCGAAAACGGTATTATTATTGATAAATCCGGAATTTGATTATATGCAAGCTGTGTTGAACACGGCAAAAAATTTAACGGAGGTGTTGAAATGAAAGCATTCGGAACGGGTGTCATGGTAGCCGCGGGAATGGCGGCAGGCATGGTGGCGGGAGCGTATCTCGTCATGAACAATCAGTGCGCACGCAAGCTCTACAGAATGGGCAAGCGTACCGCAAAGCAAATGCTCAATATGTGACCGTATCGCCGCAGCATAGCGAATCCGTCGGAGCTCGCCTTGCTTCGGGCGATACATAAACGGCAGACGACGCTCTGCTTATAATTTTTTAAGGAACAAATATGAAAAAAAGAGTCATTTTATTCTTGCTTGCCGCACTTATCATGATCGCTGGAATACTGCTTATACGGAACGCGGTGCTTGAAATTGCGGGGTTACTGCTCGCCGCGTCCGCTGAAGCGTATCTGTTTTTGCCTATTGTCAAGCCGCTTGAAAAGCGCATACCGCAAACAGCGGCGATAATCCTTGCATTTTTGCTCGTGCTTGCGGTAAATGTTTCGGCTATCGTACTTGTTATACCGGTGTTTTCACAGCAGATAAAGACCTTTGCCGCCGTCTTGCCCGACTATATAGAAAGTATTCGTGCGTTCGTGTACAACTATGCGGGAGGTATTCCGTACATCAGCGAGATCATAGAAAAAATTGAAGTCAAAACGAGTGTTTTCGGCTTTTTGGACGCTTGGCTCACACGTTTTTCACCGTCCGCTGCAATATCGTTTTTCGCAACGTCACTCCTTCTGCCCGTACTGATGTTTTATATGCTCAAGGACAGAGAAAAAATAAGAAGTCGCTGTCTCTTTTTTCTGCCCGGCAAGCTACGCACGCCCGTTATGTATCTTTTCCGTGATATCAACCGTCAACTGCGTGATTATGTTTCGGGACAAATCATCATAACCGTCATAGTAAGTGCGCTGATGGCGTGCACGCTTGGTGTTTTCGGGTTTGACTATTGGCTGATACTCGGCATAATAATGGGGATATTCAATATAATCCCGTATGTCGGTCCACTGCTCGGAAGCGTTCCGATAATCCTTGTGGCATCGACTCGAAATAAAATCGTGCTTGCACTGATACTGATTCTTGCGGTACAGCAGATAGACAATCTGATAGTGCATCCGTTCGTGATTTCGGAAAGCGTCAAGATGCACCCCGTTACGGTACTGTTGTGCGTTGTGGCAGGGAACAGCGTCGGCAGTTTTTTGGGAATGGTGCTCGCGATACCTGCTTTTATTATCTTAAGGATACTTTTTAAGGAATTTTATAAATTTTTCACTGAAAGAAAACGTAATTTTCCGAAACTTGTTAAAATATAGGCTTGTAAAAAATGTCAGAATATGATACAATAATAGTGTAAATTCATACACGGAGGCATTATTATGTCAGATACCGCTAATTTCGATAACACTATGAAGTACAATCGCCGGAACGAAAATATACAGATAAAGGAAATACTCGTTCAGGTGTATTCCGCATTGCAGGAAAAGGGATATGACCCGGTCAACCAAATAGTCGGATATATTCTTTCGGGTGATCCGACGTATATAACGGGCTATAATAATGCCCGCAATCTGCTTCGCAGAGTTGAGCGCGACGAATTGCTTGAAGAGCTTGTAAAGAACTATATCGAGAATTGCTGATGAAATTTCTCGGGCTTGATATAGGGGACAGGCGTATAGGGATCGCCGTCAGCACAAGCGGGATAATGGCAAGCGGTGTCGAGACCTACATGCGCGTCAATATTGAAAAGGACTGCGTACATATACTTGAGCTTGTGCGACAGTATAATATCGATGTCATCGTTGCCGGGCTTCCGAAACATTTGGACGGAAGCAGTAATGTGCAAGCTGATAAAAATGAAATACTTTGCTCCGCGTTGCGTGAAAAAGGGTGCAGGGTAGAATATATGGACGAAAGGCTTACTTCCGTAGCGGCTGAAAACGCTATGCTCGAAGCCGACCTTTCACGTAAAAAACGCAAGCAGAATATAGATAAGCTTGCGGCTGTGATAATTTTGCAGGATTATCTGGATAGCCGACCGTAAGCAGAGTTTTACGAAATATGAATGACGGAGGTAGTTTTTTGTGAGCGAAAATACCGAAAATGCGATAGTTACTCTTGTGGATGAAAATGATGAAAGCTTTGATGCAGAGCTTATCGACAGCATCTTGTATGACGGACATACATACTGCATGTTCGTTCCCGTGGATGAAAAGGACAATGACGAAGCGCAGGTAATAGTCATGGAGTATAAGGAAGATGGCGACGATACACTCCTGCTTCCTGTTGAAAACGATGTATTGCTTGACGAAATATGGGATGCGTACAGCGAAGAAATAAATGAGGACGGCGAAGAGTGACCGTATGTTTTTACGGCAGGAGCCTTGAAATAAACTGTTATATTCGATCGGTGCTTTAAGAATTTTTGAACTGAAAATAAAAATAAAGGATTTTTTTGTCTTTTGCGGAATTAGAGAATAGCAAGAGACTTTTTTATGTTTTGAGGTGCGGCATGAGAGTTGATACTGAGGAATTTGAAAGGATATATCTTTCGCCATATGCGGCAAAATCGTGTGAGAGCCGCGGCAGGGAAGTCCCCGAGGATGAGTGCGAGCTTCGCACGGTGTATCAGCGCGACCGCGACAGAATAGTATACTGCAAATCGTTCCGCAGGCTCAAACATAAAACACAGGTGTTCCTATCGCCCGAGGGCGATCATTACCGCACGCGGCTTACCCATACGCTTGAGGTAAGTCAGATAGCGCGGAGCATCGCGCGCGGGCTGAAACTTAACGAAGACCTTACCGAGGCGATAGCGATGGGACACGATCTCGGGCATACGCCGTTTGGTCATGCGGGCGAAAGAGTGCTGAATGAAATTTGTTCTAACGGTTTTGAGCATAATGTGCAGAGCCGCCGTGTTGTCGAAAAGCTTGAGGGCGGCGAAGGACTCAACCTCACATGGGAGGTACGCGACGGGATAGAAAACCACACGAGTCATTCAAAGGCGGCAACACTTGAGGGCAGAGTGGTATCGTATGCCGACAGGATAGCGTACATAAATCACGATATCGACGACGCTTGCCGCGCCGGGATAATCACCGATGCGGATCTGCCGTTTCGGGCGAATATGGTGCTCGGCACAAAGCATTCCGCGCGGATAAACACGCTTGTCACGGACATAATCAAAAACAGCTTCGGCAAGCCGGATATCCTGATGTCGGATGAGGTGGAAAGCGTGATGCGCGAGCTGAGAGACTATATGTTCGCAAATATCTACAGCAAAAAAAGTACTGCCAAAAGCGAAGAAATAAAAGCCGAAGGCGTTGTGCGCAATTTGTTTACGGCTTACATGAACGATGAAGCATCGCTCCCTGAAAACGTAAGACACGCGATCGGAATTTACGGAAAAGAGCAGGCGGTATGTGACTATATAGCCGGCATGAGTGATGGCTACGCACTCAAGGAATACGAAAAGCTGTTCGTGCCGCGATCATGGCAAAAAAACTGAAAGGAATCAAATTATGCCAAGGCTTCCCGAAAATTTTATTGAAGCGGTAATAGATAAAACCGATATCGTAGAGGTCATTTCCGAATACGTTTCACTCAAGCGCTCGGGAAGCAAATACCTAGGGCTTTGTCCGTTTCATAATGAAAAGACCGCGTCATTTACGGTCGATAGCGATAAACAGCTTTATTATTGCTTCGGATGCCATGTCGGCGGAAATGTTGTAGGCTTTTTGGAGAAAAAGGAAAATCTTTCGTATTACGATGTCATAGTTGAGCTTGCAAAAAAGGCAAATATGCAGCTTCCCGAGGTACAGGGCGGCTTCACACCTTCGTTTTCGGCGGAGAAAAAGCAAAAAATACTTGAAGCCAACAAAGAGGCGGCACGGTTCTATTTCAATACGCTTTTCAGCGAAGCGGGCGCTGAAGGAATGAACTATTTCACTTCACGGGGACTGACAGAGCAGATAATAAAGCGCTTCGGGCTCGGCTACGCTCCCGATTCGCGTGATACGCTTGTCAAATATCTGCGCGAAAAGGGCTTCGAAGATGAACTGATAGTGCTTGCGGGACTTGCCCGACAAAATGAATACGGCATACGCGATAATTTCCGCACAAGAGTGATGTTTCCGATAATTTCGCCGTCGGGCGATATACTCGGCTTCGGCGGCAGGGTGCTGGATAAGTCACTCCCGAAATATCTCAATACCGGCGATACTCCCGTATTCAACAAGCGCAAAAACCTTTATGCGCTGAATATCCTCAAGAAGAACAACAAGGGCAGAGCAATAATCGGCGAGGGATATATGGACGTGATAGCGCTCAATATGGCGGGCTTCGATTACGGCGTGGCGTCGCTCGGAACGGCGGTAACGCCCGAGCAGGTACGTCTGCTTAAACGCTACGCACAGGAAATATATATTTGCTATGACGGCGACAAGGCGGGCATCAGCGCCACGCATAAGGTCATAGACCTCATGAAGGCGGAATCGCTCAAGCCGAGGATAATAGAACTCCCGATCGGTGTCGACCCCGATGAATACATAAAGGCATACGGCGCGGAGAGCTTTGTCGATATGATGAAAAAGGCGCGGACAAGCATCGAGTATCTCACGGATGAAATAAAAAAAGAGTGCGATATGACTACCGATGCCGGACGCGCGGAATATGCACAAAAAGCCACGGCGATAGTTTCAAAATATGCGTTTGACAGCATCGAGACCGAAATGTATCTTAAAAAGATAAATTCGGACAGCGGCTTTTCGATGGAGGCACTTTACAGTAATATCGAACAAAAACCAGAGGATACACGAAACGATACGCGGATATCATACGGGATAGCGAATAAATTCGAATCTATCACCGAGCGGGCGCTCGTCGCGGTACTTATAGAGCATCCGCATCTTGCGGACTTCGCCAAGACGCACCTTAAGGACGAGCTATTTGTAAGTCCCGCGCATCTCAGAATATTCAAGTATCTGTGTGAAAAAGGTAAAAAGACGGATATTCAGACGCTTATGCGCGATTTCGGAAGCGATGAGGAATGTCAGACGGCACTTTCCGCTGTCGGGATAGAGGCGACGGTGTTCGGTGACCCACAGTCATACTTGAAGGATTGTTGCCTTAAAATGAATATCGAATTTTTGGTTCGTAAACGCGACGGACTTAAGAGTAAGCTTGAGGAAAACTTTACCGCGGAAGAAAAGATAGGCTTTGCATCGGAAATAGCGATGTTGGATAAAGAAATAAAACAGCTGAAAAGTGAGTTTTAGGAGGATCATATGAGCGAAAATACTCAATTGAACGATCAGCTCATCGAAAAGATGTGCGAAATCAAGAAAAAAGTACAGGACGGCACTATTAAAAGCTCGCTGACGTATACGGAAGTCATGGATATGCTTGACGGTATACCGTACAACGAGGAGCACATCGAGCAGATATTTGATATGTTCGAAGGGTTTGGAATAAAGATACAGAGCGATGTTGACCCTGATATTGAGAATATCATGGAGGAAATAGACGAAAACGACAGTCACATGATAGTGCTGAACGACAGTGTCAGCATCGACGACCCGGTAAGGATGTATCTTAAGGAAATGGGTAAAGTGCCCCTGCTTTCGGCGGATGAGGAAATAGAAATCGCTCAACGCGTCGAGGCAGGCGACGAAAAAGCAAGGGAAAAGCTTGCCGAAGCCAATCTGCGTCTTGTTGTCAGCATAGCGAAACGATACGTCGGACGCGGCATGCTGTTCCTTGACCTCATTCAGGAGGGAAACCTCGGACTTATCAAGGCGGTGGAAAAATTCGATTATACAAAGGGCTATAAGTTTTCGACATATGCCACTTGGTGGATAAGACAGGCGATCACCCGCGCGATAGCCGATCAGGCCCGCACGATAAGGATACCTGTTCATATGGTCGAGACGATACATAAGCTTTCGCGCGTAAAGCGTCAGCTTTTGCAGGAGTTGGGCAGAGACCCATCGCCCGAGGAGATAGCCGTGGAAATGGAGGTCTCCGTCGAGCGCGTGCGCGAAATAATAAAAATAGCGCAGGATCCCGTATCGCTTGAAACGCCCATAGGCGAGGAGGAGGACAGCCACCTTGGCGACTTCATCCCGGATAATGACATTCCGCTTCCGTCGGACGCGGCGGCGGCCACATTGCTCAAGGAACAGCTCATGCAGGTACTCAGTACGCTCACTCCGCGCGAGGAAAAAGTACTGCGTCTGCGCTTCGGCATCGACGACGGACGTCAGCGCACGCTTGAGGAGGTCGGTAAGGAGTTCAATGTTACTCGTGAGCGTATAAGACAGATAGAGGCAAAAGCGCTCAGAAAACTTCGACATCCAAGCCGCAGCAGAAAGCTGAGAGATTATCTTGAATAGCCGCAGACTTATGCTGATAGCGTCGTCTTTGGGTAAAAACGTGACCGTTGCCGATATCGGATGTGACCACGGCAAGCTGAGTGCGTATTTACTGCAAAACGGACTTGCTGACAGAGTGTTCGCAACGGATATTTCGCAAAAGTCGCTTCAAAAGGCGGAAAAGCTTAAAGCGGAGCTTGGTCTTGCCGCGCTCGTGCTTAAGTGCGGAGACGGCTTTGACGCGCTAGATGAAAAAACCGATGCCGCGGTGATCGCGGGTATGGGCGGTGAGGTCATCGCCACGATGCTTGATCATCCGTATGCGCGGACGAAGCTTGTACTTCAGCCGATGAAGGATTCCGACATACTGTATGAGGCGTTGACTGAAAAAGGATTTTCGGTCGAAAAGGTCATGATCGCCCGTGAGGACAGAAGGTTTTATGAAATAATACTTGCTTTGCCCAAAAAACAGCAGGCGTTTGATTATTCGTTGCCGCCGCTTGACAAGCTGTGCATGGATGAAGACGCGATTGCGTATCTGAAAAAGAAAGCGACAATAATTTCCCGTGCCGCTGAGGGGGCAAGAACGGCGGATGAAAGCCGATATTCCGAGCTTAAAGCACAGCTCGATAGGATAAACGAGGTGATAGCGAATGTTGACGGTGCGCGATGTGATAAATGAGATCGAAAAGACCGCTAAGCCCGAATACGCTTATGAATGGGATAACTGCGGGCTTGTTTGCGGTGACGCGAATCGCAAGGTCACCAAAATACTCGTTACGCTCGACGTAACGAACGATGTCATATCTGAAGCGGCGGACAACGGCTGTGATATGATGATATCCCACCATCCGCTGATATTCCGTGCCGTAAAAAAAGTTACAGCCGATACACTTGAGGGCGGTGCTCTTGAGCTTTTGTATAAAAACGGGATATCTCTCTACTGCGCTCATACGAGCCTTGATATCGCACGTGGCGGAGTTAACGATTCGCTTTGCGAATGTCTCGGGCTCAAAAATGTAAAGCTTTTGGGTGAATTTGGTGCAAATGGCGAAAAAATCGCCTGTGCGAGAAGCGGCGAGCTTGAAAGAGAAATGACGGGCGAAGAATTTATAGGGCTTGTCAAAAAAGCAACGGGAGCCACGCATATCGTTTCAGGCGGGCTTAACAAAACCGTGAAAACAGTAGCGCTCTCGACGGGCGCCGGTGAGGATTTTATTTTCGATTCGGATGCCGACGTGTTTTTAACGGGCGAAATGAAGTATCATACCGCGCTTGAAGCAAGACGGCTGAACAAGGCATTCGTTATCGCCGGACACTATTACACGGAACGTTGTATAATACACTCGCTCGCATGCAGTTTACAAAATAATAAAAATATGTTAGAATGTGATGTAATCGAAACTAAAGTGATTACCGACCCATTCGATAATTAACGGAGGTATATATATGACAGAACAGATCGCAAAGCTGCTTGAATTTCAAAAGGCAGACCTTGCCGTTGATGCGGCGGAAAAACAGCTCAGGTCGAGCAAGGAGAGAAAGACCGCTACGCTTATGAAACAGCGCTATGAACTTGCGGTAGAGGAACGCAAAAAGCTTATCGCAAGGCGTGACGATGCCGAAAAAGAGGTAAGCACGATATCGGCGGAGGTCGAAAAGCTTGCTTCGCTTGCCGAAGCAGACCGCACTAAGGATGCGCCTGATGATATCGACGCGCTCAAAAAGCTCGTTGCTGATATCGACAAGCTTACTTCGGCACTCAAAAAAGCCGAGGATAAGCTCAATAAAATAGATTCCGAGGTAAGCGGCAACGAAAAGAAAATTACCGAGTATGCCGCGGCGGCAAATAAAGCCAAGGATGAGTTCAATTCGAACAAAGCCGAATACGAGAAAATGCTTGAGAACGCGAAACCGGAAATAGATAAACTCAAAAAAGAACGTGATGCTCTTGCCACGGGCGTCGATAAAGCTATGCTTGCCAAATACGAGCGGCTTAAGAAAAACAAAATCGTTCCGACAGCGCCGCTCGCAGATAGCCGTTGCGGCGGATGTCATATGGAAATGCCGTCATTCACCGTTTCCAATGCGGCAAAGAACGGTTACTGTGAATGTGAAAACTGCGGCAGAATAGTTTACATAGAATAAAATTTTTTGAGCAGGTCGGATGACTGCGGTGAAAATACGAGGAAAGTCCGAGCTTCACAGAGCAGGATGCCGGATAACGTCCGGTGGAGGCGACTCTAAGGAAAGTGCAACAGAAATATACCGCCGCGCAAGCGGTAAGGGTGGAAAGGCGAGGTAAGAGCTCACCGTTCGCTCTGGCGACTCAGCGAACCTGTAAACCCCATCCGAAGCAAGATTGACAGCGGAGCATTAACGGTTGCTCGCCGGCTCCCATGTAATCGCTTAAGTCCTGCGGCAACGCAGGAAATAGATAAATAGTCATCGAATACAGAACTCGGCTTACAGACCTACTCAAAATTTGTTTTATTAGGATCGTGAAAAAACTTTCACGGTCCTTTATTCTTTTTTGGAACGGTCACACATATATTTTTTCTGTAACGGAGGACAACTTATGCTTAATGATGTTTTGCCGTGCTTTGTGAGTGCGGCATATGAGCGCCTGAGCGTAAATGAGCGGGAACGGCTGACGGAAATCAGGCTTCGTGTCGGACAGCCGGTGTATTTTTATATCGGCGGGGTCGAATACGGGATATGTGAAACGGGCATATCAAGACGTGACGGATATGTTTTTTCCGAAACCGACGCACGCGGAATGTGGAGCAGAATGTGCCGCGGCGCACCGTACAGTTGTATACGGGAGCAAAAGGAAGGCTATATTACTCTCAGCGGCAACAGAATAGGCTTTTGCGGAAGATACTCTTTTTCGGAGAGCAACATGACGCATATCGACTGTGTCGATTCGTTTTGCGTGCGCGTGCATCACGAGGTAAAGGGATGTGCACGCACGGTTTATGACCGTATCACCGAAAACGGCATTCCGCTTGATACGCTCATCGTATCGCCGCCGGGATGCGGCAAGACGACGCTTTTGCGTGATACTGTGCGAATGATTTCATCGAACGGCTTCAATGTCGCGGTAGCCGACGAACGGGGCGAGATAGCCGCTTGTGAAAACGGAGTGCCGCGGCTTGATGTAGGCAAGCGTACCGATGTGATGAGTGACGCGCCCAAAGCTTTTGCGATAAATGCTATGATACGCTCGCTCAGACCTGATGTCATAGCGGTCGATGAGCTTGGCGGCGATGAGGATGCTTTGGCGGTGCGCAGAGCGCAGACGGAGGGCGTAAAAGTGATCGCGACAGCGCACGGATGCTCCGCAAAGGATGTGGAAGCACGGCTTGGTCTGCGATTTGAGCGATATGTTATTTTAGACGGTACGCGTGGTGTCGGAACGGTCGGCAATGTGCTTGACCGAGAGGGAAAAGCATGCTTATAAGGCTTATCTGCGCATGCGTGATATGCGTCGGGATGTATGAAACAGGAAAAGAGTATTCGGATTACATCCGTAAAAAGGCAGAGCTTGTCGGAAGCTATTTGTTTTTTGCATCCGAAATGAAAAGCGCGGTAATGTTTTCGGGCAAAAACATGTATGATTTTTTCGAAAAATTCGACCGTGGCAGAGCCGGCGTGTTCTGCCGATTCGCGCACAGCAGGCAAAATGCGGGAATGAAGCGGATACTTGATGAATATTCCGCATCCTGCAAGGAAGAAAAAGAGTGTCTGAAAATACTTGCGGAAGCGCTGTACACTGCCGAATCAAGCAGTGACGCTTCACAAATAGCCGCTTCACTTGATATGTGCGTACATACGTTTATGCGGTATAAACAGCAAATTGAGGAGGAAAATCGCGCAAAAGTAAAAACGGCTCCCGCAGTTGCGCTTATGCTGGGACTGTTTGTCGCGGTGCTGATAATATGAGTATAGATATCGTTTTTAAAATTGCCGCGATAGGAGTGCTTGTGACGCTTCTTAATCAGCTTTTGACAAAGTGGGGACGCGATGATATAGCAATGGTCACTACGATCGCGGGGCTGATAATAGTACTTCTTATGGCAGTAGATATGGTGGAAGACTTCTTTTCGGCAGTGCGCAGCGCGTTTCAGTTATATTGATGGATAAGATTTATGTACTTATACCGTTTGCACTGTTATCGGTATTTGTAATTCTGCCGATAAAAAAGTATTCACCTGTGATCGCGCTTGCGGCTTCGGTATGCGCCGGAACTATGATACTCATTTTCGTGCTTGACGGCATAATTGAAATCAAAGAACAAATGAGTGCGATAGGCACTGTCGTTGACGCCGGGTGGATCGGTTCGGTTATCAAAATTACGCTTATCAGCTTTATAGGACAGTGGGGAATACAGCTTTGCCGTGACGCGGGCGAAAATTCGGTGGCGGACAAGTGCGAAACGGCGGTAAAAATACTTGTTACGGTGATATGTCTGCCGTACATCGAAAAGCTGTTTGAGCTTGTTACGGTGATGGAATGAAAAGATTATTTCTGTATGTCGCGCTTATCATGCTGTGTACACAACTGTTTACGCTGCGCACACTTGCGCTTGATTTGAGTGCGGAGAACATCGACAGTGATTTTACGGATACGCAGACGCCGTTCGGGACTTGTGGAAAAATAATCGAAGATATTCTGGCAAACAAGCTTGAATTAAAAAACAGCGGGAAAGAGAAGATCACAGCGATGCTGAACGGCTCACTGCGATCCGGCATAAAAGAACTCGGAGTATTACTTGCTGTTTCAATGGTACTTTCGATCGTCGAAAACCTGAAAATACTTTCGCCGGATACTGAGCAAGCGGCACTGACGGGCGGCAGAATAATTTTTCTTTGTGCGCTTTTGTCTGCGGTAATAAAGCCGCTTTCGGAAGCAAAAGAAGCATTGCACGGTATCCGTGCGTTTTCTCAAGTGCTTACGCCGGTGCTTGCAACATTGCTTGCATCGTGCGGAGCACAGGGGAGTGCTGCGTCGCTTTCGCCTACGGTATCATTGCTCTCTGGCGTGCTTATTTCAGCGGCTACGGATATAATATTTCCGCTTTTGATTTGCGGCTTTGTGATTTCGGAGGCCGATACTCTTTTGCCGGACGGCAAGCTGTCGGGTGTCGCTTTGCTTTTTAAGAGCATTTCATCATGGCTTATCGGCGGTATTTTTACGGTTTTCGCGGCAGTGATAGCCATACGCGGACTTGCGTCCGGCATTTCGGACGGAATATCGGTGCGTGGAATAAAATACGCACTCAGCTCAGCCGTACCGATAATCGGAGGCTCTGTCAGTGAAAGTCTTTCGCTTGTGCTTTCGAGCGGATCACTGATAAAAAATGCCGTAGGAGTAACCGGTATGCTTGCGATAGCGGGGATAATACTTGCACCGATCGTAAATCTGCTCGGGTTTATGCTGGCTTTGAGGATATTTTCGGCATGCGTTCGCCCGTTTGCGGGGAGAATAACGTCGCTGCAAACGGATCGTGCTTACGATTTTCTGAAAATGATCGCGGTCACGCTGTTCGGAGTCAGCGTATTGTGGTTCATTTATCTCGGAATGATAATCGGCGCCGGAGGCGGGGGATTGTGATGAGCGAATGGATAAAAAGCTATGTGCTTACGCTTATCGGGGCGTCTGTTACGATGCTTCTTGCCGACAGCATCCTGCCATCGGGAAAAATAAGAGCGTATGCGCGGTTTGCGATGGCGGTTTTGCTGAGTGTTTGCATCATGCAGCCGCTTATTACAAAAATGCCCGAGATCAGCTTCGATTTTACCGAAGGCGAAAGTACATATGATTATACGTCTGCAGTTGAACGCATCGTGCACGGAGTGTCCGGCTTTGAAAATGCGTCCGTCAGTGTGGTTCAGAACGGCAATGATATTTCCGAGATACACATAACGGTAAGGTATGATAAGCTTATTGAGAGTGCAAAGCGTCAGGCACTCAGTGAGTATCTTAAAAGCTCGCTCAGTGCGATATACGGTGTCGAAAAGGAAAATATTTTTTTGGTGGAATCGTAATGAATGATATTATTGTGCATTTCAAAAATTCAAAAAAGTTCAAGATAGCCGTAATAGCCGTACTTTGCGCGGCGGCGGTGATGATATATTTTATTCCGTCAAAGAGTAATAATAAGGAAAGTACGGGCATATCTAATAATACGGAAGAAGATGCGACGCAGAAGCTTGAAAAGGTATTAAGCAGTATCAGAGGCGCGGGAAGCGTGAATGTAATGATAACCTACGTCAGCGGAAGCGAGGCAGTATGCGCAAGCACTACCGAAAAGCAGGTCAATACCGTCACCGAAAAGAGCGAGAACGGCGGGACTAAGGAATCGGAAACGGTGATAGAAAACAGCAAACCCGTTACGGTTGGCTCGGGAAACGGCGAAAATGCGCTTGTAGTGGTCGAAAAAGAACCTGAGATCAAGGGGGTGATCGTGGTAGCACAGGGAGCTGACAATATAAAGGTCAGAATGGATTTGCAGAAAGCGGTCGAAACGGTGCTTCAGGTATCACCGGAAAAGGTAGAAATCTTTGTAATGAATTAAGGAGAGAAAATTATGTTCAAAATCAGCAGAAAAGCAATGGTTATTTCGGCAATGGTGGTGTTGCTGCTCGTCACGGGACTTCTGAATTGGAAGTACATAGCGTCAAACAAGAGTGAAAAAAATAATGAGGCGGACAAAACAGCGGAAACAGGCGACGTTGAAACCGCGAATTTCTTTTCAACGTACAAGAGCGAGCGCACCAGCAATCGCGAAGAGGAAATGACATATCTTGAAAGTGTCATCACAAACGCCAATACGGATGATGCAACGATAAAGGAAGCTCAGCAAATGAAAATGGAAATAGTATCGAATATGGAGCTTGAAAATACTATTGAAGGACTTATGAAGGCAAAGGGCTTCGCGGACGCTGTGGTGACATTCGGTACAACAAGCATAAACGTCGTTGTAAAGGATGCCGACTTGACTTCGGCAAAGGTGGCACAAATACTTGATATCATAACGAGCGAAACACAGTATTCCCCGAACGAAGTCAAGGTCATTCAAGCACAGTGAGTACGGCACGGGGGCTCTGCCCCCCGAACCATTGCAGGGACTCCGTCAATTGCCCCAGTACGCCTAAAAAACGGGCAAAAAGCTTTTTTGATTTATTGAAAAATTCTCCCGCCGCGAGTATGGCGGGAAAATTTTTTATGCAAAAGTATCAGCGGAAAGATATAATGCTTTCGCATGTCGGCAAACTGCTTCCTGCCACTTCCTTGAGGCAAAGCGGCGCGAAGCGCAATGGGTCAACATGAATAGAAACTTTGATAACTGTCATTTTTTGTCGTAAACGCGCATATCATCATGCGGAGGTGGTTGTATGTCATTTTTACTGACATTGCTGTCGGGAATACGTTTTTTTATCGGTCATATTAGGGATAAAAACTATTTTCCGAAGCCACTCGGTAAAGCGGAGGAGAAAGAATATCTCAGCAGGTGGTTTTCGGGTGATGAAAAAGCAAAAGAAAAGCTCGTAGAGCACAATATGCGTTTAGTTGCGCACATCGCACAAAAATATGTTTCGTCGTCGCACGATTCAGATGACCTCATTTCCATAGGCTCGATAGGGCTTATCAAGGCGGTAAATTCGTATAAGCCCGATAAAGCGACGCATCTTGCAACATATGCGTCGAAATGTATTGAAAACGAAATACTCATGTATCTGCGTGCGACAAAAAAGCTGAAAAACGAGGTTTCACTGTCTGAGCCCATAGGTACTGATAAGGAAGGCAACGAAGTAACGCTGATAGATATTCTTGCATCGGGAGAAATCGAGGTTTCCGAAAATGCAGAATTAAAAATACATATTAAACATATGCTTCGAAAAATGAATGAAATACTCGATGAACGGGAAAAACGTATATTGATAATGCGTTACGGTCTCGGCGGACACCGCGCGCTGGCACAACGTGAGGTCGCTGAAAGACTCGGCATATCGCGTTCGTATGTAAGCAGGATAGAGAAAGCGGCGCTTGATAAGCTCCGCGGTGCGATGTAAAATTTTCCGAGTTTTCACTTTTGCTTCTTGAAGTTATCAAAAATTTAGTGTATAATGATAAAAAACATCGGGAGATCACTTATGTTCAACAGATTTATGAAATTCATGTACGGGCGCTACGGCATTGATGAATTGGGTAAAGATATGCTTATCGCCGCAATAGCCGTTTCGGTTATCGGAATGATATTCAATTTGTTTTCGCTTAAGATAGTCGCGCTTGCGCTTAATGCTGTCAACATCGTGCTTATAGCGTTTATTATCTACCGTGCGTTTTCAAAGAATATCAACCGACGCGTAATGGAAAATCACGCTTATCTTGCAAAAACACAAAAAATGCGTACAAAATCAAAGCTGTACAGAACAATGTTCAGAGAACGCAAGCAGTATAGGTACATCAAATGTCCGGGGTGTAAAAATTACTGCCGCGTCCCGAAAGGTAAGGGTAAAATCAAAATAACTTGCCGTGTCTGTGCAAAGCAGTTTACCAAAAAAGTTTAACGGGAGATTTTTTATATGTACTTCGATTGGACTTATCTTGTGTTCGTCCTGCCTGCAATGATATTTGCTCTGTGGGCGAGCGCAAATGTAAATAACGTTTATAATCAATACAAAACGCAGTATAATTCGAAAAATATCACCGGAATGAAAGCCGCACGCTTCGTGCTTGATTCCAACGGGCTTAAGGATGTCAGAATAGAGATGATACAGGGCGACCTCACCGACCACTATGACCCGAAGGATAATGTGATACGACTTTCACAAAATGTGTATTCGAGTGCTTCGACGGCGGCGGTAGGCGTCGCCTGCCATGAAGCGGGGCACGCGATACAGTATGCTGACGAGTACGTGCCGATAAAGCTAAGAACAGCTATAATCCCCGTCACGAACATCGGATCAAAGCTTTCTGTTCCGCTTATTATAATCGGCTTGCTGCTCGGTTATCTGAGCGAAACGTTTTTCTTTATTGCGTATGTCGGTGTTGCCTGCTTCGCGCTCAGTACGTTGTTCCAACTTATAACGCTTCCGACGGAATTTGACGCGAGCAGACGTGCCGTCAAGTGTATCGAAGAAGGTCAGCTTCTTGTCGGCGACGAGCTCAGCGGCACCAAAAAAGTGCTTCGTGCAGCCGCATTGACGTATGTTGCCGCGCTCGCGGTATCGGTCATGCAGCTGTTGCGTCTTGTGATTATTGTCGGCGGACGCAACAGACGAAAATGACGGAACAGCTATGAGCAAGGCTGTCATCTATATACACGGCAAGGGCGGTGACGCTTCGGAAGCCGCACATTATAAAGCACTTTTTCCAAATTGTGAAGTTATCGGATTTGATTATTTTTCTGAAACTCCGTGGGATGCAAAAACGGAGTTTTCGGAGTTTTTTGGCAAAATAAATAAAAAATACGGTGCGTTTACCTTGATAGCAAACAGCATAGGTGCGTTTTTTGCGATGAATGCAACTGCACGAATCGAAGAAGCATTTTTTATTTCGCCCGTAGTCGATATGGAAAAGCTTATCATTGAAATGATGACGTCCGAAAACATCACGGAAAGCGAGCTACGGAATAAAAAGGAGATATTTACATCGTTCGGCGAGATGTTGTCGTGGAAATATCTTTGCTATATAAGAGAAAATCCCGTGAATTGGAATGTGCCGACACATATTCTTTACGGCGAACACGATATGCTGATTTCGCGGGATACGGTCAAATCTTTTACGGAAAAAACCGGCGCATCACTCACCGTTATGCGAGGCGGCGAGCATTGGTTTCATACAGATAAACAGATGACTTATCTTGATGCGTGGATAAAGTCAAAAAAAGGAGAAAAAATGGAAAATGATTTTATAATACGCGAGGAAAGAAACGATGAACACAGAACAGTAGAAAACCTTGTACGCGAAGCATTCTGGAATGTTTACCGTCCGGGGTGCAGTGAGCATTTTGTTATTTATTTGATGAGAGACGATCCGGCGTTCGTCAAAGAGCTTGATTTGGTCATGGAAAAGGACGGAGAAATCATCGGGCAAAACATGTTTGTAAAAACCGTTATCGAGGCAGACGACGGAAGGATCATTCCTATATTGACGATGGGTCCTATCGGAATCAAGCCTGAGCTTAAACGCCAGGGTTACGGTAAAAAGCTGTTGGATTTTTCTTTGCAAAAGGCATCTGAAATGGGCTTCGGCGCTGTACTCTTTGAGGGAAATATCGGCTTTTACGGCAAGAGCGGATTTGACTATGCCCGTAAATTCGGCATACGCTATCATGATCTGCCGGAAGACGCCGACGATTCATTCTTTTTATGCAAGGAATTGATACCGGGGTATCTTGACGGTATTACGGGAGTATATCAGACGCCGTCGGGATATTATGTCAAAGACGAGGATGTAGAAAAATTCGATAAGAATTTTCCGCCGAAAGAGAAAAAGAAGCTTCCGGGACAGCTGTTCGATTGCCGGAGTTTAATAATGGATGCACAAATAATTTACCGGCATGAGTCGCTGCCGTTTCGCTACATAGGCTGGCCGACAGTAACACAGGACGAAAACGGTGTACTCTACGCTGTTTGCTCGGGTCACAGACTTTCGCATATCTGCCCGTTCGGTCAGAATCAGATGTTCATATCTGACGACCGCGGCGCTTCCTGGCGCGGACCGATAATCGTCAATGATACACTGATGGATGACCGCGATACAGGGCTGGTATATATAGGTAACGGTAAAATGCTGCTCATGTGGTTTGATCATCCTGCGGAGATGTACGATGAATGGTGGGATGATATCATCACAAAAATCACACCTGAGGATTCACTTCCGCTATCCGAAGTAATGAAAAAGTATTGGAAGAAGCACAGCGAGCCGGGCGGCTCTTTTACAAAAATTTCTCTTGATTACGGCAAGACGTGGAGTGAACCGCATCGTGCACCGCTGACATCGCCGCACGGACCTTTGCTTATGAAGGACGGTACGTTACTTCATTTGGGCAAAGAGTTTTATTCCGGGCTTGATATCGAAAAAGATATGATTTACTGCTCTGTAAGCCACAATGACGGGATCTCGTGGGAAATTATCGGCAAGGTTCCGCTGCCTGATGGACTGAAAGCCGAGCATCTGCATGAGCCTGCCGCGCTTTGTTTGCCCGATGGTACACTGCTTGGTATGATACGTGTTGATAAGGACGGACATATGACTATGGTGAAAACCTTTTCGTATGACGGCGGGAGAACGTGGACAAAGCCCGTTCTGACAGGCTATTGCGGTGCGCCTCCGCACCTTTTGCTGACCCAAAGCGGCGATGTGCTCCTGAGCTACGGCAGACGCGAGAAACCGTTCGGTGAATGTGTGCGCTTTAGCGTTGACGGAGGCAAGACGTTCGGCGAAGAAAAACATATCTGCTTCGGTTTCGACGGCGACCTCGGATATCCGTCCGCAACTGAGCTTTCCGACGGCTCATTCTATTCGGTATTTTATCAAAAAGCCGAGGGCGATACATTCCCGTCACTCTTTGGATGCCGTTGGCACAGATTTTGATCGGCCTCTCTTTTTTCGCAGGGACTCCGTCCCCGCACCTCTGCGAGCTTTTTTTAAAAGCTCGGCAAAATACTTTTATTGTTTTATAATAAAAAATCTCCCGTCCTACTTACGGCGGGAGATTTTTTCAAAAAGTCACAAAAGTTTTTTGTCCCGCTTTTTTGAAAAAAACGGGTAGGGTCAAGGAAAAGGAGCCCCTTATGCTATACCACGAATTGAAACACGCAGAAAGCCGTATATATTGCAAGCAGGAGTATTCCCTGAACGCGGGAGAGTTTGCCTCGCACGAGCGGCGGCACGGTTAGGATCAGCATTACGGCGAGCATTACGGGAACATCGACAATAAGTGAGGCATTCATGCCGGCAATCGATTTCATTGTTCCGTTCGCTATGCCTTCGCTGATATCAAACGGGTTTATGGCGATCGAAATTCCGCTGACAAGCACGAGGTTGAAAAGATTTGCGCCGATTATATTTCCGAGTGACAGTGCACCATGTCCTTTTACAAGCGAGGTTATCGCGGTGACGAGCTCGGGCAGGGAAGTGCCGAGCGCGACAAAAGTTATTGCAATGACGGATTCGGGAACACCAAAGCCTTCGGCAATTTTAGTTCCGTTATCGACGAGCAGCTTTGCGCCGACGGCGATGAGTACTGCACCGATTATCAGCAGGATTATATCCTTTGCAATGCTTCCGCTTATTTCTTCGCTTACGACGTTTTTCTTGCTTTCCTTAAGCGCCGATGAAACATTTATCGCAATATACAGTACAAAGACAGCGAGTAAACAAATGCCTATAGGTCTTGAAAAGTAGCCGCCGAGATACGCCGTGAATGAATAAATTAACGCCGCAAAGAAGAAAAAAAGAACGGGGACAGTCAAAGATTTTTTGTCAGTTTCACATGGCTTTATAGCGACCGTTATCGCCGCTATAAGTGATGTATTACAGATGATCGAGCCTATCGCGTTGCCGTAGGCCATCGCACCGAAGCCTTGTGCCGCAGAGGTCGCCGAGACCATGACTTCGGGCAATGTCGTGCCGATAGAGACCACGGTAGCGCCTATCAGCAGCTCCGGCACATGCAGACGCTTGGCGATGCCCGTTGCACCGTCGACAAACCAATCGCCGCCCTTTATCAGAAGTACAAGTCCTAAAAGAAACAAAAGTATCGGAATTAACATATTTACCTCCTGATTTATAATATTCCGCTTATAAAGATTTCAAAACCGATTATTATGAGTATTATCCCGCCGAATACTGATGCGGAATTGGCAAAACGCATGCCGAATCTTTTGCCTATTTTCAGTCCGAGCATACATATCGCAAACGTTACCGCCGCGATTATCAGTGATGCGGCGATCGCCTCGTAAAGACCGTAGCCGGCTATCGTAAAACCTACGGACAGTGCGTCTATCGACGTCGCTACCCCCTGAACAAGCAATGTGCCCGCCGTCAGCTTTTTGATTTCGCCGTCATCTGCCTTTTTTCGGATGCCGCCGATAAGCATTCCGCCGCCTATATATATAAGTAAAGCAAGCGCGATCCACGGTATGAATTTTTCAAACGACTTGAAGTATTCTACCACGGTGTGAACGCATATCCAGCCTATCATCGGCATGAGCGCCTGAAAGATCGCAAACACTCCCGCTATCAGTGACATTTTTCGTGCTTTCATATCGTGTTCGTTCAGACCGTTGGCAAGTGATACCGAAAATGCGTCCATCGCAAGTCCGACACCGAGACAGCACGAATTGAATATGAATAAGAAGACATCCATAAAATCATCTCCAATATAAAAAAAGAGACTCAAATATACCGCGATAGGGTATATCTGAGTCTCGCAATTTGAAGCAAAATCAGGCACGACGCCGGGATTGTTGACTTGCTACGCACTTGCTGTGCGCTCGCTACTCCCTCAAAGCACTTATAGTATATCAGCTGATAAAGCGTTTGTCAAGTTTTTTTTGGGCACTTTTCGTGGTGAATACTTATAAGTGGGGGAGTCATCGCGAAATTTATTCGTCTTTCTTCTTGTCGATAACTATGTGGCGGTTAGGCTCTTCGCCCTCGCTGTAGGTGGTAACATATTTATCGTTCTGGAGCGCAAAATGGATTATTCTGCGTTCAAACGGGCTCATCGGCTCAAGTACGACTTTGCGACCTGTGCGCGCTACCTGACCGGCTTTTTTGCGGGCAAGGCGGATGAGTGTTCCTTCACGTTTTGTGCGGTAGTTCTCGGTATCGACCGTAACGCGCTGATAATCATTTTTATCCTTGTTGTAAACGAGCGAAGCAAGATACTGTATCGCGTCGAGCGTTTCGCCGCGATGTCCGATGAGCACGCCCATGTCGTCACCTTCGAGGTTGATAAGCAGACCGTTGTCGGTGTTGGCGGCTTTTACTGTTCCGTTGACACCGATATGCTTCATAAGTCCGCTCAAAAACTCAGTAACTTCGTTTTCGACGAACTCGGTACCTTCGGGGAAATACTCTTTTTTGACCGCGGGAACGCCATCACCGTCAGAAGCGCGGCGGTTTTCGAATTTGTCGCGTCTGTCTTTATGCGGACGGTCTTTTTTGTCCTTACGGGGGGCTTTTTCTTTTTTGTTCAGAATAAAATCAGGCACAATTGCTTCTTCACGTTCGGTAAGCTTTACTCTTGCGGGCTTGCTTCCAATGCCCATGAAGCCTTTTTTGCCGTATTCAATTACTTCCATTTCAATTTCGTCTATTGAAAGGCCCATCTGCTCAAGCCCTAAATATAAAGCCTGATCGACGGTATCGCCTTCAATTTCCAAGACTCTTGCCATTATTTATTTTCTCCTTCAACTGCTAAAGCTTTCTTTTTGTCACGTGCGTCGAGAACTTTATTGATAACAAAATTCAAAACGAGCATGCAAAGACTGGAGGTAACCCAATAAATAGCGAGCGCCGTAGATGATACAAGACAGAAATAAACAAACATTATGGGGAAGAATATCTTCATGAATTTGCCCGTACTTGCCGCTTGAGCCGCCTGAGCGTCGGTGGGCGCCGGCTGCTGTACGTTTGTTGCCTTAAGACTCCAAATCTGTACAACGCCTGCAAGGATCGGGAAAATATAGAAGCCGTTTCCGCCTATCCATGATGCGCCGGTCGCAAAATTGGATGAGGCGAAGCTTCTTGCCGCGTCGAGCCCCGTGGCTACCTGCTCCGTAAACGCTGCGAAATCGAGCCCACCGGGATTGAATACATCAAGCATTCCACTCTTGAATGCCGATTGCAATACTGCGGCTATGCCGTTTGCCTGCGGCAGAATGTATCCGTCGATATTCTTGATTATCCACAGTGTTCTCAGACCCCATGTCTGACCGAAGTTAAGATATACGTCGGGTTGCCAAATGTTTTTTATCCACAAAAAGCTGTTTGTATCAAACCACTGCGCTATGTCCGCGTCACTTGCAAGCTGTGAAAGCTCACAAAGCTTTTCAGCGGCGAGATTACGGAATACGGCAAAGAACGCAAGAAGAATAGGGTAGGTCAATAACATCATACCGCAACCCTTGGGCATCATGCCGATGCCTTCGCGCTTACGCACTTCCATCATTCTCTGCTGTGCTTTCTCGGGATTGTTTTTGTATGCCTTGTTTATCATATCAATTTCAGGCTGTATTTTAGCCATCTTGGCGGTATATTCGCGCTGACCGATACGACTTCTTATGTCAAAGGGTGACAGCACGAGCCTGAAAAGTATCGTAAACAGGATTATCGACAGACCGTAGTTGTTTGTAAAGCCGTTGATCCAATCGAAAATCCAGCCGAAAAACTCACTAATATAACTCACTTGGATTGTCCTCTCTTGAGCGGCACGGGATCGTATCCGCCCTTGCAAAATGGATTGCAACGCACTATGCGCCACAGTGCAAACGCTCCGCCCTTAAGGGCACCGAAGCGTTCTATCGCTTCGCGTGCATACTCGGAGCAAGTGGGGTAAAACCTGCAAGCCGGCGGAAAGCAGGGTGATACCTGCTTTTGGTAGAATTCTATCAGCCGGAGCAGAATGTACTTTACAGGTTGTCTCATTCTTCACACCTGTCTTTGTAAGCACCCGCTTTTGAAAGCAAAGAAAGCATTTCCGACTGTGCAAAATCGGACTTTTTGCCTACGAGTGCTTTTCGGGCAATAAAAAGGTATGCCGTATTTGTCTTTAATGAAGGCAAAAGCGGCGTGATACCTGCGCGCATGATGCGCTTTGTTCTGTTGCGGACAACGGCGTTACCCAAGCCCTTGTTTACCGAAAGACCTATTTTTATGCCTGCCCTTATGCTTGCACACTTCAACACCATGTAAGGTGTTGCGTATGATTTGCCTCTCGAAGCGACGTACCTGAACTCTTTGTTCTTTTTTAGCATGTCCTGTTTTTTCAAGAGGGCACCTCCGAATTACGCGCTGAGTACCTTTCTGCCGCGGCGACGACGTCTCTGAAGTACGTTGCGTCCGTTCTTGGTCTGCATTCTCTTGCGGAAGCCATGTACCTTCTTTCTCTTACGACGGTTGGGTTGATAAGTTCTTAACATGATAAAATCATCCTTTCATAATCGCCTCTATGGGCGCAAATTTGCTTTATGATCGCGAAAACGCGGGAAATGCAAGTTCCACCAACTTACAATAACGTTATTATTATAACGGAATGAACTGATTGTGTCAAACGAAAAAATCCAAAAGAGCGAAAATTTGCTGTGAAGCTGTCATGAAATTTTTTTGTACGATGGTGTTAAGCTGTGTTATTTGCTAGTTATCCACAAGATATTGTGCAAAACAAAAAGTTATCCACAATTTTGCAAAAATTTATTTTGCAAAAACGCTTTTTTCTCTTGATAAACCGAAAATTTTGTGATATGATAGTAGCACTCAGCAAAAAAACGAAAGAGGTAAAGCAATGTCGGCGGAAGAAATTTTCGGGCAAATATGTTCGATCCTTGAACAATCACAGCATGAAATACAGCCTATCACATACAAGACGTGGATAGCTACGCTCAAACCGTTCAAGTTTCAGAACAATACTCTGTTTTTGGTAGCTCCCTCCGATATGCACCGCAGACGTATCATGACGGGCAATGACGGCGCATTGCATCAGTATCTCGTTGCCGCCCTCAATATCGTCATTGATGGCAATGGCGCCGACGCCGTTATAATAATAGAGGATGAGATACCTTCGGTAGTTAACCAAAACGAGTTGGAGCAGACGGTCATACCGCATCCGATGCTCAATGAAAAATACACATTCGACAATTTTGTTATCGGTACGAGCAATCAGTTTGCTTACGCGGCGGCGGTAAGTGTGGCGGAATCTCCCGCAACGCTCAATAATCCGCTGTTCATATACGGCGGCGTGGGGCTGGGCAAAACGCATCTCATGCACGCCATAGGAAACTACATACTAAGCGAATCACCGTCAACAAAGGTAATGTATACTACATGCGAAAAGTATACGAACGATTTTATTAAGGCGCTTTCAAAGCATCAGATAGCGTCGTTCAGAGAAAAGTACCGTCAGAACGTCGATGTTCTGATGATAGACGATGTTCAGTTTTTGGAGAAAAAGGAAAGCACACAGGAAGAGATATTCCATAATATCAACGATTTGTTCAACGCCAACAAGCAGATAATCCTTTCCTCCGACAGACCGCCGAAAAATATCGCAACGCTTTCGGACAGACTTTGCTCACGCTTCGAAGGCGGTCTTATAGTTGATATCACTCCGCCCGATCTTGAGACCCGTACTGCTATCCTGCGCAAAAAAGCGGAGATCGAGAACATCAGGATAGGTGAAGATCTGCTTTTGATGATAGCCGAAAGAGCAAGCGACAATGTCCGCGAGCTTGAAGGCGCGCTCAAGCGTGTAACGGCGTATTCATCGCTCATAGGCGGAAGCTTTACTGCGGAGCTTGTCAGTGATGCGCTTAAGGACTATCACAACGAAATACCCGAGTACTATACAGCTGAAATGATAATTGAAGCCGTCGCGGGATATTTCGGAATAACTCCCGAGGATATAATAGGCACGCGCAGAGATAAAAGCGTGGTAATGCCGCGTCAGATAGCGTACTATCTGTGCCGTGAGCTTACCGACCTTTCAACATCGCGCATAGGCGACGAATTCAACGGACGTGACCACGCCACCGTGATAAACGGTATAGGCAAGATAAGAAATGCCGTCAAAACCGATGATACGCTCAAAAACTATGTGGATGATATCACGATGCGCTTGCGCGGCGAATGATGATTTTACGGCAGGGATGATGTTTTTTATGTTCAGCGGCACTTTTTTCGGAAACCTTTCGGGTTTCCTTTATTTTATCATTTATCTGACGGCGGGCATATTTATTTCGCAAAAGCTTTTTGATGCGTTCAGACCGTTCGTGCGCCTCTGGCTCGGCACAACGCTCGGAACGGTTATGCTCATGTGGCTTCCGGCGGTATGCTCCATCGTGCTCGGCTTCAATATACTTTCGCATATCACGGCACTTGTGCTTCTCGGTATTTTGATTGTTGCGTCATATATATCCAAAAGAAAAAATGGCAGATCCCGGAAAAATCAGCAGCGCTTTACGTCGTATAAGAACGATTTGCTCGCACTGTTGTTTATAATCCCGATGTGTGTTTTCTACACGATTGTTGAAACTAATCACATTCTTGCTCCCGCGCCGGACGGCGGTCTTATTTTCGGGCAAAGCACCTACTTTGACGCGAACATCCATTTAAGCTTCATAACAACTCCCGTGGCGCAGGGTAAAATGCCGTTTGTGTACAATATTTTGCCAACGATGCAGGTATCGTATCCGTTTTTGAGCGATACCGTGTCGGCATCGGTATATGTGTTCGGCTCGTCATTACGGCTTGCGTACATACTCCCTACGCTTGCCGGGGCGTTCAACGTATTTACGGGTGCGTATGTGTTTTTCGAAAAATGGTTGAAAAAGTTCTCGCGTGCGATAATAGCGTGGCTGTTGTTCTTTTTCAACGGCGGATTCGGCTTTATCTATTTCCTTGACGGACTCAAAAATTCATCTGACAACTTTACACGCATTTTCACTGCGCTGTATGAGACCCCGACAAACCTGAACTCCAGCATGATACGCTGGGTGAATACCTTCTGCGACATGATGATACCTCAGCGGGCGACGCTGTTCGGCTGGATGATGCTTTTTGCGGTGTTGTATCTGCTCTACCGCGCGGTATTCATGAAGGAAAAAAAGTATTTTATCCACGCCGGGATTTTTGCGGGACTTACGCCGCTTATAAGCACGCATATTTTTTTGAGCATTGCAGTGATTTCGGCAGTATGGATGATTTCACGGCTTGCGGCATCCGTCCGGCTCAAGCATACGGGCGTAATCGCGTGGGTTGTTTTCGCTCTGACCGCGGGAGCTATGATAATAACATATCTTGTAAAAAAAGATCTTGACATTTCCGGCAGAAACGCGCTTATAGCAGGCTTGACGGCAATGACGGCTATATATATCTTCCTTATTATATATGCGCTCAAAAAAGGCTTGTTTCTGCAAATACTCTCGACTTGGGGAGTTTATCTCATTACCGTGCTCGTGCTTGCACTGCCTCAGCTTATATGCTTTACGTTCAGGCAAAGCTCCGGCTCCGGTTTTTTGCGTCCGCATTTCAATTGGATAAATTATCAGGATGAGTATATTTGGTTCTATATCAAAAATGTGGGGATATGCGCGTTGCTTCTGATACCTGCCGTTTTTAACGCAGGCAAGCGTCAAAGAAGCATTATCGCACCTATAGCCGTGCTGATGCTCATTGCGGAAACATTTGCGTTTCAGCCGAACACATATGATAATAACAAGCTGTTGTATCCGGCGTATGTGCTGGTGTGCGGTGCGGTAGCGGAATACATGTGCATTATTTATTCAAAAATCAAGACGGTAAAGGGAAGTAAGATCATAGCCGCGCTCGTGTTGACACTTTGCATGCTGAGTGCCGTGCTTTCGATGGGACGCGAGGCGGTCGCGGGCGAATATGAGATATTTTCATCCGAGCAGGTCGAGCTTGCGTGGTGGATACAAAACAATACCGACGGCGACGATGTATTTCTCACAAATGACAGGTACAATAACACCATTACCGGCATGAGCGGCAGAAATGTCGTCTGCGGCTCCAATTCGTTTTTCTCGACGCACGGTCTGCCGGACTTCTATAAATTGCAAAATGATGTTTCGGCTATTTATTCCGATGTCGAAGCAAACCAAGCCTTGATCGAAAAATACAATGTCGATTATATCGTCGTCGGCAGAGAAGAAGAAGCCACCTACGATGTCAACGAGGAAATGATCGCCGCAAAATACGACGCCGTGTACAACGCGAACGGGATAAGAGTGTATAAGGTTAAGTAGAATTTCTCGCAGGACACTCTCCTGTACCCCTTTTCGGGGCTCCGCCCAAAACTCCACACGGCGGCGCTGTCCCCGTGTTTTCTGCCCGTTTTTTTTTGAAAAAGCGGGGCAAAACGCTTGACTTTTTCAAAAAAACAACATAAAATAATATTGCTGAGGTGAAGGATGCGTTCCGACATCGAAGCTTATATAGAAAAATCTGACAACAAGGTTACGTACTGAGTTTTTGGGAAAAATAGTAATGTTATTCTCTTTACCGAAAAGTACGGTAAAGAGATTTTTTTTGACGGAGGTATTTATGGAAAAGAGGATCGGCATTATAGGAATAGTCGTTGAAGACCACGAACGCTCGGCGGAACAGGTCAATGAGCTTTTGAGTCTGTATTCGGACATCATAATCGGCAGGATGGGTCTTCCGTACAGAAAGCGGTCGATATGCGTAATTTCGGTGACGGTCGACGGTACGAACGACCGTATCGGCGCACTATGCGGTAAATTGGGCAGAATAGACGGCGTAAACGTAAAAAGCGTGCTTACATCGAAAACTTATAATGATTGAGGCGGTAAAAATGAAAAAAATAATATGCTTGGTTGTTTCGATAATACTTTTGACGGCGGCTTTTGCAGGCTGCGGTGCGGATAGTAACGGCGCGGGCGGCAACACGAGTGCCGAAAGGACAGTATTCCGTATAGGCGTCCTGAACGGTTCCACCGGGATGGGCATGTCCTATATAATGAAAAATGCTTCAAGCGAAAAATACAAAAACACATACAATATCGAGCTTTTTTCCGCGCCGACCGATGTGACCGGGCTTCTGATAAACGGTGAGCTTGATATCGCCGCGCTGCCGACAAATCTCGCTTCGACGCTTTTCAATAAAACAAACGGTCAGATACACCTTTTGGCGATAAATACGCTCGGCGTGCTGTATGTACTTGAAAAGGGCGATACCGTGCATTCGGTAAAGGACCTTGAGGGCAAAAAAATATATTCGTCGGGGCAGTCTGCAACGCCGCAGTATGCGCTCGATTATGTTCTGAAGAAAAACAACATAAACTGTAATGTCGAATATTTCGCCACTCATGCCGAGCTTGCCGCTCAGGCACTTGCCGGGAACGCCGATATAATACTTATGCCAGAGCCGCAGGTATCGAATATCCTCATGAAAAACACGGGTTTTCGTATCGCCCTTGATTTCAATGATGTCTGGAATGAAGCGAGCGACAACAAAGCATTGCTGTCGATGGGCTGTCTTGTGGTAAGAGCTGATTTCGCTCAAAAGAATAAGGATGCGATCGCGCTTTTCCTTGATGATTACGCCGAATCGGTGAAATATGTCAACGAAAATGTCAGCGATTCCGCAAAAATAATAAAAGAGTTCAATATCGTTCCGTCTGAGGAGATCGCGCAAAAAGCGATACCAAATTCGTCGATAGTGCTTTTGACGGGCGATGAAATGAAAACTAAAACAAATGCGTTCCTCGCCATACTTTACGAAAGCGACCCGAGCGTGATCGGAGGCAAAATGCCCGATGAAAGCTTCTATATTTAAACGCATTGCAGTGATACTCGGCATAACGGTGATGTGGCTCGCAGTTTGGCAAATCGTATGTACTGCGGTATCGAACGAGCTGCTTATCGTCTCTCCCGCGGCTGTTGCGAAGCGTCTTGCGGCGCTTTTTATGACGCATGATTTCAGAATAAGCGTGCTGATGAGCATTTTGAGGATCACTGAGGGGCTTGCTGTCGGTACAATTTTGGGATGCGCTATAGGATGCGTTTGCTCAATAAAATCAGCTGACACAATTTTTTCACCGTTGATGACGGTCATCAAAGCAACGCCCGTCGCATCATTCATAATGCTTGCGTGGATATGGCTCAAAAGAGATGATATACCCGTGTTTATATCGGTTTTGATGGTGCTTCCGATAATCGCAAACGGCGTAAAAGCGGGCATAAAAAGCGTTCCGAAAGAATTCGGAGAGCTTGCTGAGATGTATCGTTTTTCAAAAACCAAAAAGCTGAAATACATTTATATGCCGTCGGTGATGCCGCATTTTGCGTCGGCGCTATGCACCTGCGCCGGGCTTGTGTGGAAAGCGGGTGTCGCGGCCGAGGTACTGTGCCAACCGAAAAACTCTATCGGCGGGAATTTGTTCAACGCCAAAAACATGCTCGATACTCTCGATGTGTTCACATGGACGGCGGTAGTTATCATAATAAGCTTGTTCCTTGAGCTTTTGATAAAAAAGACACTTGGAAAACTTGCTTCGGCGGTGCCAAATGATTGAAATAAAAAATCTTACGGTAAAATTCAAACGAACAGTCATTGATAGCTTTTCATGTACGTTTTCGAAAGGGATATTTTGCATTTACGCTTCGTCCGGACGCGGCAAGACCACGCTTTTCAACGCGATAGCGGGGCTTATAAAATATGACGGCGAAATAGTTTGTAATGGTGAAATAGCATATCTTTTTCAGGAGGACAGACTTTTGCCGTGGCTGACGGCTTATCAAAACATAATGCTTGCCGCACGAGACAAGCATAAGGCGGAATATTATATACGAAAATTCGGAATAGCGGAATTTGCACAAAAAAAGCCGCCTGAAATGAGCGGCGGTATGCAGAGAAGATGCGCTCTTGCACGTTGCTTTGCTTTCGGAGGCGATATATATTTGCTCGATGAGCCGTTCAGAGGGCTCGATGAGGACAATGCGGCCGTTGTACGCGAAGAAATAAAGAAGCTCGGAACCGATGCGTGCGTTTTGCTTGTCACTCACGATCAAACAAACACCGCGTCGCTTGACGCAACGGAAATCAGGTTATAAAGCGGAGCATATCTTTGAGTGTATCTATATATTTTGTTGCGTTCATCACGTCATTATTCGCGTGATCGGAATTGTCGGATGAAAACGCATTCATTATGTTCGGCAACATGTTCATCATTCCCGAAAGGCTGTCTATTTTCGAATTAAAGCTGTCCGCGGCTTCAATGGCGTGCTTTATGCCGTTGAAGCTTTTTTTATCCGAAAGCGCCCATATAATAAGTAAAACGGTAATGTCATTCACGGAAATATCACCTCATAGTATAGAATATGCACAAAAAAATCAAAAGTGCATAAATTGTATTGAGGTGATTCTATGAAACGGACTTTAAGCCAGAGCAGACACGCGAATAACGCTGCGGACACCGACGCTTCACAAAAAGAAAATGAGCTTAACACTGACCAGAAAAAACAGCTTGAACAGCTTAAAGGAATGGCAAAAAAATACGAGGGCAAAAGCGAAAACGATATCCTGCGTGATTTGAACGCGGCGGTGGCACGCGGCAAGAAAGACGGAACTATGAGCAATGAAAAAATGGAGAGCATTGCGAAAACCATCGCTCCGATGCTCAATCGTGAGCAAAAGAGCAAGCTCGACAAGCTGATAAAAAGCCTTAAGTGAACGCTTGACATCAAATAAAACTTGCTAATTTTAGGCGGTTGTGGTATCATAATAACGGAACATCTTATGTTTAAGAAGGTGCATTTATGGCAAACGGTTATCAGACCGCTGTGTATTATTTTCCGAATTGGCATGTCGATGAAGCGAACGAACGCTTTCACGGTAAAAACTGGACGGAATGGGAGCTGCTCAAATGCGCCCGTCCGAGGTTTGAAGGACATGTTCAGCCAAAGATCCCGCTGTGGGGCTATGAGGATGAAGCCGATCCGCGCGTCATGGCAAAAAAGATAGATGCCGCCGCGGATAACGGCATAGACTGCTTTCTGTTTGATTGGTATTGGTTCGAAAACCGTTCGTTCCTTTCGCGCTGTCTTGAAGAGGGCTTCCTCAAAGCCGAAAATGTCGGGAAGATCAAATTCGCGCTGATGTACGCAAACCACAGATATTGGGGCAACAATCATCCCGCACGCGCATTGCACGCGCCGGAGCATCTTTTAGGGTGCGAGGTCGATGAAGCGGTTTTTGTAAAGGCTACCGATTACTGCATAGAAAAATATTTTTCTTCGCCGTCGTATTGGCGTGTTGACGGAAAGCTGTATTATTCGATATACGAATTGAACACGCTGATACAAAGTCTCGGCGGGTTGGAGAACTGCAAGCGTGCGCTTGATGATCTCCGCGAGCGCGTGCGCAAAGCCGGCTTGGGCGAAATGCACATAAATGCGATACTGTTCAATGTCCGCGTGTTGCCTGAGGAAGGGATGCTTTCTTCACCCGATGCGCAGATGCAGTATCTCGGCATTGATTCCTGCGGAACATACTGCTGGGCGCATCACGAGCCGTTTGATTTTCCCAAACATTCGTTTGAAAAGATCAAGCAAAGGGTAAAAGCCGATTTTGAAAAATACGATGCGGAGTATAAGACAGTTTATTATCCCAATGCGACGGTGGGCTGGGATCCTTCGCCGCGTACCGTTCAAAGTGATGTTTATGCAAATTACGGGTATCCGTTCACGGGGATACTTGAGGTTTCGCCGAAGCAGTTCGGAGAATCGCTTGAAATGCTCAAAAAAATGCTTTCAAAGCGTGAAGAAAAAGACAGGATAATTACAGTGAACGCATGGAACGAATGGACGGAGGGAAGCTATCTTGAGCCCGATACCGTCAACGGCTATGCGTATCTTGAAGAAATAAAGAGAGTTTTCGGAAAGGCATAAACAATGATAAAGCTTGATGATTACAAAAACAAAAATATCCATTTCATCGCAATCGGCGGTCACAGCATGTGCGGGCTTGCCGAAATACTGCATAATTGGGGCTTTAGCAATATAAGCGGCAGCGACCGTTCGGATTCGGCGGCGCTCCGGCGGCTTAAACAAATGGGCATCAACGCCACGGTGGGACACAGTGAGGAAAATGTCAAAAACGCTTCACTTGTCGTTTATTCGGCGGCGATACCGGCAACGAATGTTGAACGCGCGTATGCGGAAAAACACGGCATACCGTGCATGGACCGTGCAGGCATGCTCGGGCTGATCTCCGAGAAATGCGAAAAGTGCATCGCCGTTGCCGGCACGCACGGCAAAACCACGGTAACGTCGATGATATCGGAGATATTCTACCGAGCGCAGAAAGAGCCTACGATACATATCGGCGGTGTGCTTCCGCTCGTCGGCAGTAACGTCTACACGGGAAAGGATGAGTTCTTCATCACCGAGGCATGCGAATATGTTGATTCGTTTTTGACGCTCCGTCCGCACACGGCGGTGGTGCTGAATATCGATTCAGATCATCTTGACTATTTCAAAACCGTGGATAATATCTACCGTTCCTTCATAAAATACTGTCAGCTTACCGATGAAAACGGGTTTGTCGTCGGTTGCTTTGACGATGAGCGTACGCGCAGGATGATGAGCGAGTGCGGCAGAAAAACCGTCAGCTACGGCTTTGACGAAAACGCCGATTACCATGCCGAAAACGTCACCTACAGCGATGACGGCTATCCGCGCTACGATATGTTCAAAAAGAATGAGTTCTACGCACATGTGGAGCTTTCCGTCATCGGAAAAGTAAACGTACTCAATTCGATGGCGGCGATAATATCATCGGTGCTTAACGGCGTGACGCTCGATGAAGCACTGTCGGGGCTTAAGCTTTTTACCGGCGCGGGGCGCAGATTCGAATACCGCGGAAGCTATAACGGCGCGAAGATATACAACGATTACGGTCATCACCCCGAGGAAGTAGCCGCGACGATAGAAGCGACGCTGAACATTAAGAAAAACCGTCTGTGGCTCATCTATCAGCCCGCACTGTTCTCGCGCACCAAAGCACAGTTCGACCGCCTTGTAGATTGCTTCCATAAGGCTGATAAAACGGTAATAATCGACGTTTACGGCGACCGTGAGCCGTTCGATCCGACAATAAATTCAAAAATGATAGTCGATAAGATAATCGAAAAGTACGGTGACGACTGCAAGTACATACCCAGCATGGAGGAGTGCGGCGCATATCTGAAAACTCAGCTTGAGCCGAACGATATGGTGCTTATAATGGGCAGCGGCACTTGCGATATACTTGATAAATTTATTTTGAATTAGGAGATTTTTATGAATATTTGCGTTTACGGAGCGGCAAGCGATAATTTGAAAAAGAAATATATCGAAGCGGGCGAGGAGCTTGGACGCCTTCTTGCCGAACGCGGACATAAGCTCGTCTACGGCGGCGGTTCGACAGGCATGATGGGTGCTGTTTCACGCGGAGCGGAAGCAGGCAAGGCACATATAACATGTGTTATCCCGAAGTTTTTTACGGACGATTCCATTTTGAAGCTCGATTGCGATACGGTCATCCGCACCGAGGGCATGCGTGACCGCAAGCAACTGCTTGAGGAGCTTTCGGATGCGTTCATCGTCACGCCCGGCGCGGCGGGAACCTTTGATGAGTTCTTTGAAATAATGACGCTCAGACAGCTCGACAGGCACAATAAGCCTATTACGATACTCAACACCGCCGGGTATTACGATAAAATGTTTGAAATGATAGAGCATGCGATCGCCGAGGGCGCACTCAAGGAAAAATGCAAAAAGATTTTCCCTGCGTTCGATACGCCAGAGCAGGTGCTTGATTATATTGAAAACTATACTCCCGAAAAATTGGAAGGACTAAGATGATATATTCTTTTTTACTTATAGGACAGTCAAATATGGCGGGGCGCGGCGTTCTCGGCGAAGTGGAGAAGATAACCGACGCACGCCTTGCAATGATGCGCAACGCCTGCTGGCAGATGCTCAGCGAGCCTGTGAATTATGACAGACCGTTTGCCGGCGTTAATCTTGCCACGAGCTTTGCCAAAAGCTTTATAGACGATAACCCCGATGATATCGCCGCGCTGATCCCGTGTGCCGACGGCGGCTCATGCATGGATCAGTGGGAAAAGGGCATGCCGCTCTATGATAACGCAGTGTTCTGTGCGCGTCAGGCTAAGCGCAACAGCAAGCTTACTGCGATTTTGTGGCATCAGGGCGAATCCGATACCGATGACGATCGTTATCCCGTTTATACAAAAAAGCTCGTCACGATGCTCACTGAGCTGAAAATAGACATCGGGGAAGAGGATGTACCCGTGCTTTTGGGCGGTTTGGGCGATTATCTTAAATTTGCGAAATACGATTCGCGGTATGCAAATTATGTACACATAAACGAACAGCTCGTCGATATCAGCAAAACAATGAAAAATACATATTACGTTTCCGCCAAAAATCTCACATGCAAGGCGGATAAGCTCCACTTCAACGCAAAGTCACTGCGTGAGTTCGGCTTGCGCTACTACGATGTTTTCAAGAACAAAAGAAGTCTTTTCGACGAGGATATCGCCGCCGCGGATGTCGAAGCCACCGAGGCTTACAGCGAGGTCGAAGAACAGTTCAAGGCACTCCAAAAGCGTTTTGAAGCAGGCGAGCTGACCGAAGCGGAATTCAAAAGGGAAACAGATGCGCTTATCAGAACACTTTGAGCTTCCGCAAACCGATATATGGCATTATCTGCGTTCGTCGCATCGCCCGATAGTGCTTTACGGCATGGGCAACGGAGCTGATGCGATAATCGCTCAGCTTGAAAAGTATTCGCTTGCGCCGAGCGGCGTGTTCGCAAGTGACGGATTTGTGCGCGGTAACAGCTTTCATTCGATGCGCGTGATGAGCTTTTATGAGGCAAAGCGGACTTTTCCCGATATGATAGTGCTTGTTTCTTTCGGCAGTCAGCTTCCCGATGTGATGAAGCTTATGACATCGCTTGACTGCGAAGCATATGCGCCGGATGTTCCCGTTGCGGGCGGGGAAGTGTTCACGCTTGAATTTGCCCAAAAGCATGCGGCGGAGCTTGAAACGGTTTTTGCTATGCTTTATGATGAGCTTTCGAAAAAGACCTTTACCGAAAACGTCATGTTTAAGCTCGACGGCAAAATGTCGCATCTTATTGCAAGCGAAACCGATAAAAACGAAATGATGTCATTGCTTGCGCTCACCGACAATGAGGATTATCTCGACCTCGGCGCGTATAACGGCGACACGGTGCTTGAATTTACGCACATGGCAAAATCGTGGAGAAGCATCACCGCACTTGAGCCGGATACACGCAATTTCCGTAAGCTGCTTGAAAATACCGCACATATTTCCGATATGCTTGCGCTGAACAATGCCGTCAGCGATAAGTGCGAAACGGTCATGTTTTCATCCTCCGGCGGCAGAAAATCGCGTATCGGCGCAGGCAAGCCGATAGAAGCCGTCAGCGTCGATTCGCTCGGCAAAAGCTTTTCGTACATCAAAGCCGACGTTGAGGGCGCAGAGAAAAAAATGCTTGACGGTGCGGTGAACACGATCCAAAGCTATAAGCCCAAGATGCTTGTTTCGGCGTATCATAAAAGCGAAGATATATTTGCGCTTCCGATAAAAATAAAAGAGATAAACCCCGATTACAGAGTTTATCTCAGACATTTGCCGTATATTCCCGCTTGGGACACAAATTACATTTTTGTTTGATTCTGCTCGCGCGACCGCTGCCCGCTAAAAAAAGCCGGGCAGAATTTTTATGTCTTTTGCACGAAAATGTCCAATCAGGCGGAGGTTACTTTTTAAGAAGAAATTCACGCAGTGCGGCGGCGTTGCCGTCAAAGCAGTACGATTTTATGCCGTAGCTTTCGGCGGCGGATATGTTGTCGGAGTTATCGTCGACGAAGGTGCAATCCTCAGCTTTAAGATCGTATTTATTAAGAAGATGCTCAAATATTTCACGCTGAGGTTTTATGATGTGGAGCGGGCCCGAAAATACGAATCCGCTGAAATGTTTGAAAAGCGGTTCAAGTGACGGACATTTGCAGTTTTCGGCAAATGATATCGCAATATTCGACAAAAGAAAAATGTTGTATTCTTTTGAAAGCTCACCTACCAGCTCCCACATGCCCTCCATCGGCTGAAGATGATTATGCCAATTATCCAGCGCTTTATATGCCGACGGAATGATTTTTTTCGGCAAAAGCTTGTATTTTGCTATTTCAGTCTTGATGTCTTCCTCGGTAATGATGCCCTTATCCATTGCATGCCAGCGCATAGGGTCGAATATTATCGACGCGACTTCTTTGACATAGGGCTCCGGCACATAACGGCTCGTCATGTATTCTCTGTCCCACTTGACGAGTACCTGACCGAAATCAAAAATAATGTTTTTCACAATGCAACACCTCCGTGCATATTGTAACACATAACCCGAAAGCGCGCAAGCAAAATGGTTCCGCTTATGCGATGACGCTGTCTTTCTGCGGAGCTCCGTCAGTCACTTGCCCCACGTACTGCTTTTTTATATTGAAGCGAGGCTCTGTAATGTTTCCCGCTTTTCAAAAACGGACGTGAGGCATAGCCACCGTATAAAAAAAATACATTTTTTGCGGACTAAATGAGAAAAATACACACGGGTGTATTTTTATGCTGTATATTTTTCTTGCTTTTACGGCGGGTGCGGTAAACGGAATGTTCGGGACAGGCGGGGGTGCGATAGCGCTTCCGTTGCTGTACAAATACTTGGGTGACGAAAGGAAAGCACATTCGTCGGTGTGCCTTTTTGTTCTGCCGCTTGCGATTTTCAGTGCGGTCATTTGCCGTACTAATGCAGATATTTCGGTTGTACTGCCCGTGTGCATCGGGGGAGTGGCGGGAGCGATCGCCGGATGCTTGCTGACCGGGAGATTCAAGCTCAAGCATATCAAAATAATTTTTGCAGTTATGATACTTTATATAGGTATAAGAGGCTTGTTTACATGATACTGTATTTTGTATTCGGCTTTTTTGCATATTTACTCGCGGGTCTCGGACTCGGTGGGGGAGCGTTGCTGATACCGTGCCTGACAGAAATAACCAAAATCGAACAGACTGATGCAAGGTATATAAGTCTCTTATGCTACATTCCGGCGGCGGCGTCGGTGACGCTTTTTAATAAGGGAAAAACGGATGTTTCACTTGTCAAACTGATTCCCGCGGCACTCATGGGCGCGTGTGCCGGAGCATTTCTCGGCGGCTCCGGAATAAGATTGAAAAAGCTGTATTCACTGTTTCTTATCGCTTTTGGTATATATATGCTCGTAAACGCATTAAAAAACAAACCGTCAAAATAAAATTTTTTGTAAAAAATCAAAAAAATTTCAAATTAGCTATAGATTTTTCCTAAAGAATAGTATATAATATTAAAAATTATATTATTTAGAAGAGTTTATCTCTTTGAACACAATATTCGGAGGAAAAAGTTATGAGAAAAATTGCTATCATGGACATCGGATCTAACAACGCGCGACTTATACTTGTGTATATCTATGATAACGGAAGTTATAGGATCGCCGACCAGCTTAAGGAGCCCGTGCGCCTTATTTCGGATATGGGGCACGATAACATAATAAAGCCGCGACGTATTCAGCAGCTGATAAAAACGATACAGATGTTCAAGCGTCTGTGCGCCGCGAACGGCGTTGAAGAAATTTTTCCGTATTGCACCGCGGCGGTGAACCGTGCCGCAAATCAGCGAAGCTTTCTTGATGAAGTGTATGCGATGACACAAATCAATCTTGAAGTGCTTTCCGGAGAAAAAGAAGCAACGCTCGTTTTCCAAGGTGTGATCAATACCATGGAGACCGAGAACGGAATTATTATGGATATAGGCGGCGGTACTACGCAGATAGTTCATTTCGAAAAGAGAGCCGTAAAAGAGCTTGCTTGTCTTCCGTTCGGCACGGTAACGCTCACCGAGCTGTTCGGGCTTGACGATAAGGTTAAGCCGGAGCAGATAGACGCCATTGAGGATTTCTACCGTCAGCAGCTTGATTCGATACCGTGGCTTTCGACCGTTCAGGGACTTCCGCTTATCGGTGTTGGCGGCTCGTTCAGAAATTTAGGTAAAATCATGCGTATGAAGACAAAGCGCGATATAGGCACTCTGCACAATTATGTTATCCGTCCGCGCGAAATAGACGCGCTCTACGACAACATGTGCCGTCTCGATCTGGACAGACGAATGAAGATCAAAGGGCTTTCGAATGAACGCGCCGATATCTTCCTTGCCGCTTTTGCCGCGATCAAGACAATGGCGAATTATGTCGATTGCTCGGATATTTTCATAAGCTGCAGCGGTCTGCGCGAGGGCATCATGTTTGAACAGATGCAGCCTTCGATCGTTACACACCCGATACAGCATGTGCTTGACTATTCGCTTGCAAACGTTCTCGGCTTGTTCCAGGAAAACGTTGAGCATGCCAACAATGTGGCAAAGCTTTCGCTTATGATGTTCGAACAGCTTCGTCAGCTTCACAAGCTGCCCAATTCGTATATGAAGATAATCAAGACGGCATCAACACTTCACGATATCGGCAGTGAGGTCAAGTATCACGACCACCACAGGCACAGCTTCTATCTTATCCTTAATTCCAACATTTACGGACTTACTCACCGTGAACATCTTATGAGCGCTTTCGTTGCGCTTGCCCACAGAAAGGATGACGTCAAGAAGGAATGTCAGAGATATTCCGACATGATATCGGCGGATGACATTATGATAATCTATCGTCTTGCGGTGCTTGTGCGCATAGCCGAGAGCTTCGACCGTGCCATGGACGGTATCATCTCGTGTGTTTCGTGCGATATTTTGGGTGATTCCGTGATCATGAAAACACAAACTGCGGGCGATGCGTCGCTTGAAATCAAGGATGCGCTTACTTGCAGTGAGTTGTTCAAAAAATCATACGGAAAGAATCTTGTTATACTTTGATTCGGGAGAGCTACATATATGCGATTTATTGCAAAAAAAACATTTATCAAAAACGGTACCGAAATAATCGAAAGCGCAGAGAGCGCGAAGAGCGGCACGATCAGCTATAAAATACTTAAGGCGCATAACGTAAGCGGGGATATGAACAAGCTCCGCCTTAAATTCGATGCGCTGGTTTCTCATGATATAACATATGTCGGCATAATACAGACCGCGCGCGCAAGCGGACTTAAGGAATTCCCGCTTACATACGCGCTGACGAACTGCCACAACAGCCTTTGCGCTGTCGGCGGAACGCTCAACGAGGACGATCATCTTTTCGGACTTTCGGCGGCGAAAAAATACGGCGGAATGTATATTCCTCCGCACCTTGCGGTCATACATTCGTTTGCACGCGAGGAGCTTGCGGCATGCGGCAGAATGATTCTCGGCTCCGACAGCCATACGCGTTACGGCGCTCTCGGAACGATGGCGATAGGTGAGGGCGGTCCCGAGCTTGTAAAACAGCTTCTCGAGCGTACATACGATGTCGATTATCCCGATGTCGTTGCCGTATATCTTACGGGTGCGCCAAAAAAAGGTGTCGGACCTCACGATGTTGCCATAGCGATGTGCAAGGAGGTCTTTGAAAAAGGTCTTGTCAAGAATAAAGTGCTTGAATTCGTCGGTCCGGGAGTTCAAAGCCTCAGCGTTGATTTCAGATGCGGCATAGACGTCATGACGACGGAAACCACCTGCCTGAGCTCGGTGTGGATGACCGACGAAAAAGTACGAAAGTATTATAAGACCCACGGCAGAGAGGCAGATTATGCGGAGCTTGCGCCCGATGCGGTCGCTGAATATGACGCAATGCTTGAAATAGACCTTTCGTCAGTTGAGCCTATGATAGCCTTGCCATTCCATCCGAGCAACGCTTATACTATCCGTGAATTTAAGGCTAACGCCGCGGAAATACTCAAAAAGCTCGACGAGGATATAAAGCAGCGCTATCCGAAATCGGATTGCCGTGTTTCGCAAAAGCTTACGGCTGACGGCTTCCGCGTAGACCAAGGTGTCATTGCGGGCTGTGCGGGCGGCATTTTTGAAAACATAACAGCCGCGAATGATATTCTTAACGGCAAAAGCACGGGCAACGGCGCATTCTCACTGAATGTTTATCCAGCAAGCCAGAGCGTTTATCTTGACCTTGTCAACAAGGGCATCATATCGGGACTGATGGAGAGCGGTGCTATTGTTAAGACTGCTTTCTGCGGGCCGTGCTTCGGCGCGGGCGATGTTCCTGCGAACAATGCGTTCAGTATCCGTCACACCACGCGCAATTTTCCCAACCGTGAGGGAAGCAAGCCCGGCGAAGGTCAACTTTCGCTTGTCGCGCTTATGGATGCACGCAGTATCGCATCGACTGCGGCAAACGGCGGTATTTTGACCGGCGCGGATGAACTTGATATCAACTATACAGAATATGAATATACTTATCACAGAGATATATACCAAAAGCGCGTTCTCGATGCACGTAATGCCGCAGAGCCCGATGCAGAGCTTGTTCTCGGACCCAATATCGCCGATTGGCCTGCACTTAAGACGATGCCGGAGCAGGTGCTTCTTAAGCTCGCAAGCGTTTTGAGAGATAAGGTCACTACGACCGACGAGCTTATCCCATCGGGAGAAACAAGCACGCTCAGGTCGAATCCGTATAAGCTTTCGCGCTTTACACTGTCAAGAAAAGACCCCGACTATGTGAAGCGTGCCGACGAAATTGCTGAAATCGAAAATTCGGATGAGCGCAAGGCACTTTTTGCCGGGCTTAACACTCTTGCTGATGTCGATATTTCCGATTGCGTTTTGGGAAGCTGTATTTTCGCAAACATGCCGGGTGACGGCTCAGCACGCGAACAGGCGGCAAGCTGTCAAAAGGTTTTGGGCGGATGGGGCAATATCGCGATCGAATACGCCACAAAGCGTTACAGAAGCAATCTGATAAATTGGGGGATTCTGCCGCTTTTGTGCGATAAGTCGCTTGCGGAAAAATTCGAATGCAACGATTATGTGTTCCTGCCGGAAATAAGAAAAGATCTGCTCGCAAAAAGCGAAAAAACAAAAGCAGTCATCATAAAAGACGGCAAAACGGAAATAATTACTCTCGGTATAGTCCCGATGACGGATGATGAACGGGATATCCTGTTAAGCGGCGGACTGATAAACTATTATTCCGCAAATAAATAAAGGAGCTTTGGATAATGGGAATTTTTACTCGTGATCTCGGTATTGATTTAGGTACTGCGAATACCTTAGTATATTTGCGCGGCAAGGGAATAATAATCCGTGAGCCGAGCGTAGTTGCCGTAAAGGTTTCCGGAAGCAAAAAAGAAGTGCTGGCGGTAGGTGAAACGGCAAAGAACATGATAGGAAGAACTCCCGGCAACATAATCGCCGTAAAGCCTCTGCGTGACGGAGTTATCGCCGATTTCGACGTTACGGCGGCAATGCTTTCGGACATAATACACCGTGCGATGCCACGCGCGTTTTCACTTACACGCACCCGTGTCGTGATTTGCGTGCCTTGCGGAGTTACAGGCGTTGAACGCAAGGCGGTCGAGGATGCCGCAAAAAACGCGGGCGCAAGCCATGTGGAAATAATGGAGGAGCCAAAAGCAAGCGCGATAGGCGCGGGTCTTCCGATAAACGAGCCCTCGGGATGTATGATAGTCGATATCGGCGGCGGCTCAAGCGAAATGGCGGTGATCTCGCTCGGCGGGATAGTTGTTTCACGTTCGCTCAGAATTGCCGGAAACAAGCTTGATGAATCAATACTCAACTATGTAAAAAAAGAATTCAACCTTGCGATAGGCGAGCGCACGAGCGAGGAAATCAAAATGCGTATCGGCTCGGCATATCCGTCGGGCGATGAAATGTCAATGGATATCCGCGGGCGCGATCTTGTTTCGGGTCTGCCGAAAACCGTGACCATAACATCATCGCAGGTACGCGAGGCACTCCGCGAGCCGCTTATGGCGATAATAGACGCGATAAAGGTAACACTTGAGGATACTCCGCCCGAGCTTGCGGCTGATATCATGGAGCGCGGTATTTATCTTGCCGGCGGCGGTGCATTGCTCTCCGGCATGGATACGCTTATCAAATATGAAACGGGTATGCCGGTAGTGATCGCCGAAACACCTCTCGATTGCGTTGTTACGGGTGCGGGCATGGCACTTGAAGACCTGGACTACCTTTCGTAATCGGAGCGGAAGATGAATAAAAGCGAACGCAAACGCACTAAGGCAATCAAATATGTGATAATAAGCGTAATTGTGGCGGCTTCACTGCTTGTACTGATGTTTAACAGCGGCGTGGCTTTTTTGGAGAAAATTTCCGGGTATGTGATAAATCCCGTCATCTTCGCGTCTGACAGAGCCATTGACGGTGTCGGCGATTTTTTTGCAAGCTTCGGAAGCCGTATGCGGCTTCGCGATCAGCTTTCAGCCGCGCAGGATAAGCTTGCTCAGCTTGAAAGCGTTCAGTCGGTCGCCGATGAGGTCAAAGCCGAGAACGAACGTCTGCTCGCGCTTCTTAATGAAAAAGAGAGCTACCCGCAGTTTACATATGAATATGCGAAGGTAGTAGTAAGAAGCGTTGACGATTACAGCGCAACATATACGCTCAACAAGGGCTCCGGTAACGGCATCAGCGAAAACATGGTAGTTATAGCCGAAGGCGGTCTTGCGGGAAAAATCGTAAAGGTTTCGGATAACACATCCGTTTTGCTTGCCATAACCGATTCACGTTGCGGCGTTCCGGCATTATCGGAGGCGAGCCGTGATATGGGCGTTGTCAAGGGCGTAGGCGATTCAGGCTCAACGGCGGGCTACTGCACGATGACGGAGCTTCCGACAAACGCGATAATCAAGCCCGGCGATTCGGTAGTGACATCGGGGCTCGGCGAGGTGTTTCCGAAGGGCATAAAAATAGGAACTATCACCGAAGTATCGCGAAGCGGCGGAAATCAGATAAACTCATCGGCAAAGCTTTCTCCGTCGGTGGATTTCGACCATCTTGAGAATGTCCTGATAATAACGGGGACGGGGGAATAACGGATGCGCACCTTTGTAATATTCGTTCTTTCCGTACTTGCGTTTTTCTTTCATACGATGATAGCGCCCGAAATAGCTGTTTTCAGTGCAAAAATAGATTTTATCATGATATCCGTCATACTGACGGCTCTGTTTACACGCAAATGGTATCCGCCGATATTTTGCGCTCTGTACTCGGGAATAGCTGTTGACATCGTTACACAGTCGGGGACGTTTGTAAATACGGGCATCTATTTATTTATTGCCGGTGCGGTCGCGTTGTCGATGTTTTTTATCAAAGAAAACTCGCTTGTGATAAGCGTACTTTCAGTTGCGGTCGCTGTGGCGGTAAAGCATTTTCTGTTTGTTTTCATACTGTATCTCATGCGTTTTAACGCTACTCTGACATTCGGAACGTTCATAAACGGATTGCCGTCAGTGCTTTATACGGCGGCGGCATCACTGTTGATATATTTTATTTACAAATTTCTTTTTTCACTGTCCTTTATGCAAGAGAAAAAAGATAACGAGGGCAGGTATCTTTGATGGGACTTCTGCAAAAGGAAGAACAGAACAGCAATGGTAAACGTCGGTCATTTACTGTGATTACGGCGTTTATTCTTGCGTTTGCCGTTCTTGTTTTTTCACTTGCCGACCTGCAATTCGTTCACAGCGCGGAATACGATACCGCGTCGGCTGTCAAGCACACCCGCACGCTTAAAATAGAGGGCGCACGCGGCAAAATACTTGATACCAACGGTATCCCGCTTGCACAGGACGAGGTAAGCTATAATCTTGAATTTTACCGTGAATACAATCTCAAATCCGAGCGCGAGATGTATACCGATTCCATAATTTTCGCGCTTGAGCTGATGAACAAATACGGGCGCGACATAGAACCTTCGTTTTCGATATCAAAAAAGGACAACGGCGAATATGCCTTTTCGTGGGGCGATGTTGACGGTGAAACCGCCCAAAAACGCGAGAATACATGGCGGAGCAATTTCTATTTTGCCGACAAAAAAGGGCTTGCGATGAGCGCAGAGGAAATTTACCGTGAAATGCGCACCCGTTACTGCATCCCTGAGGATATGGATGATACCACGGCATTCAAGGTGCTCGGTGTATGGCAGAAGAGCATTGAATCATATTGGTCGTCAAAATCAATAACAGTACTTAAAAACATTGGCTTGGAGCTTGCTACGGCGATAGAAAGCTACAGCTATGAGCTTTCGGGCTTCAACGTTACGGAAAAGTCGTTGCGAGTATATCCGCAGGGCGCGGTGGCAAGTCATATAATCGGCTATCTTGGAAGAATAACCGCGGAAAATGTCGAGTATTACAAGCAGCTTGACTATGATATCGAAAGCATCGTCGGGATATCCGGAATAGAGAACGTGATGGAAAACTATCTTACCGGAAGCAGCGGCGCGCGTTTGGGCTCACGCAAGGTAGAAGTCACGAACGGAGGCAGAATACTCAGTGAGCTTTCGTATACGCCTGCATCCGGCGGCGATAACGTATATCTCACGATCGACACTAATCTTCAGCGGATAGCCGAGGAAGCGCTCAGAAAGAATATCGCCGAAATCAATCAGGTACAGCATGAACAGTACGAGAAAAAGGCGGCAACATACGACGCGCTCGTTGCAAAGCGCGGAGGCAGGAAAATAAGCTATGCGACCGTAGGCGCGGTCGTTGTCATGAACGTAAAGAACGGCGATACGCTTGCACTCGTGAGCGAGCCGAATTATGATCCGAATTTGTTTTCGCAGGGCATTTCCACAGAGGATTACGATGCGATAATAAGCGACGAGCGAAAACCACTGTTTAACAAAGCGATAAGCTCGTCGGATACGCCCGGCTCGATATTCAAGCTCTGCGTTTCGCTTGCGGGGCTTGAGGAAGGCGCGATAACCGCGGATGAAACGATAACCGACCTCGGCGAATACCGCAAGTATGTGTCCGGCACAGAGAAGGGGCCCATGTGCGGTTGGTACAGAGATAATCATGAAACGCACGGCGCTATAAACGTCGTAAGCGCAATAAACTATTCCTGTAACTATTTTTATTATGAGGTAGCAGACCGTCTCGGCATAGAGAAAATCAAAAAATGGGCAACGAATCTCGGTCTGCTCAATAAGACCAATATTGAGCTTACGGGCGAAAAGGTCGGTATCGTCGGCGACCAAAAGACGCTTTACGACAGCACTCGCGATGTAAACTCGCAGGATACAAGTCTGCCGTATCTTGTATCGAAGCAGATACGTTCGTATATTGAGGATTGCATGAGCCATTCTCAAAAGACGCTTACTGAGGTCGAAATAAATTCGATAATAACAAAATGCTTCGGTATGATAGGCAATACGCGCAATCAGATAGTTTCGGAAATAGAAAAGATACTCGTTGACGGCTACGGAATGTCAAGGGCGTATGTCGTTGAGCATACAAAGTGGGATATATACAGCTCGCTCGTGCAGGTGACGTGGACGAACACGACTACCATTCAGACAGGAATAGGGCAGAGCATCACAACCGTCACGCCGATAGCGGTAGCGCGGTATATCTCGGCGATAGTGAACGGAGGCTATGTCTACGATGCGCATATCGTCGACAAGGTCACGTCGGCAAACGGAGAGCTGATATACGAGCAGAAGCCCACGCTTGTGCGCAAGCTTGATGTAAAGCAGGAAAACCTCAACACCATAATGAAAGGCATGAAGGACATGGTTTCCGAGTCGGAGGACAGGTATTCCTCGACTGCCAGAAACTATTTCAATAAATTCAAATACAACGACCAGATGGGCGGCAAAACGGGTACCGCGCAGGTATCGGAGATCAACCTTGAGGATAACGCGTGGTTCGTTGCCTACGCGCCGTATGATGAGCCGGAAATAGCTATCGTAGTATATATTCCGAACGGCTATTCGGGCTCGCGCGCAAGCAGTACGGTAAAGGATATAGTGGAATATTATCTTGACCTCAAATATGCTACCGAGGATGATACTTTGCCGACGGATAACACTGTAGTCTATTAAGGAGTAATATGCAAAGAAAGAATTATTTTTACAAGCGCATCATAGCGGCGATCATTGCGGTGATCATTCTTATAACGGCTGTCACCGTTACGGCGCTCGCGGTCCCCAAAAGCGCAAAGGTGCAATACGATGTCATATATGACGGGATCAGTGCCGACGGCATCATAATGCGCGATGAGATATGCACGGAACTTTCGGAATACGAAAAACTGTATTTTGAAAACATACTTGACGGTGATTACATCGAGGCCGGCACGCCGGTAGTCCGCGCATTCAAAAAGGGATATATCAAATCCACACTTCAAAAGCTTGCCGAGACCGAAAAGAATATAGTCACATATCAAAATCAAAGTGTTATAAGCAGTTATGACGATCGCACAGTAGAAAAATTTGATTTCGATATCGAGGTTATCATACGGCGTATGAGCGAGGAAAAAAGCGGCTATATAGAGCTTTATTCGACACTTTGCACCTTGATGAAGGATCGCGAGAATTATATCAAAGAAACCTATAATACAGATTCCAACACGTATTTGCAGGAATTGTATGCTGACGAAAAGAGTATGACAGAGTCACTCAATGCGTGGTGTGATGTGTTTTCCGCTTCCGAAAGCGGCTACTGCGGCTTCTACTGCGACGGATTTGAAAATATGAATACGGATTCGGTTTCGTCCATAGCTTCATTTAAGGAGTACAGACAGAAAGCATCGACTGATACAAATATGAATGCTTTCAAAATCGTCACAAGTGAGCATTGGAAGCTTGCGGTCAATGTTGACAGCACCGAGGATTTTCAAGAGGGGCTGTATTACCCGGTATTTTTAGGAAATGAAACAGAGCATGAAATAGGCTGTCTCGAACGCATAATAAACGAGAAAAAAGGAAATCTCCTGATATTCAGCTTTGAAGATAACGTCGAACGCTATATCGACATGCGTGCGGCAGACGTGTTTATCGGCGAAAGGATCGAGGGCTTTACCGTTCCGCCTAAATATATCAAAGATAATAAAGTGTTGATCAAGAACGCGGCGGGCAAGACCAGCATATCGGTCGATGTTATTTATACCGATTCAAAAAAGACCGTCATTGCGATGACGGATTCCCTGAAAATCGGAATGAAGGTGTACAGCAAATGACGATAGGGGAACGCTACGCGATAATATGCGATAATATTTCTTCCGCCTGCGCGGAATGTGGGAGAAAAACCGAAGATATCAGACTTATAGCCGTTACAAAGACCCGTACTGCGGAGGAAATAAACGAAGCGATATCACTCGGTATCAAGGATATAGGCGAAAACAGAGTTCAGGAGCTTATGTCGAAATATGACGCGCTCGTCAGCTCGGCGTCGGTGCATCTTATAGGTCAGCTCCAAACAAACAAGGTAAAATACATAATAGATAAGGTCACACTTGTACATTCTCTTGATAGGATCGCGCTTGCCGAACAGCTTGATAAGGAGGCGCAAAAAAAGCGCAAGACGCCCATTGACGTGCTTATTGAGATAAATATAGGCGCGGAAGAATCAAAATCGGGAATTTCTCCGCATAATTTAACGGATTTTCTTGACAATTTGACGAATTTTATGTATATTAACCCTATAGGGCTTATGACCGTGGCTCCGGCGGATGCGGATGAGCTTGCACAAAATGCTTATTTTGAACAAATGCACGAATTGCTCATCAAGGGACAGAGCATTTTAGGAGCAAAATTCAAAGAGCTTTCAATGGGCATGAGCAGAGATTACATCCCGGCAATAAAGCAGGGCGCAACAATGGTTCGTTTAGGTACTGCTCTTTTCGGAGAGCGAAATTATAATTTACAGAAAGAGGTTTGATTATTATGTCAAAGAACAAACGCAGTAAAATCGCGGAATTTTTAGGCTTTGGAAGCAATGACGATTACGATGAGGAAGAGGATTATTTCGAGGAAGACGACGAGGAGGAACAGGACGAGCGTGATTCACGCCGTCAGCGCAATTCATACGAGCGTGAAGACCGTGTCCGCAGAACGAGAAAAGCGAAGGTCGTTCCGATCCAAACGTACTCGAACGTTATAATATTTTCACCCAAAAAGTATAATGACGTGCAGGATTATGTCCCGCATCTTATACAGCGCAAGCATGTTATAATCAAATTTGAAAAGAAAAATCTTACGCTGGCTACTGCTCAACGCATTTTGGATTTCATGAGCGGCGCGGCACATGCCTGCGGTGCCGAAACTACTGAAATACAAAAAGATGTTATATATATGTTTGCTTACGGGCAGACTATTGTAGAAGAAGACAGCACACAGAAAAAGAAGACCGAATCAGAAGGCTTTACCATCGGGGATGATGATGATTGATCATGGATTTCAATATCGAAAGAAAAGGCTATAATCGTGCAGAGGTCGACCAATATCTCGAAAAACTGCAAAACGAATATACGACGCTTCAAAACGAAGTGTTTGATTTGCGTCGGCGTTTAGCGGAGGCAAACTCCGAAAAGCAGTATCTTGAAAAACAGAAGCTGCTTATCGAGGAAACCATGATAAACGCCGAGTTCTCCGCGCGCAAGACCATTGAGAAAGCACAGGCGAAGGCAAAGGAAATCGAGGAAAACAACAGATTCGATTTCGAAAGTGCCGGCAATGAACTTGAGGAAAAAAAGCAGGAGCTTCAGGCACTTCTTAAGCGGGTACAGTATATTCTTAAGTCACAGCTTGCGCTTATTGAGAATAAGAACATCTTTAACGGGCAATAATATTTTCGGTGGTATTATTGAAAAAGGCTAAGGTCGTAACAACAAAAACATCACGCATTATTGCCTGGGCAGTATTGCGTGATTATTTATACTATCTTTCCGATACAAAACGGATCATTCAAAACAATTTTCTTGCCGGGCTTTCACGCGGCGTGGGAACGGCAATAGGCTTTACCGTGCTGAGTGCGGTAATAATCTATATCGTAACGCTGCTCGCATCGCAGAATCTGCCCGTGATAGGCGATTTTTTGGAAGAAATCGTGAATCTTATAAAATACAGATATTAGGAGTTTTATATGCTGCTTATATTCCTTATTGCTTTCGGCGCACTCATACTTGACCAGCTTTCAAAGCTGCTTGTTACGGGATTTTTTATTGACGGCACAACTTTGTTTTTTCCCGGTGCGCTTACATATCAAGGCGAAACGGTGCAGATAATCCCCAAAACGCTTTCATTCACCTATGTGCTGAACAAGGGCGCGGCGTTCGGAATATTACAGAATCAGCGCATATTCTTTTTGATCGTAACACTTGTTATTTGCGCAGTGGGCATCATTATTCTTATGCGTATGCCCCGGAAGCATATCCTGCTGAAAATTTCATCGGGTTTTATTTTCGGCGGAGCGTTAGGCAATCTCTTTGACAGAGCCGTTATCGGAGCAGTGCGTGATTTTATTGATGCGACGCTTGTCGATACCGTTACGGGATACTCTTTCCCGATATTCAACGTTGCGGATATTTTTGTAGTAGTGGGCATCATCATGCTTGCGACCTATATACTTTTTGTTCACGATAAAATCTATAAAACGGAAGAAAAAAATGAAAACAAAGGCTGAAAGCGATGCCAAACGTGCGGATTCATACATACCGACTCTGTTTGAACATATTTCGCGCAATGAGTGCGTCAGGCTGATGGATGACGGCAAGGTATTTATTAACGGTAAGCCCGCGACAAAAAAACAACCGGTCAAGGTGGGGGACGAGATAGAAGTGGTTTTCGGTGATGCACGGGAAATAGACATCGTTCCCGAGAACATACCGCTTGATATCATTTATCAGGATGAGGATATCGCTATCATCAACAAGCCGCAGGGAATGGTGGTGCATCCGGCGCACGGGCATTATTCCGGCACGCTTGTGCATGCCATAATGTACAATATCAAGGATCTTTCGGGAATAAACGGGATCATGCGTCCGGGGATAGTCCACAGGCTTGATAAAAACACTTCGGGGCTTATAGCCGTTGCCAAAAACGATACCGCTCATGAAGCTCTTGCAAAGCAGTTTAAGGACAGAGAGTGCGAAAAAATCTATCTTGCACTTGCCGAAGGCGTTTTCAAGGAGAAAAAATTCACTGTTGAAAACTATATAGCGCGTTCAAAAAACGACAGAAAAAAGATGGCTGTTTATAAAAACGAAAGCGAAGGTAAATTCGCCAGCACCGATTTTGAAGTGCTTGAGCAATTTTCCGATTATGCACTCGTTTCGTGTAAGCTCAATACCGGCAGAACACATCAGATACGCGTACATCTCGCTTCGGTCGGTCATCCGTGCTTGGGCGATACTGAATACGGCTTCAAGCATCAAAAGCATGCGCTTGAAGGACAGGCACTGCATTCATATCGGCTGACGGTATTCCATCCGCGTACACACGAGAAAATGACGTTTATCGCACCGCTCCCTGCATATATGCAAAAATTGATAGGGAAAACTCTTGACAAAAACGAAGATACAGATATATAATATAAAAAAATAGTTCGAAATGACGCAAGACACGCCGATGTCATTTAAGGCCACAGAGAGTCTGCCGTTTGCTGTGAGGCAGATGCCGAGATACATGCGGATACCACTTGTTGATCGGATCGCCTGCCGCGTTAAAAGCAAAAATGAGTACCAATTTGGGTGGAACCACGGGTAATTTACAGCTCGTCCCTTGTTTTTAAGGGATGAGCTTATTTTTTAGGAGGAAATCATTATGAAGATCACATTGCCTGACAATTCCGTAAAGGAATACGAAAACAGCGTATGCGCCAAAAAAGTTGCCGAGGATATCAGCGCGGGACTTGCCGCAAACGCCGTTGCCGCCGTTGCCAACGGTAAGCTCGTTGCGCTTGAGCATACTCTTACCGAGGACACCGTGCTTTCGATAGTAACAAAAAAAGACCCGCTGTATTTGAGCGTACTTCGCCATACGGCAAGCCATGTTATGGCACAGGCAGTAATGCGCCTTTACCCCGATACAAAGCTTGCGATAGGTCCGTGGATAGATAACGGCTTCTATTACGATTTTGATTTCAAAGAGCCGATAAATGCAAACGACATTGAGAAAATAGAAAAAGAAATGGCAAAGATAGCCGCAGAAAAGCTTCCTCTTAAGCGGTATCTGCTTTCAAAAGCCGATGCGCTTGAAAAAATGAAGGATCAGCCCTACAAGCAGGAGCTTATTAACGACTTGCCCGACGGTGAGGAGATATCGTTCTATGAGCAGGGCGAATTTACCGACCTTTGCGCAGGACCTCACCTTGCGACCACCGACGTAAAGCACTTCAAGATACTTTCCATCACGGGCGCATATTGGCGCGGAAGCGAAAAGAATAAGATGCTCACACGTCTTTATGCCACTGCATATACGAAAAAGCAGGAGCTTGACGATCATATACTTCAGCTTGAGGAAGCCAAAAAGCGTGACCACAATAAGCTCGGACGCGAGCTTGAGCTGTTCACGACAAGCGATGTCATCGGTCAGGGCTTGCCTATAATGCTTCCCAAGGGCGCTCGCGTGATACAGCTTTTGCAGAGATTTGTCGAAGATGAGGAGCAGAAGCGCGGTTGGCAGCTCACCAAAACTCCGCTTATGGCAAAGAGCGACCTTTACAAGATAAACGGTCATTGTGATCACTATAAGGACGGCATGTTCGTGCTCGGCGACGAGGAAAAGGATGACGAGGTATTCGCACTCCGTCCCATGACCTGCCCGTTCCAGTATCAGGCATACCTCAACAGACCGCGTTCATATAAGGATCTTCCGCTTCGCTATAATGAAACGTCAACGCTTTTCAGAAACGAGGCATCTGGCGAGATGCACGGTCTTATCCGTGTACGTCAGTTCACCATCTCAGAAGGACATCTTATGTGCCGCCCCGATCAGCTTGAGGATGAATTCAAGAGATGTCTTGAGCTTACTTCGTTCTTCTTAAAAACACTCGGTCTTGACGGCGATGTAACTTACCGCTTCTCACAGTGGGATCCCGATGACAGAGCCAAGTATATCGGCACACAGGAGCAGTGGGACGAAGCGCAGGGCATCATGAAGAATATCCTTGATGACCTCGGAATAGTCTATAAAGTAGGCATCGGCGAAGCCGCGTTCTACGGACCGAAGCTTGATATACAGATCAAAAACGTTCACGGTAAGGAAGATACGCTTATCACAATCCAGATAGACCAGATGCTTGCCGAACAGTTCGACATGGAATATACCGATTCCGACGGAAGCAAGAAGCGTCCGTATATTATCCACCGTACTTCGATCGGATGCTATGAAAGAACGCTTGCACTGCTTATCGAAAAGTATGCAGGTGCGTTCCCGACATGGCTTGCTCCCGTACAGATAAAGGTCATGAATCTTACCGACAGAACGGATGCAAACTGCCGTGAGATCACGCAGAAGCTTATCGACACGGGCATCCGCGCGGAATACGATTCGAGAAACGAAAAGATCGGCTACAAGATACGTGAGGCTCAGCTTGAAAAAGTTCCGTATATGATAATCGTCGGCGACCGCGAAGCCGAAGAGGGCAAGATATCGGTACGCTCACGCAAGGAGGGCGATCTCGGAACGATGACGCTTGACGAGTTTTTGAGTAAGCTGTTGCTTGAGATCGCAACAAAACAGCTTTGAGGATGTGCCGCGCATGAAGATTTCGATAGCCGTCGGCATTTCTCCCGACGATAAATACGACACTTACGGCGAGCTGTATGACGCAGGCTTCAGACACATTGACTGCCATTTTGATTTCGGCACCGAGTTGAGCGCTTCAACCGATGCAGGCAAGGTCGACAGGTTGACTGAGTATATCGCAAAATCAGCCCAAAAGCACGGGCTTGATTTCACGATGGCGCACGCGCCGTATAAATTCAATCCGTGCGACAGCGAGGATCATTTCCGCGTGCAGGTAGAGGAAATAAAGCACACTCTGCGCGCATGCCACGCACTCGGTATCGACCGTGTGACCGTACACGCGGGCTACGGTCGGCATAATAAGGATTATGCCGAAATGCTTGCAACGAATGTGAAATATTTCTCAGCTATTCTGGAAGAAGCCGAGAAATACGGTATCACGCTGATGCTTGAAAACATTTCGGAGCTGATATACAAACAGCCGTTCGTTCTCGAAACAGCCGAAAATATCCTTACGCTTATTGATATGCTCGGCAATCATCCGCTTATCGGAGTGTGCTGGGATACCGGGCATGCAAACACTCTTGCGCTTGACCAATACGCCAATATCAAAGCACTCGGCGGCAGACTGTGCGGACTTCATCTGCATGACAATTTCGGCGAGAATGACGACCATATGACACCGCTTTACGGTAACGTCAATTTTGACGATGTCATGAAAGGCTTGGAAGACATCGGTTATACGGGACCGTTCAATTTTGAAACAAAGATGTTCCGCGGCGGCAAGGAATGGCCTAATTACCGCAGACCGTTCAACAGCACTTCGGGTGCGCGTGACGTACTTTTCGCACCTTCACATGAGCTTACCGTTTACGGCTACGGTGTCATGTATCACATGGCTGAATATATTTTGGAACGTTGCGGTGTGGAAATCGAATGATATAAACGAACGGAGGCGAGACCTTCGTTCGTTCTTTATATCGGTCACACGAAGGGGAATATGATGAGTATACGCCGAACGAACGGCTTGTCGTAAGCGAATGGGAGAACACTCTTAAAATTGTACGCAAAATGCTTGCAAAGCCGCTTATGCAGTATAAAATGGAAAAGCCTAAATCGGACGTTTGATGTCGGAAGCGGGATTCCTGCCCGTTTCACGTTTGTAAAACCTGCTGAAATATGCGGTATCGTTCATTCCGAGCATAAATGCTACATCTGCAACGCTCATACCGCCGCTTGCAAGCATTGCATGCGCGCGTTCGGCTTTCAGCCTTGAAATGTATTTGACCGGCGACATTCCCGTATACTCGCAAAACAGCTTGCGAAAGTGCGATACGCTGAGCCCCGATGATGCGGACGCACTTTGCACGGTGATATCCTTGATATCGGAACGCTCAAGCATTGCTATTGCACGCTTGATTGCACCGTATTTTCCGCGCAGGCTTTCGGAATAAAGATGCAGTGACAGCTCACTCAGCATTTCAAGCGCATTTGCCTTGATCCTTGCGGGGATTCGCTGTGCATCCGTTATTGCCATTGAAGCAAGTCTTGAAAAATGTCGGTACGCGCCCGCAAAGCCTTCGATTTTCATGAGGTCGTCGTTCAGCAGGATATATTCGCCGCTAATATCAAATAAATCGAAACGCATGTTGACCGCATTTATCATTCCGCTCCGCATGCTTTCACGAATGCCGTCAACGTAGTAATTGTCGGCGTTTTTTTCTATTTTGCGGTCACCGCCCGTGCGTGAAAACACGCATGTATAGCGCGCGTTTTTCGGTAAATATACGACATCACCCGAGTGCGCGTGAAGCAAAAGCTTTTTATCTCGGTAGTAGAAGGCGTCACAGCCCATAAGAAATATAAGCCCCGAAAAGCTCCGTCCGTCATCGGGAGTGCTCCAGCGTCCCGATGTGTTCCAGAACTGATAATGCGGCTCGATATTCGTTATCGTATAATCGTTTTTGAAAAGCTCCGCAAATGGCAGTATATGCATAAAAACATCACTCTTTTCAAGCACATTGTAGCATATTTCACAAAAAACAGCAAGCTTCAAATAAGCGAAAAGTGCAAAAAAATCGAATTTGTTGTATTGACGTTGCATGTTGGTGATATATATAATAATATCAGCATAATAAACCAAGAGGTGAAGCTTATGCTTATCGAGCTGAAAGATAACCGCGTCCGCCGCGCGTACAAGGCGAGCGGACTTTTGAATGATTATTCGGGTAAGGCACCCGAAAATTGCCCTGAGGATTGGATAGCTTCATGTGTTACGGCGTTCAATCCCGGATATGAGCCGATAGAAAATGAAGGGCTCAGCCGAACGTTTGACGGCAGATTTTTGGCAGATATCATCAAAGCCGATCCGTCACTCATGGGGACGGATAAAGGGATACTCGTCAAATTCCTTGATTCCGGCGAGCGTCTTGTTTTGCAGTGCCACCCGACGGATGAGCAGGCGCAAAAGTATTTCGGCGCTCCGTGCGGCAAGACTGAATGTTGGTATATAGTTGATACTTTGCCCGACGCGTGCGTATATATCGGCTTTAAGCCAAACATTACACGAGAAGCGTGGATAGATGCCTTTGAAAAACAGGACACGGAAAAAATGCTTTCATTCCTGCATCGCTTCGATGTAAAAAAAGGCGATGTGATCTTTGTCAGCGGCGGGATGACACACGCTATCGGCGCAGGCTGTTTTATGGTTGAGCTGCAGCAGCCGAGCGATCTTATGGTCATTCCCGAACGCAAAACGCCGTCGGGACGCATTTTGGACGAAATGAAGCTTCACGGCGGGCTTGGCTTTGAAAGAATGTTCGATTGCTTCGAATATACAGGCATGACCGAAAAAGAGGTTTATGAAAAATGCTTCCGCCATGCAGATACGCAAAACGGGCTGTCGTGCGTCGTGGGAAGCGACCTTACCGATAAGTTTTCGATGTACGCGCTTTCGTGCCGCGACGAAATCAGTATTGAGGCAACGGGGGAATATGCCGTTATAGCCGTGCTTGACGGCGACGGCGAGATAAGCGACGGCGTAAACACATTTCGGGTGCATAAAGGAAGTAAATATTTTGCTTCCGCGCATACCGAATTAAAATTCAAAAACAATATCACTGCCTGCATTTGCAGACCGTAACGGAGGAAAAAATATGGACAAATTCATTTTTAATGACTACGATTTTATCATTGGCGCAAACTACTTTGCTTCGCACGCGGGAACGGATATGTGGGCGAAATGGGATGAAAATGCCGTCGAAGCCGATTTCAGGATCATGTCGGAATACGGAGTAGAGTATTTGCGGGTATTTCCCATTTGGCGTGATTTTCAGCCGATATGCTCGCATTATTTGAGCGGAGTAAAAAGCTCTCCTGCGGAAATCATGCTCGGCGAAGATCCGCTCCCGGACACTCCCGAGGGCAAAGCGGGCGTAAGCACCGAAATGTTCGAACACTTTGACGTGTTTTGCGAATTGGCACAAAAGTACGGCATCAAGCTTATAATCGGCTTACTGACGGGCTTTATGAGTGAACGCCGTCTTGTTCCGCCCGCGCTCAATGACCGCAATATCTATACCGATCCTCTTGCGCTCAAGTGGACGGTCAAATATGTCAAGTATTTCGTTGAACGCTACAAAAATTCACCGTGTGTCGCGGGGTGGGATTTCGGTAACGAGGTCTGCTGGCTCGATGACGCGGGCTCGCCCGAGAGAGCTTATGCGTGGGGCAATCTGATAGCTAACACGATAAGAAGCATCGATGGCGTGCATCCGATAGTTTCCGGGCTTGATTGGACATATTCCGAATACGGAAATTGGCGTACTGACGATGTTGCCGATACAGTCGATATAATGACGGTACATCCGTATTCGTGCTTCGGCTTCGCACAGGGCGATCCGATAAACACTTTAAGAAACGAGCATTACGCGGCGGCTGTGGCGAAATGGATAAAGGGCATTTCACAGAAGCCGACGTTTGTGGAAGAAACGGGCTCAATAGGGTATTCGGTACTTAACGAGCGTACCGAAGGAGAATTTCTGAACACAATGCTTTTTGATGTTTGGGCGCATAACTGCGGCGGTCTGCAATGGTGGTGTGCGTTCGATCAGGGCGAGCTTTCACAGAATCCGTACCGATGGAACGGACGTGGAAGCGACTACGGGCTGTTCGCCTTTGACCGCAGAGTGAAGCCCGTAGCCGAAGTCACAAAGAAATTTTACGATTTTATCCGCAGTTTGCCGTTCAGGAAGTTATCCGAGCATCTTAAGGATTGCATTTGCATCCTGCCTCACGGAGTCGGGGGCAACGAACGTGAGCTTGTTGCACAGATGGATTGCTTTGCAATACAGGCAGGACTTTCTATCGATTACCGCTTTGCAGATCAGCCGATAGACGACGCGCCGATGTACATTGTGCCGTGCATCGCAAACGCACATTACATCTATAAAAACCGCTTTGTTGACTTGCTTGAAAAGGTTAAAAATGGGGCAGACCTCTATATTTCAATGGAAAATTGCTATCTGAGGTGGTTCCCGGAGGTCACGGGGCTTAATGTCGCTCAGCGCAAGGCATATACCGGTAGCGGCGAGATATCTTTGTTGGGAAAAACTGTAAAAACATTTGCCAATTACGAGTATATCTGTGACAGCATCGACGGCGAGGTTATAGCCCAAAATGAAAACGGCAATCCTGTGTTCGTTTGTCATAAGTACGGCAACGGCAGAGTTTTTTCACTGCTCGCGCCGTTTGAAAACCGCACGATGCGATCTTCAGGCATTTGCGACAGCAATGAATACCTTATTTATAAATATTTGCGCGAAAATGTCAAGACCGCAAAAATCGCAAAATGCGATAATAAGTATGTAGGACTTACGGAACATATTGAGGACGAAAACACACGAATACTCGTTGCGGTCAACTTCAATACCGAGCCGTGCGATTGCAGGCTTGAGCTTGCCGCGGGATGGCATACAGACAAAGCATTTTGGGGTGATTGCGTCGAAAATACGCTTGTAATGAAGCCGAACGACGCGGTAGTCGTTGCAGTGAAAAAATAAGCAGTTGGCGCGGCAGTCCATACATAAAGTTTATCAATAAAAACACAGTGTTTGTGATATATTTTACAGCATACACTGTGTTTTTTCTTTACGTATAATGCATGATTGCTTTGGTTCCGAATACGAAAATGCAGAAAATGCGTAGAAAACAGCTTGCGGGGAAAGCATCCCTAAAAAAGACAAAATTAAATTTTTTTCTTGACATATATCGTTATTTGCGTTATAGTATATATAAGACTGCGCAAAACTTGTGTTTTGCGCACACATAATAAAACACAAAGATGGGCTATTCCCTCGTTCGGAAAGCATTTGCGCATATATTAAAACAAGGTGATCAAAAATGAATTCATATTTTTCTACGCGCACAATGACAACAATGAAAAAGCTTGAATCGGTTTTAACTGAGCTTCCGGATTTTTGCCGCACATTTTTTATCGGTATTCAAAATACCACGGGTCCGCTTACACGTTTGAATTACGCATATGATTTACGATTATTCTTGCAGTATTTCAGCGAACAATTCTTGAAGCCGATAAAAGAAATCACACTCGATGATTTGAAAACACTTAACGTACATGACATCGAAATATTTATAAATTACATCAGCATGTACGAAAATGCAGAAAATAAAATCGTAGAAAACGGCGAAACCGGCAAAGCACGCAAAATTGCCGCAATAAGGACGATGTTCAAGTATTTCTACAAAAGCGGCGATCTTGATTCAAATGTCGCATCGCTCATCGATCTTCCCCGTATGCACGATAAAGCGATCATACGTCTTGATGTAGATGAGATCGTCAAGCTGCTCGACGAAGTCGAAAGCGGCGAAGGGCTGTCAGCACGACAAAAAGAGTATCATAAGCACACAAAATATCGCGATCTTGCGCTTATAACGCTTTTGCTCGGCACGGGCATCCGTGTAAGTGAATGTGTAGGCCTGAATTGCGACGATATCGACTTCCGTAATATGAGCATACGTATTACCCGCAAAGGCGGGAATCAGGCTGTTTTGTACCTCAGCGACGAAGTCGGCGAAGCGCTTGACGCATATGCGAATTTCCGTGAGTCAATGGCAGGATCAGAATCCCCCGCTTTCTTTCTGTCGCTCAAGGGCGAACGGATGTCGGTGCGGACGGTGCAGAACACAGTAAAAAAATACGCAAAAATAATTACTCCGCTCAAAAATATAACGCCGCACAAGCTACGTTCCACATACGGCACGACGCTTTATCAGGAGACCGGCGACATATATCTTGTCGCAGACGTTCTCGGTCATAAGGATGTAAACACCACACGAAAACACTATGCGGCGCAGGCTGATGAAAATCGGAGGCTTGCCGCCCAGAAAATCAAACTTCGTGATAAACAATAACGTGAATTTCGGCGTGTGATTAAAATGCTTATCCGCACACGCCGAAATTTACCCTTTATTATTCTGTCTGACAACCTAAAAAATACGCGGCAGTTTCGGCGTTTTTATAAGCGGTGTCGTTAAGCGTTTCATTGTTGGATGCCACCACTACGGCTCCGAGTACGTCACCGCCGCCGAGTATCGGCAAAATGCACTGAGAAATATACTGTGTCTGATCATATTCCGTTATCGGAATAGGCGCTGTCTCTCCTTTGCTGTCTGTCATGAATCCGCGCCTCATATCCATTCTCGCCTGCAATTCCTTGGAAAGTGATTTTCCCATAAGCTCCTTTTTACCCTGCCCGGAAACGGCAAGCACGCTGTCTTTATCCGTGATAATGGCGGTATGACCGAGCGAACGGTGGATCGATTCCGCAAATTCACGTGCGCAGTCCTCAATATCGCCCATCAGCGAGTATTTTTTCAAGACCACTCCCCCTTCTTTATCAGTAAAAATCTCAAGCGGGTCGCCCTCTCTGAAGTGGAGCGTGCGTCTTATTTCTTTCGGTATAACAACTCTGCCGAGTTCATCTATTCTTCTTACAATACCTGTTGCTTTCATAATAATTCTCCTATAAATTTGTCTTGAAGTATTATTTGCAAAAAATGCTTTATTATGCAACAGACGCAAATTTTTTATAAAAAAGGCTTCCGGCAAAAGCCGAAAGCCAACATTTATTGTCTGTGATTGATTATGCCTTTTTCATTGCCTCTTCGTAAGCAACCGCTACCGCAACACTCATGCCGACCATCGGGTTGTTGCCGAAACAAAGTTGCGAAAAATTTGTTTATAATGCCGTTAAACCGCCGAATCGTATTTGACGCTGTTTTCGTAAACATATTCGGGTGCAATATCAATATCACCGTTACACCAAACAGGTACTCCGTAATCAATATACACATTACAAAAAACATTATGATCCTTAAGCGGAATATAACACGGATCATCAAGTAAAGGCTTAAAATCAAATACTTTGCTTTCACCGTTATTGAATCTCAGCCAAAGCTTATGATCTGATAATGCTTTAACCCCGACGACCTTAACGGGAGTTTTCGGCTCGCCTGCATAAGCAATTCCGTCAACAATATACATACTGAAAACCTCCTTATTTTAACGGCTCGATTTTTCCGAACGGAGTATTCTTGACCGCATTGTTCCAAGCCGAATATAATTCTTCTTCATGAATGGCAGCCCAAGCTTGCACCATACGAAGCTGCTTTACAGGCAGGCTTCCTGCAAGCAGTTCTCCGTCTATTCCGACAGATGCTTCATACTCAGTATAGTAAACGTGAAAATGCGGTTTATTATGTTGTGTTGTGTCATTATAAATCATTTTTATTACAATATTATAAAAACGGCATAATTCGGGCATTACAAAACCTCCACACTGTTTCTTTAACTATTATAACATTTTTATCAAGAAAAAACAACAGAAAAACAAATCTTATTTTCCTTAGGTAAAAAAACAGGCACATCAAGATCGTAAGCCTTAAATGATGTGTCTGTTTTGTATCTTAAATTATGATCATTTGATTTTCGGAACTTAGAAAGTGCCGAAAATCATTACTTTTTCATTGCCTCTTCGCAAGCAACCGCTACCGCAACACTCATGCCGACCATCGGGTTGTTGCCCGCGCCGATAAGTCCCATCATTTCAACGTGAGCCGGAACTGATGACGAGCCTGCGAACTGTGCATCGGAATGCATACGTCCCATCGTATCGGTCATGCCGTATGAAGCGGGACCTGCCGCAACGTTATCGGGATGAAGCGTTCTGCCCGTGCCGCCGCCGGAAGCAACCGAGAAATATTTAACACCGTTCTCGATAGCCCACTTCTTGTATGTGCCTGCAACGGGATGCTGGAAACGTGTGGGGTTGGTGGAGTTGCCTGTGATGGAAACGCCTACGCCCTCATGTATCATGATGGCAACGCCCTCATTTACATCGTTTGCGCCGTAGCACTTAACCTTTGCTCTGTCGCCCGTTGAGAAGGGCTTTTCGGAAACTATTTCAAGCTTGCCTGTATAATAGTCATATTTCGTTTCAACGAACGTGAAGCCGTTGATACGTGAGATGATATATGCGGCATCCTTGCCGAGACCGTTAAGGATAACACGGAGCGGATTCTTACGGACCTTGTTGGCGTTAAGCGCGATCTTGATAGCGCCCTCTGCGGCGGCGAAGCTCTCATGACCTGCAAGGAAGCAGAAGCACTGAGTTTCTTCACTGAGGAGCATCGAAGCAAGATTGCCGTGTCCGAGACCTACCTTGCGCTGATCGGCAACCGAACCGGGAATGCAGAATGCCTGAAGACCTACACCGATCTCCTTTGCGGCTTCCGCGGCAGTCTTACAGCCCTTTTTGAGTGCAAGCGCCGCACCGAGTGTATAAGCCCAGCAAGCGTTTTCGAACGCGATGGGCTGTGTATCACGAACGATGGCTTCGGCATCAACGCCCTTGGAAAGCGCAAAAGCCTTGGCTTCGTCGAGGTCCTTAAAACCGTATTCTTTAAGGACAACATTGATTTGGTCTATTCTTCTTTCATAGCTTTCAAAGTTTGCCATAATATCAAGTCCTCCTTATTTCTTTCTCGGATCGATATAGGTCTTGGCATCAGCATAGCGACCGTACGTTCCGATATTCTTTTCATAGGCTTCCTTGGGATCCATGCCCTTCTTGATAGCCTCCATCATTTTTCCGAGATGAACGAATTTATAGCCGATGACCTCATTGTTCTCGTCAAGTCCTTCTTCAAGCACATAGCCCTCAGCCATTTCAAGATAGCGAACGCCCTTTGCGGCGGTCGAATACATAGTACCTACCTGTGAACGGAGACCCTTTCCGAGATCCTCCATGCCTGCGCCGATGGGAAGTCCGCCCTCAGAGAAAGCGGTCTGTGTGCGGCCGTAGGCTATTTGCAGGAACAGCTCGCGCATCGCAACGTTGATAGCGTCGCAAACAAGGTCAGTATTGAGTGCTTCGAGAACGGTCTTGCCGGGAAGTACCTCTGCCGCCATAGCCGCGGAATGCGTCATGCCCGAGCAACCGATGGTTTCAACGAGTGCTTCCTGAATAACGCCGTCCTTGACATTGAGTGTAAGCTTACATGTACCCTGCTGAGGTGCGCACCAGCCAATGCCGTGCGTAAGTCCCGAAATATCCTTTATCTCCTTTGAAGGAACCCATTTGCCTTCCTCGGGGATAGGAGCGGGATCGTGCTTGGCACCCTTAGCAACACAAATCATTTCTTCTACTTCATGTGAGTATTGCATAAAATTTTCTCCTCCTAAAAAACTTTTCATGTATATTATACCTTCATTTTCAAAAAATAGCAACCGAATTATTATAATTTTCGATGTTTTTCGTTTGAATTTTGATTTTCGGTCATACACAGAATTTTCCAAATGAATAACGCAATGTGCAAAATTGCAAATTTTTCGTACTTTAGCTTGAATAATAGTTATAAAACAGTGAATTTTGAATAAATATTTTCTTAAAACTTCAAAATTTTGTTGCCAAACACTAAAGAATGCGATATAATGTAATACGAAAATTATATTGGCGGGATTTGTTGATTTGTTCTTGCCGAGTGTTAAAATCAAGGAGGTCTCTATTATGACAAAGAACATCAAGCTCTTAAAATGGGTTGATGAAATGGCTGCTTTGTGCAAGCCCGATGCGATCGAATGGATCGACGGCAGTAACGAACAGCTTGAAAAGCTTCGTAAGGAAGCTATGGCTACAGGCGAGCTTATAAAGCTTAATGAGGAAAAGCTCCCCGGTTGCTATCTGCACCGTTCGGCTCTCAACGATGTTGCCAGAGTTGAACAGCGCACATTCATCTGCACAACGAAGAAAGACGATGCAGGCCCCACAAATAACTGGATGTCCCCTGCTGAGGCATATGAAAAGCTCGGAAAGCTTTATGACGGCTCAATGAAGGGCAGAACGATGTATGTTATCCCCTATTCCATGGGTCCCGTCGGCAGTGAGTTCTCAAAAATCGGTATCGAGCTTACCGACTCTATATATGTAGTAGTTTCAATGGCTATCATGACGCGCATGGGCAAGGCGGTGCTTGATTGCCTCGGCGACGGCGATTTCGTAAAGGGACTTCACTCAAAGGCTCAGCTTTCGGAAGAAAACAGATATATCTGCCACTTTCCCGAGGACAACGCGATATGGTCAATCAACTCGGGCTACGGCGGAAACGTTCTTTTGGGCAAAAAGTGCTTTGCGCTCCGCATAGCTTCGTATCTTGCGCGTACCGAAGGCTGGATGGCTGAACACATGCTTATCCTCGGCATCGAAAATCCGAAGCACGAAGTTAAATATATCTGCGCCGCGTTCCCCTCTGCCTGCGGCAAGACGAATCTTGCAATGCTCATCCCGCCGGAATTCTATCAGAAGCAGGGCTATAAAGTTTGGACTGTCGGCGACGATATCGCATGGCTCCGTCAGGGCGCAGACGGAAGACTTTATGCCATCAACCCCGAAAACGGCTTCTTCGGCGTAGCACCCGGAACGAACGCACATTCAAATTACAATGCGCTTGCCAGCACCAAGAAAAACGCTATTTTCACTAACGTAGCGCTTGATCCTTCCGACAACACCGTTTGGTGGGAAAGA
>JAZRXI010000076.1:0-9293 GCA_045600145.1 Clostridia bacterium | reverse complement strand
TCTTGATTACTTCGTTTCGCTCGGCTGTGTCGTTGCGGATCACGCGCTGAATACACTCTCACCCGTCACCTGCGGCTATGACGAGGCGAAAAAGATTTTCACCAAAGCTCTGCACGGCAAGCTTCTCGATCCCGACGAGATAGAAAAGTACACCGACTACATGACCTTTTTCTTCGCTTCGCTCTATGCAAAGCGCAACATGGTCATGCAGCTCCACATGTCGCCCCTGCGCAACGTGAACAGCAGGCTGTTCGACCGCGTGGGCGCCGATTCAGGCATCGACGTTGTCGGCGATCCGATCTCCGCGGAGCGTTTTGCACGCATACTTGACCGCATCAACAGAGAGTCCGAATGCGGTCTGCCGAAAATGGTTTTCTACTCGCTCAACGCAACGGTCAACGACATGATCGCCGCGATGACAGGTGCATTTTCTGAAAAAGTTCCGGGTAAGATGCAGCTCGGCTCGGCGTGGTGGTTCAACGACCACGTTGACGGCATAAAGGCTCAGCTTCATTCACTCGCAGATGCGGGACTTTTGGGCAGGTTCATCGGCATGCTCACCGATTCGCGCTCGTTCACATCGTATGTTCGTTTCGATTTCTTCCGCAGGATACTCTGCAACGAGATCGGCACATGGGTGGAAAACGGCGAGTTCGATCCCGATTGCGGCAAGCTTATTGAGGGCATTTCTTACGAAAATGCCAAAAATTTCTTTAATTTATAATTAAGGAGGATCACGACCTATGGATATGACTTTCCGCTGGTATGGCGAAAACGATCCCGTAACGCTCGAATACATCAGCCAGATACCGCAGATGAGCGGTGTCGTTACGGCGATCTACGATGTTCCCGTGGGCGAAGTATGGCCGCTTGAACGCATTCTCGCGCTCAAGGAAAAGGTGAACGCAAAGAATCTCAAAATGGAAGTCATCGAAAGTGTTCCCGTACACGAGGACATCAAAATGGGCACACCGTCGCGTGACAGACTTATTGAAAACTACTGTCAGAACATCCGCAATCTTGGCGTGGCAGGCGTAAAAGTCATCTGCTACAACTTCATGCCGGTATTCGACTGGCTTCGCAGTGACCTTAAAATGAAGAATCCCGACGGCTCGACCTGCCTTGCGTACGATCAGAAGACCGTAAACGCAATGGATCCCGCAAAGGGTGAGCTTTCGCTTCCCGGCTGGGACGAGAGCTACACAAAGGAACAGCTCAAGGGTCTGCTTGACGCGTACAAGAGCATCGACGAAGAACAGCTCATGCAGAATCTTATCTACTTCTTAAAGAAGATCATTCCCGTTTGCGAGGAATGTGACGTCAAAATGGCGATACATCCCGACGATCCGCCGTGGAGCATGTTCGGTCTGCCCAGAATAATCACCTGCGAAAAGAACATCGACAGAATGTTCGCCGCGGTCGATTCGAAGTACAACGGCATAACGCTCTGCACAGGCTCACTCGGCTGTGACCCCAAAAACGACATGGTCAAGCTTGCCGCAAAGTACGCGAAAATGGGCAGAATACACTTCCTGCACGCACGCAATATCCGCTTTACGGGTGAAGGTCGCTTCAACGAAAGCCCACACCCCACCGCTTGCGGAAGTCTTGACATGTACGGCATAATGAAGGCGCTTTACGATAACGGCTTTGACGGCTACACCCGTCCCGACCACGGCAGAAACATCTGGGGCGAGGACGGTCGCCCGGGCTACGGCTTATTCGACCGTGCGCTCGGCGCTTCATACATAAACGGTCTGTGGGAAGCTATCGTTCGCGCAGACAAAAAGTAAAACAAGGAGAAAAAAATAATGAAACTTCCTTTTTCTATTGATTTGAACGGCAAGGTAGCCGTTATCACCGGTGCGGGCGGTGTGCTTTGCTCCGGCTTTGCAAAGGCACTTGCCGCGTGCGGTGCGAAGGTCGCCTTACTTGATATCAATCTTGAGGCGGCGAAAAAGGTCGCTGACGAGATAAACGCCGACGGCGGCAACGCTATCGCCGTGGAAGCGAACTGTCTTAAGAGCGACAGCCTTGAAGCGGCTCACGAGGTCGTTGTAAAAGAGCTTGGCGCATGCGATATCCTTATCAACGGTGCGGGCGGCAACAATCCGCGCGGCACTACCGATAATGAGCAGATGACACCCGATATGCTTGACAACAAGGACATAAAAACATTCTTTGAGCTTGATCCCGACGGCATACGTTTTGTATTCGACCTGAATGTCGTTGCGGCAGTACTTACTACTCAGGCATTCACAAAGGAAATGGTAAAGACCGGCGGTGTCATTCTGAACGTTTCATCCATGAATGCGTTCCGCCCGCTTACAAAGATACCCGCTTATTCGGCGGCTAAGGCGGCTGTATCGAACCTTACACAGTGGCTTGCGGTACACTTCGCGCCCTGCGGAATAAGAGTAAACGCCATTGCTCCCGGATTCTTTGTGACCAATCAGAACCGTGACCTGCTTTTCAAGGACGGTAAGCCCACCGCAAGGACCGAAAAGATTCTGCGCGGCACTCCTATGGATCGCTTCGGTGATGTCGAAGACCTGACCGGCACTCTTTTGTGGCTCGTCTCCGATGAAGCGTCCGGCTTCGTTACCGGCGTTGTAGTTCCGGTTGACGGCGGTTTTGCCGCTTACTCGGGAGTTTAATAAGCATAGACCCTTTGCGGGGACGCTGTCCCCGCGCCACTCTTTTGGGGACGCTGTCCTCAAACCTCTGCGAGCTTTTTTGAAAAAAAGCTCGGCAAAAAACTTTTACTGCATTATAACAAATTCGCTCGGCATACTTCACGCCGAGCGAATTTTTATCCAAGCACTGAAATTACGCCGCACCCTATGTTCAAAGCGGCGCGAAGCGAAATAAAAGTTTTTGCCCCGCTTTTTTTTAAAAGCGGGCGGGGTCAAGGGGCGGAGCCACTTGCAGGGTGCGGGGCGGAGTCACCGCATGGAGGGGTGTGAGGTGACAACGTCCGGTGGGGCAGAGCCTCAACAAAAAAGCTCAACTTAATGACTAAGCGTTCGGATAAAACGCGGAGACAAGATATTCGCTTTGATTTACGATTTCGCGTGAAACGACGGTATTGAATTCAAGCTGTCCTGCGCTTTTTACCGTTATCGGCATTTCGGCGGTGACATATAGGATGATCGCGCCATCAACGAGTGCCGAATAGCCGCCTGTGTCAATGGCGGTGATATTATCGGCAAAGAAAGAATAATGTACGGTTATGTCATAAGGCCAAACGGTAGCTTCGGGAACGTTCATTTGCAGATTTATCGGCAGATAAAGCGTTGCCGGAGCGGTTTTGTTATTTCCCTGATAAATGTATGTGAGCGTTGCGGGAAGTTCAAGCGTTCCGCTGATTTCATAAAAGTCGGAATTAAACTGCGGCGTTATGCGCAGTGTATTTTGCGCAATGACCTTTCCAATGCCGCCTGCGTAGAGCGGCATTATATCCGTTTGCGCTGGTTGTGCCGTGAGAGAGGTACGAAAACGGTCAAGATCCATACGCACATTGTCAAATATGCATGGCGCGAGAAATGAAACGGCGGAAATATTATCGTTTATACCGCATGTTGAGCAAGACATATATAAAACCCCTTTTGTTGATATCTATTGTATTATATGTGCTCTTTTCGCGTTTATTTCAAAAAAATAATGCAGGGGGTGCCTGCATTAGATTTATTCAATATTCAGGCTGAATGACGTCCACGGTGCGGTTTCCGGCGGATAGCAGATAAACTGCATTGATTCTTTTTTTGTCGGATGTATAAGCCTCAGCTTTACCGCATAAAGCGCTAACTGCTGTCCTTTTTTATTGACATCTGCGCCGTAGCGTTGATCGCCCCACAGCGGACATCCCATGTGCGCCATCTGCACCCGTATCTGGTGTGAACGTCCCGTTTCGAGTTGTACCTGCAAAAGCGACAGCGGTCCCGACTTGGTCTCAATGGTTTCAAGTAAGCGATAATTAAGTATCGCCTTTTTTGCGCCCTCCTCAGCCGGTGGGACTACCATGACGGTGTTTTCCGCTTCGTTTTTCTTCAAATAATCTATCAGCCTGTCGGATGTGTTTTTCGGAATACCGCGTACGACACAGTAGTATGTGCGCTTGAGCTCGTTTGATTTCAACTGCTCCGCCAAGCGCGATGCCGCCTTTGATGTGCGTGCAAATACAGCCAAACCGCCTGCGGGACGATCAAGACGGTGAACGAGACCGAGGTACGCTTCACCGGGCTTATTGTATTTGACGCGAATATACTCTTTAAGAATATCGAACATTGATTCGTCGCCGGTCTTGTCTCCGACGATTATCATATTCTGAGGCTTTTCGGCAACGACTATGTGGTTATCCTCGTATAAAATTTCAAACATAAATTCACCTTTCCCATCTGCCGGACGCGCCGCACGGGAGTATTATATTGCTGTTTTTGATTTTTAAGCCGACTTCCTGCGCATCGACATGACCGCCGAAGCGCTTGCAGACCGTCTTTTCGATAACATTCCGTAATACAAGCGGCTGAAGCCCCGTTGTATAGCTGTTAAGCAACACGAACAGGGGTTTATCGGAAAGCACCTGCACACAGCTTTGCATGAAAGGGTAGAGCATTTCTTCAAGATGCCAAAGCTCACCGCCCGGACCTCTGCCGTAGCTCGGCGGATCGAGGATGATGCCGTCATATTTGTTTCCGCGCCGAATCTCGCGCTGAACGAATTTGAAGCAATCATCGACTATCCAGCGCACGGGCTTATCGGCTAACCCCGAAAGCGCAAGGTTTTCCTTGCCGATGCCGACCATGTTTTTTGCGGCATCGACGTGGCAGACCTTTGCGCCTGCGGAAGCGCAAGCAACTGTCGCTCCGCCCGTGTAGCCGAAAAGATTCAGCACGTTTATTTCGCGCTTCTCCTGCTTTATAAGCTCACGCATCCAATCCCAATTAGCCGCCTGCTCGGGAAAAAGTCCCGTATGCTTGAAACCCATCGGACGCACGGAAAATGTAAGGTCACGCCAATTTATTTCCCATTTTTCGGGAACTTTTTTCAAGAACTCCCAATTTCCGCCGCCTGTAGAAGAACGTTTATATATTGCGTGGACTTTTTTCATATCGGGCGTACATTCGTAAGCCCATATCGCCTGCGGATCGGGGCGCAGGAGAGTGATATTCTTCCAGCGTTCAAGCTTCATGCCCTCGCCGCAGTCAAGCAGCTCGTAGTCATTCCAGCTGTCGGTAACAAACATCAGATCTTTTCCATGGATATAACGCATTTGAGATCGTTGATATCCCATTCCTTATTATTTTCGAGCGGTTCGCCGAGCGATACGGAATCGGCAAGGCAATCAGAGGCGATATCGGCTTTATAAGCTTCCACGACATCGGCAAGGACTCCGTCAGCCTTTATAACGAGCTTAATATGATCTACGACCTCAAAGCCGGTCTCCTTACGCATTGTCTGTATTTTGGAAACAAGCTCACGCATGTAACCCTCGCGGATAAGCTCATCTGTAAGATTGTTGTCGAGAACTACCGTCATTTCGGCATCGCTCTGTGCGGTGAAGCCCGATTTGTTTGCGGGCGTGATAAGCAGGTCGTCGGCGGTAAGCTCGGCAACAGTGCCGTTTATATCAAGCTTGATACTGCCGTTTGCCGTAAGCTCCTTATAGAGAAGCGAGCCGTCGGCGGAAGCAAGCGCTTTGCCGATCATGCCGACAAGCTTGCCGAACTTAGGACCTACCGTGCGGAGCTGAGGCTTGAATGTATAAGTGATGAAATCACTTGAATCATCGGTAAACTTAACTTCCTTTACGTTAAGCTCGTCTTCTATCTCACGGCAGAACATTTCGGGAAGTACACGCGCGCCGCTGATGTAAATTGTCTGAAGCGGCTGACGGTTTTTGATGTTGGCATCGTTACGGCATGCTCTGCCGAGCGCAACAGCCTTGAGCAGATATTCCATATTGTCCTCAAGCTCCTTGTCTATCCATGCATCTTCGGCAACAGGGAACGAGCAAAGATGTACGCTTTCGGGCGCGGAAGCATCTACCGAACGCACGATATTGCCGAAAATCTCCTCGGCAATGAACGGGGTATATGGCGCAGTGAGCTTGGTAAGAGTAACAAGCACGGTGTAAAGCGTCATGTAGGCGTTTATCTTGTCCTGAGTCATTTCCTTGCCCCAATAACGCTCGCGTCCGCGGCGGACATACCAGTTGCTCAGTTCATCGACAAAGTCGCTGAGTGCGCGTGCGGTATCGGTTATGATGTAATGCTCAAGCCCGTCGTCAACGAATTTGATAAGGCTTTGCAAACGTGAAAGTATCCACTTATCCATTACGGAAAGCTTATCATATTCAAGCTCATATTTCGTCGGATCGAAACCGTCTATTTCGGCGTACATTACATAGAACGCATATGTATTCCACAGCGTACCCATATATTTTCTCTGAGCTTCGCTTACGGCATCTGCGTAGAAGCGTGAGGGAAGCCACGGCGCGGAGCCGGTATAGAAGTACCAGCGCACTGCGTCTGCACCCTGAACGTCAAGCACGCTCCACGGATCTACTACATTGCCCTTGTGCTTGCTCATCTTTATGCCGTTCTTGTCGTTGACATGACCGAGAACGATGCAGTTTTTGAACGGTGCCTTATCAAACAAAAGCGTCGATATCGCAAGCAGTGTATAGAACCAACCTCTTGTCTGGTCGATGGCTTCGCTTATGAAGTCGGCAGGGAAGAGCTTTTCGAACATTTCTTTGTTCTCAAAGGGATAGTGGAGCTGTGCAAACGGCATGGAGCCGCTGTCGAACCAACAGTCTATTACCTCGGGCGCACGGTGCATATCGCGTCCGCACTTGGGACACTTTATCGTGAGCGGATCAAGGAACGGCTTGTGAAGCTCTATGTTTTCATCACATCCCGTCAGCTCGGAAAGCTCTTTACGCGAGCCGACAGTATGGACATGGCCGCATTCGCATTCCCATACGGGGAGCGGAGTACCCCAATAGCGTTCACGCGAAAGACCCCAGTCGATAACGTTTTCAAGGAAATTGCCCATTCTGCCGTCCTTAATGGATTCGGGCATCCAGTTTACCGAACGGTTGTTGCGAATAAGCTGTTCCTTTACGGCGGTCATTTTGATGAACCATGTACTGCGTGCGTAATAGATAAGCGGAGTATCGCAACGCCAGCAGAACGGATAGCTGTGTGTAAATTCAAGAGCTTTTACAAGCTTGCCGGATTCGTCAAGGTCTTTGATTATGACCTTGTCGGCATCCTTTATGAACATTCCGGCGTAGGGCGTGGCTTCTTCGACAAAGCGCCCCTGCGCGTCGATGAGCTGAACGAACGGCAGGTCGTTTTCTCTGCCGACACGGGCATCATCCTCGCCGAATGCGGGAGCGATATGTACTATGCCCGAACCTGCGTCAAGCGTAACGTAATCGTCGGCAACAACGTACCATGCACGCTTGTCCGGCTTTGCAAAATCAAAGAGAGGCTCATAATCTATGCCGCAAAGCTCACTGCCCTTAACGGTCTTTATTATTTCACAGCCCTCACCGAGCGCGCTTTCGACAAGCGCGGCGGCGCAGATATAGATGCGGTCATCTTTTTTGAGATAAACATAATCCTGACGCGCGTTCACACAGAGCGCAACGTTCGAAGGAAGCGTCCACGGCGTGGTCGTCCATGCAAGGAAGAAGGTGTTTTCTTCGTTTTTAAGCTTGAATGCAACAAATACACTCGTTTCCTTTACGTCCTTGTAGCCCTGCGCTACCTCGTGTGAGGAAAGTGCGGTGCCGCAACGGGGGCAGTAGGGAACTATCTTGTGTCCCTTGTACAAAAGTCCCTTGTCGGCTATGGTCTTTAATGCCCACCATTCGCTTTCAATATAGTTATCGTCGTATGTTATGTAGGGATTCTCCATGTCAGCCCAATAGCCGACACGGTCACTCATCTTCTCCCATTCGCCCTTGTACTTCCATACGGATTCCTTGCAACGCTCAATGAACGGCTCGATACCGAAATCCTCGATCTGCGGCTTGCCGCTGATGCCGAGCTGTTTTTCGACCTCAAGCTCAACGGGCAGACCGTGAGTATCCCAACCTGCTTTACGCAGTACATGATATCCTTTCATGGTGCGGTATCTCGGAATGATATCCTTTATTACACGGGTGAGAATGTGCCCGATATGCGGCTTGCCGTTTGCCGTAGGCGGTCCGTCATAGAAAGTGAACTCGGGATTGCCCTCGTTCATTTCGGTGCTTTTTTCGAAAATGTGATGATTCTTCCAATAGGTCAGAACTTCTTTTTCTCTGTCGATGAAGTTCAGTGCGGTATCGACTTTCTTGTACATAATAAATCCTCCTGAAATAAGCCATGTTGCGAAATCAGTTTCTCTATATTATATATTATGTCAATTCTTTTGTAAAGTAAATTTTGGAGCTACACTTACACTATTATGATTTGATTTTTTGATTTGGCTTCGTTAACAAACCGATTTATTGCAGTATTGTATGCGGTGCGTCAAGGATATCGCGCGCTACAAAACATATTTTGTGAAGCTTCAAACGTTATTCGGTACAAGTGAGACTCCGCCCGTTGCTCTCCGCCCCGCTTTTTTATTTGCCATTCATAAGTTTTGTTTACAGAGAATTTATAAACGTAATCTCAGTGAGTTCGTTTTGTGTCACATACATCCTACATTTCATAGAATATTTACGGAAGGTATTTCCGAAATTTTTTTAAGGAGGATAACATGAACAGATATAACGATGTTTTTAATAATTCAGGAATATCAGATATCGGGAACGGCTGTAAGGGTGATTGCCGGAGTGGCAGCTCGTGCCGCACGAGCTGTCCGCCAACACCGCCTACTCCTCCGTTTCCGCCATTCCCTCCTGTACCGCCCCATCCGCCGGAGCCTGCCTCTGTAAGCATTACTGTAGGCAGAACGATCACCGGTGCGCCCGGTTCACAGGCGTATATCACCAACAGCGGCACTCCGCAGAACGCGGTATTTGATTTCATCATTCCCGCAGGCCCCACCGGCCCGCAGGGAGCGATCGGCCCGCAGGGCGTGCCGGGACTTACGGGTGCCGCGGGTATTCAAGGTGCAACGGGTCCCACCGGTCCGCAAGGTATCCAAGGCATTCAGGGTCTGCAAGGTATACCGGGCGCAACAGGTCCCACGGGTCCGCAGGGCGCAGCAGGCGCGGTCGGCGCAACAGGTCCTACAGGTCCGCAGGGCGTTCAAGGCGAAGTAGGTGCGACAGGTCCTACAGGTCCGCA
>JAZRXI010000075.1:0-46732 GCA_045600145.1 Clostridia bacterium | reverse complement strand
TTTCTTCAGTTCGTAGTTACGGAAATGTATTCTGTTGAGTGGGAAAAACAGATGTGGTGCAAGTTGAATTTTGTGTTCATTCCCGATACGCGAAATCAGTTTCCGGCTTGCCCGCTCTGTGACAGTGAGGAAAGATGTGTATAAAAGCTTTTTTGAGAAATAAAAGGGCAGTTAAAAAAGCCCCCCAAAAAAGAGCAGAGACGAAAGCCAAATTGCAATCGTCTCTGTTATACAGAAATTTGAATCATTATGCCGCAAAAGCAAACTGCGTTCGTCCGCTGATATTCGCCGCACCCATTCGGGCAAGCTTTGCAGATCAGGATATCAGCGAACAAATCAGTTTGCTTTCGTAAATTCGATCCAACAAAATCCGTCACTGCAAGTAATATCGACGATGTTGCCCTTCTTATCGTTCACACGCCATTTATAGCCTACACCTTTTTCCTCCACCGTAAAACCGTATGTCGGCAGTGAATTGATGTATGTGATGAGAGCATCTTTGTCTTCTTCAAAACCGGAAGCTGTGTCAGCTCCGTTTGCTGTTTTTAACCCGCTTAGTTCCATTTTGTACTTAGTATCGGATTCTTCCGTGACTTTCCAGCCCTTAAAAGGCAATTCAGGTATCATGGCTTCAAAGTCATTGCTTGCCCGGCTTGTATCAAAAGCGGATGTCCCGGATTCCTCCGTTGCTGTCGACGTAACTTCCGGTGACGGTTGTTCAGTTTCCGTGGCATTTCCCGAAGATGTATCCGGCTCGGCGGTGCTGTTTCCGCAGGCGACAAGCATCATCACCATGGTCAAGGTTAAAAGCAGTGTAATTATTCGTTTCATTTTTCATTCCTCTTTTTGGTGCTTTATTTGAAAAGCGGCAATCTTTTTCTTTTCAAAAAAAGCTGATTTACAAGACATATTGTATCACATTTTCAGCCGTAATGCAACGATTAACTCAAAAATTTGCGCAAATATAGTGTCTTGACATAATATTTTCATTTCTTCATTAGCAAAGCGTCTTCATTCTTCATTAGCCCGCAAGGGCGACTTCATTCGGGAGAGATGGATACGGTGCATTTCGCAATGCGGACGCTGTGGCGGTGTCCGCATTTTATTGCTCATTCCCGATACGCGGTACAAGCTTGCGTTGCAACCTTGTCCGCTCTACGAACGGTGACTGAAGTCACGTTCTCACACATTTCTGCACCATAAAAAAACACAACCCGTCGGGTTGCGTTTTTTTATGTGAAAGAGCGACCAAAAGGCGCATATTTAAGGTAAGAACGACTAAAAGGTACATCTGGTACATCTCGACAAACCGGGATTTGTAATAATGATTATTTGGAATAGTTTTGAATTTCATCAATTCTGATTTCGACCATTTTTTTGAGAAAGATTAAATCATCAATATTGGGATTGTCAACCCTGAATGTACATCCACATACATCATTAAATTCTTTTCCAAAAACTATCTTATGTCTTCCTCCACCACACGAACCACAGTGACCACAATGGTCTATGTGTTTCCACGCTATTTCTTTTATACAGTTTTCTGCTTCATAATTTGCCAGCCACTCTGTACTCATATCATCAGACCAAACTGTCCAATTGTTAGTTGGTTCATCAGGATCTTTTATAGCAATAAAGCATACGCATTTATCCCTTAATTTAACCCAATAATATATTTTATTAATCCAACCCCCACCGTTATCTTTATGAAAAGCTAAATTATGGTCACTTAAAAACTTTATGAAATCCAATGCAACCAATTGTTCTGCTTCAGATAGTTTATTATGTATATAATCTTCAATCGTAAACCGATTATTACAATCACTTGATTTAGGTAACGAATCTATTTTTATTATCATATCTTCCTCCTCAAATTCTGATTTGTTGGTATTATTTTTATCATATTTCGTTGATAAATCAAGGCAAAGCATTGTACGGTACATTATTAGTGAAATATCGGCTGACGCCGATGTGAAATAATTTGCTGACGCAAATTGTGAAATATCCTCGCCCAGCTCGGATGTGAAATGAAATTTGCCCATTGTTACTTTTCACTGCGCCGCAGGCGCAATTTCACATTGGCGAAAGCCAATATTTCACTGCCGCCTGCGGCAATTTCATTTGCCCACAGGGCAAATTTCGTTGTAAAAAGCCTCATTTGTCTTGGTAGACAAATGAGGTTTTTTACATGGTGGGGAGAGATGGATTCGAACCATCGAAGTCGAAGACGGCAGATTTACAGTCTGCTCCCTTTGGCCACTCGGGAATCTCCCCTTATAATGGAGCTGGTGATGGGACTCGAACCCGCGACCTGCTGATTACAAATCAGCTGCTCTACCAATTGAGCTACACCAGCAAATGTGGTGCCTTGGGGCGGAATCGAACCACCGACACGGAGATTTTCAGTCTCCTGCTCTACCGACTGAGCTACCAAGGCGAATGCGAGCTGTTTGCGCTGGTGGGCCTTCAGGGACTCGAACCCCGGACCAATCGGTTATGAGCCGACCGCTCTAACCAGCTGAGCTAAAAGCCCATGAAAATGGTGACGCCTAGGGGAATTGAACCCCTGTTACCGCCGTGAAAGGGCGATGTCTTAACCGCTTGACCAAGGCGCCTTGAAGCAAACAACCCGACAATTTTTAATCCAAGCACTCAAAATGCCTTGCCATGTCGGCAGAACCTCTCTTGATTGCTTGCTTATTATATAATAGAACAATTTTTTTGTCAACCGATTTTTGCAATTATTTTAGGTTTTTTTCAGATATTTTTCTCTTGCGCAAAAACATCGGTAAACACTTGTGTTTCAGATATTTTTCAGGCATACGGCGGAAGAAAAATCTTCTGTTATCACGCAGTCTGCTCCGAGCGCGAACAGCTTTTCGGCATTACCCGACGTGCACACACAGCGCAAACCTGCCTCATGAATATTATTGATATTCTCCTCTGTCACATATTCGGCTTTTATCTCAATGCGAGTGCATCCGAGGCGTTTTGCTTCTTCCGGGTTCGGCACGCCGTCGAAAGCCAGACAGCGCGGAATATACGGTAATTCACTTCCGAGCGAAGCGATCAGATCATCATCGTCCGACGTAAAATAGACATATTTTTCGCAATCATACTTTTTCAAAATAGCGGCAAGCTTTTTATATGAGAGCTGTTCCGAGATGCGGATATTCATCACCGCGTGGCACGCAAGCTTTTTGAGTAATTTTTCAAGCGGCAGTGTACATTTTGAATGATCCCCGTTATCCGACACATACAGCGCACCGTCGGACGCTTCGAAAATGCCGAACGCTATTTCGTCCGCATTTTCAGCCACTGCCGCACCGAAAGACGCCATGCTGTTTTTTGGAAGTCCGCATCCGTAGCCCGAAGCGCATATCCGCGGGAATTTCATGCAAGCATCGTTTCTTGCTATCGCGCTTCCCGCAGGACGGTATTTCCACGGTCTGCGTCCCGCCTCGATGTATTCGTAATGCGCGGCAAGCGGATTGTTGAAGCCCGCAGGCTTATAATACTTGTCGTTTATGTCTATATCGGCACATGCAATGCCGACACTGCTTTTCATGTTGCACAGTATTTCACCCCTCGGCGATACTATCATACTGCACCCACCGATTTCGGAATCTTCCTTCATGCTGACCGACGCGCGCAATAAGTATGTATTGGTATTATACGAAAGAAATTTTCCAATGGTCTCAATTGCGGAATGCATGTCGGAGCGCTGATGTGAACAACCGATGATGATATCGACGCCGTAACGCGCGATATTTGCAAAGCTCTCATAGAAATAGAAATCGTAGCAGGTAAGAAAGGCGAAGCGGATGCCCTCTATCTCGATGACTGTCGGCTCTTCGAAGTCAAGCGAATAATCTCCGTCCCTGTAGGTCATCTCGCCCGGCGTAAGATGCTGTTTGAAGTATTTTCCGCACAGCTTGCCCGAGCGGTCGAACGCATATGTCGTGTTGCGCATGCCCTGCTCGGTCTCAAAATTCGCATTTACGAACAAAATGGCGTTACAGCGCTTTGCGGTCTGCGATGCCTTTTCAAGCAATGCTTTATTGAAATGAGCGTAATTATATGCCCTGTTTTCACGACTGCCCGAATAGCAAGGAGCGTCGCACGCCTCAGGCATGACGATCAGATCCATGCTTTCATCGCATTTATCCATCAATTCAAGCTCTTTTTGAAAAAATTCGTCAGAGCGCGAATGGTCAGTCGAATACAGCGGCTGTATTATGCAAGCTTTCATTTTTGATACCTCCAAATCTATAGAAATTACATTCGATGTTTCCGTTATACAGTCTGCGCGATTTTTTCGCACGCATGCCAAGCTCTCTTTCAAACGGCTTATAGCCGGAAAGCACGAGCTTGTCCCATTCCGCATAACGGGCAAACAGCGTTTTTATTTCGCCGCACAGCTCGCGCATGAATTTTGCGTCGCCTATCCGTTCACCGTACGGCGGATTCGTCAAAATCATACCGCGTTCGCATTTCGGCATACTGTCCTTTGCGGCGCATGTTTCAAGCTTTATGAGCTTATCCACACCCGCGCGCTTTGCGTGGAAGCGCGTAAGCTCGATCATATCGGGTGAAATGTCCGAGCCGAATATCATAACAGGTCTGTCGGTGACGGCGTTTGCGGCATCGCGCCGCGCATTGTCGAACACACGTTTTTCGATGCCCTTAAAGCTTTCGCAGGCAAATGTGCGCCCCGCATTCGGTGCGATGTTCACCGCTTTCATCGCGGCTTCGATGAGGATCGTTCCCGAGCCGCAGAACGGGTCGCACAGCGGAGCATCTCCCCTGTACCCTGCAATATCAAGCAATCCTGCGGCGAACGTTTCTCTCAGCGGCGCGACTGCATTCTTTATTCTGTAACCGCGCTTATGAAGCCCCGTGCCGCAACAGTCAAGCGCAACGGTGACTTCATCTTTATTTATATGTACATCTATCGGGTACGGCGCACCCGTTTCGGGAAGACGTTCTTTTTTTATGCGTCTTTGCATTGAGCGCACTATTGCCATTTTCGATATTTTTTGAACATCGGGAACGCTCATCAGTGATGAGCGCGCGCATTTTGCCGAAACGTTTATCTTTCCGTCGGGTGAAATAATATCAGCCCACTCTACGCGGCTGATGTTATCGAACAGCTCATCAAATGTTCGTGCCCGAAATGAAGCTATTTCGCAAAAAACTCTATCGGCACATCTTAAATTGACGCATGCTTTTGCAAGCTCCGCCGCCGAGCCTTCAAAATAAACTCTGCCCTCGGTAACGCTTTTTACGGCGATGTTCATTTTTTCAAGCTCGAATCTGACAGGCTTTTCCATAGAAAACGGCACAGTGGCAAAATAAAGCATCATTCAAGCCCGCCGTTATTCACCATTTCGTAGTATTCGTCGCCGTTGAACTCGCGTTCGCGTTTTGTCTCGCCACCGAGAGCCTCTATCGCGTCACATATCTCGACATAATCTATATAGCCAATGATATCGCTGTTTTCAGCTCTTTTGAGTGCAGGCAGACAAGAATCGTCACCGTAATGAGAAATCATGCCCGCAACTATCGCCTTATGCTCTGTTTCATCAAGAAGCTCTGAAAGCTTTTGGGCAAGTCCCTCGCATGCGGGCTCAGCGTAGATGAGCACATACATCAGCCGTTCCTTGACGTCGGTATCGTACTCCTCATCATACGCGGCAAGGATCTTTTCCTGTGCAGACGCATATTTGAGCGCTTCAGCCGCCGCCTCAGTCAACTCACACGTTTCATTGCGGCGCACTATCCTAATATATTCATCTGTCGGCTTTTCCGAATCCATATCCGAAAGCAGGCTCATCAAAAGGATTTTATTTTCCTCGCTTCTGTCCTGCATAAAAAGATCATATACGCCCTGTTCGCAACCGGCCGTATCAGAGATTTTATCCATAAGGATATCCGGCACGTCGATTTCCTCATCCATGTACGCACCGAGCATCTCCGTAAGCTCATTGGAGGACATTCCGTCAAAATACGATGCGGCTTTCTTCGCCCATGTTTCGTACATTTCGGGTATTACTGCTTCTATTTCCTCCGGTTTTTTACCCTCCTTGAGCAATTTATCAGCGCACTCGTCCATATATTCATTGAATTGGCTATCAAAATCTATCAGTTCCTTCATTGCTTTATCCTCTCGAAAAACTTATTGATTATATTCTCCATCTGCGGCGTAAATTTTACGATATCCGAGCCGGCGTTTAAGAAAACGTTATTTTTACCGTTTCTGAAAAGTCTTCCGGCCGCTTCGACGCGCGTAAAGATAGTTACGTCCGGCTCTATCGCAAGGCATCTCAACTCCGTTTCGATATAAGCATCGTTAAGGTCGAGCATGCCCATGAACGTACTCACTGTCTGACCTTCGGCAAAATGCAGATATTCAAAGATTTCTGCAAGCTCTGTCCGGTCAAGCGCTTTTTGTGAGCGTATCTTGTCTGTTATCATATCTTCCCTGTCACCCTCAAAGCGGTACATATATGAATGTGTATATATATCGTCACGGTACGCCGCGGGGCCTATCCCGCCTGTCGCCGACGTGATTTCAGACAAAATGCTGAATGCGTGCTGTGTGTCACCGAGCCTTGCACAGCTCACGGCAAAGCCGAACGCAACGTTTTTATCACCGCTTTCTTTACCGTAAAGCTCGCGGTAAACCGTATACGCGATATCGTCATCGCCTGTTTCGTTAAGATTGTACGCAAGCGCGCGAAGCTCTGTCAGCGTGTAATCCTCAACGAATTTGAATCGCTCGGCACACAGCTTCATATAGTTGCGGTCGCGCATTTCGTCGCCGAGAAGCAATCCGGCATTCAAAAGTGAAACCGTAAAGTTGCCTTCCGAAAACTCCTTTTCAAGCGTTTCCCTGGCGGATGCAAAATCGCCCGTATTCGCAAAAGCCGACACCTCGTTTACGCAATTATAGCTTTCGGTATTGTAAAACGGTACATCTGTCATTCCGCTTGTGACGCCGAGGTCTACTTCGTCACTTGCCGCGTCGTACTTGCCTATTTCATATTTTTGGCGCAAATCATCAAGGAAAGCTCTCGCCTCCTGTGATGCAGCTCCGTTCGGTGAAATATTCAGTGAACGTTCAAGCATCTGCGCGCATCCCTCTATACAGCCTACTCCCCCGAACGCTTCGGCAGTGAAAAAATAAAGCATATCGGGATTTTTGACAGTCCCCTTTCCGAGAAGCGAGTAGCAGTATTTCAGTGCGCAGATATAATCGGCATTCTGATTCAGTGCATAAATCAAATCCATTATCTGTGCATCATTTTCCGGTTCCGTGCGGTACGCGCGAAAAAAGCAATCCACTGCAGCTGCGTAATTGCCTTCGTACAATGCTTTATGTCCTCTTTTGTTAAAACCCGAAGCGATAGTTGCCATTTTACAGTTCCTTAGCTAATTTTTTTAATTCTTCCGGCGCGAAAACATACTTTTTATTGCAAAATCTGCAGCATATTTCCGTGTCTTTTTCCTCATACGCAAGTGAGAGAAGCTCTGTTTTGCCGAGCGAGATAAGCGCCTGCTCAAAGCGTTCCCGTGAGCAATCACACCTATACTTTACCGACACGGTCTCGAGCGGCTTGACGCCGACATCCCAAAACATATCGAACGCCATTTCCTCAAGCGTCATATGGTAATCGAGCTTTTGAAGGAGGTCGTTAGTCTGCGATATCTTTTTATCTATCTGATCCAAAGCTTCATCCGGGCACCCCGGCAAAGGCAATACGGTTATACCGCCGCATATAAATTTTCCGGCAAGATCGCCGCAATCGAGCGCCACTGCCGCAGGTTGCTGTTCGCTTGAAACAAGATATGCCGCAAAATCGCGTGTTATGTCACCACTGACAAGTCCACACATACCGATATACGGTTCCTTTTTCAAAGGATTGTCGCGTATGACGGTTATTTTGCCGTCCCTGCCGACAAGTGAGGGCAAGTCGATTTTATTGCTCGGAAATACCGCCGAAGGATTATCCGCGCACGCCTTTACACTGCCCGTGTTATCACACGTCACAAGAAGCTTACCCGCCGCTCCGCCGCCGTTTACCGTTACCGTAAGCTTTTCGGATTCGCTTTTGTTTCTCTGTGCAAGCATCGCTCCCGCGCAGATAAGTCTGCCGAGTGCGCACGACACTCCCGTGCTTAAATTCAACAATTTTTTCGCCTCGCCGGCGGCGGCAGATGCGTTTATCATCAACATCGCGGCATTGCCGTCGCACACAAGTGCGTGAAGTATTTGGTCTTCCATAAAAAATCACCTTACTTTTTCCGCGCAGAAGGTCACGCGCATCGAATTTTCATCTGCTTCCGTGTCGGAGTAATCATCCGTCACCGAAATTACCGTAAAGCCCGTTTCCGAAAGCCACGCGCGCAATTCGTCAACGCCGTGCGCGCGCTGGACATGTGTTTCGTCAAAACGCGTATAATTTTCCCCGTCGCATGTCACAAAGAATGTTATATCCATGGTAATGAGCTTCGATTTTTCATCAAAGCTGTTACGCCAAACGTATGTCGTGCTGTCGGAATCCTCCGAATAAAGCTGACCATCCGTTTTTTTCAGCTTATACTCCGTGCTGATATCAAATATGAATTTTCCGCCTTCCTTGAGATTCCCGTTTGCATTCAAAAACGCCTGCTTGACTTTTTCAGGCGTTGTAAGATAATTTATTCCGTCGCAGGCACAGACGATAGCGTCAACGGGCTTATTGAGCAAGAATTCACACATATCCGCGTTGACAAGCATCGGACGTCTGCCCGTTCTGCGTGTTTTCTCAGCTGCCACCTCAAGCATTTCGGCCGAAATATCGAGTGACGTCACGTTATAACGTCGTGTAAGGCGTTCAGTTAAGTTTCCCGTGCCGCACGCAAGCTCAAGCACGCTTTGCGCACCGTCAAGCTTTTTGAAAACGAACTCCGCCCACTTATCATACGGCATATCATAAATCAGTGCGTCGTAAACAGACGCAAGTCCTACATACTGCATAGTCATTTTTTATCGAGCGGAGCCATACCGCGCCGCCTGTCTTCCGGAGCGTTGACGTATTTATCGAACAGGAAATTACTGTAGACCGTCTGACCCAAAAAGACGAACGACATCCCCATTGACATCGCCACAACGAGCAGTACCTGATATAGAGCGGCGCAAACGGCAGCAAGCGCGACATATATGATTATCGCAAGCAGTGTACGTGGAAGCTGTGCAACAGTGTAAATGAACGAATTTTTGAATATCTGTGTGATTTTAAGGTCATACGTCACAAGCTGTGGAAAATGGTAAATGCTCGAAATAAAATATGTCACCATCAGTATGCCGATGAATACAGCAAGTATGCGCAGGGCGGGATATGTCTCGACATTTAACGACAGTACCCACCAAAGTCCCGCAAACAAAAACATTCCGTTAAAAAGATTCAAAAACAGCGCTTTCCAAAAACTCCGTTTGAATTCCTTCCAGAAATGGTCGCGCACAGTGGCACGCTGGTTCCATACCCAATTACGGATGCAGTAATGAAGTCCCGCCTTTGCGGGTCCCATTATCGCATAGAGCGGTATTGCCACTATCAAATAAAACCAAAGCCATGAATCTCCGCCTGAGAGCGCGTTTTGCAGTGCCTCGGGGTCTGTCTGTGCCATTGCAAACCAATAATAAAGCGTCCACAAAAGCAAAGGAAGCGAAAACAGCGCATAAACAAGATTCCCGACGATCATATCGGAGAAGTGGAGCTTGACCACATCAAAGAACTGTTCCACTCGTGTATTCGGCAGATCCTTTGCCGTGAAATCCGGCTTATTCGGATTTCCTACGAAAATTTTATTATACCACTTACCCATCAATCGTCACCGTCAAGATCGTCTTTTGATTGAGGTGCGTTATTGCTTACGAGTGCTTCCTTGAGCTTTTCCTCAACCTCCTGCATGATTTCGGGATGTGAAATCAAAAACTCCTTTGCGTTATCCTTGCCCTGACCGATGCGGTCGCCGTTATAGCTGAACCACGAGCCGCTCTTTTCGATAATGCCCGTTTCGATAGCGAAGTCGAGCAAAGAGCTTTCCTGCGAAATACCCTTCCCGAATATCATATCCATTTCCGCTGTTTTGAACGGCGGTGCCACCTTGTTTTTAACTATTTTTATTTTGCACTTGTTTCCTATAAGCTCACTGCCGTTCTTTATCGGCTCGCCTTTTCTGATATCTATACGCACGGACGAGAAAAACTTAAGTGCCTTGCCGCCCGTTGTCGTCTCGGGATTGCCGTACATAACGCCTATCTTGTCACGAAGCTGGTTGATAAATATTACCGCGGTATTGGATTTGCCGACCACGGCGGTTATCTTTCTCAATGCTCTGCTCATAAGACGCGCCTGCAAACCGACATTATTACTTTCCATGTCGCCCTCTATCTCCGCTTTGGGAGTGAGCGCGGCAACAGAGTCGATAACGATAAGATCGACCGCATTACTGCGTGCAAGCGCCTCGCAGATATCAAGTGCCTGTTCGCCTGTATCGGGCTGTGAAACATAGAGGTTGTCGATATCCACGCCGAGAACTTTCGCATACTGCGGATCGAGTGCGTGCTCCGCGTCGATAAATGCGGCGACACCTCCGTTTTTCTGTGCCTGCGCGATTATATGGAGCGTAAGCGTCGTTTTACCGGAAGATTCGGGGCCGTATATTTCGGTTATACGTCCGCGCGGAATGCCGCCGGCACCGAGTGCCGTGTCGATTTGTATGAATCCGGTCGGGATCACCTGGACGTTGATCCTGCTTCCCGCCTCACCGAGCTTCATTATCGAGCCCTTTCCAAAGGTCTTTTCTATTCCGCTTATCGCGGTCTGAAGCGCTTTTTTCTTTGCCGCCTCGGCATCGAGGATTTCGGTTTCCTTTTTGTCAGCCATCGTATTTTCCTCCCGTTGCTGTATTTATAAAATTTAGTTGTTTTATTTGACTACCGTATCATAAAGCATTTTTATCGCGCACCGTTTCGCCTGTGATATCACTTCATCGCGTGAGCCGTCAAACACATGTCTTGAAACCTTGTTTTTGCCCTTATAGCGCACACCGATGTAAACAAGTCCGACGGGCTTGCTATCCGTCGCGCCGCCTGGACCTGCAATGCCCGTTGTACATACCGCCGCGTCCGCATTCGTCATTGCTATTGCGCCGCAGAGCATTTCATGTGCACACTCAAAGCTCACCGCGCCGTATTTTTCAAGCGTATCTTCTCTTACGCCGAGTATTCTTTCTTTTGCGGAATTTGCGTATGTCACAAGTCCTGCCTTAAAAATTGTCGAAATACCCGCATATGACACAAATTCCGCGGCAATATTGCCTCCCGTGCAGGATTCCGCCGTTGCCACTGTGATATTGTTTTCAATAAGAAAATCAAACAGCTCTTTCATATGTCCTTACCTATTTTCTCCATTATTTCCTTATTGGAGGTAAAATAATTTATTCCCGAAAGTATAGTGAGTATCAATGCGGCACAAAGCGCGATGACGGCTATCCAATGCACCATATCGCCCGCGAACGGTATTTTTGATATCACAGATTCGTCCGCAAACATTGCAATAATCGCGATATCCTGAAATACCGTCTTGAGCTTACCGAGCTTATCGGCGGCGATCACTACGCCCTCGTTTGCCGCAAGTGCGCGCAAGCTCGTTATTATCACCTCGCGCGATACTATCACGACAGCGCTCACCGTCGCAAGAAGTCCGTACCAATTGCCGCCCGTCTTCGCCATAAGATTTGAAGCAAGTATCACTATCGCCGCAAGGTTTATCAGCTTATCGGCAAGCGGGTCAACGAATTTTCCGAAAACGGTAACAAGTCCGCGCTTGCGTGCAATTTTGCCGTCGAGCAGATCGGTTATGCCTGCCGTGGAAAACACGAGTGCGGCAATTATATACAGTTTGCAATAAAACAGTATCACCATGACGGGCATGAGGATTATCCTCAGTGTAGTCAGCTTATTGGGTAAATTCATATCAAACTCCATTCTGCCGCGTCACCGTCAGCGGCACAGACAATAATATTAAAACCTTGCTCGGGGCTTTGTACCCGTGCTTCATACACGGCTTCATACCGTGCTTCCGAAGAAATCATATCCGAACACTTCGTCTATAAGCACATCACAAAACTCGCCCTCGCGCACATTGTCGCCTGTAAAATACACTCTGCCGTCGACCTCGGGCGCAAGAAAATATGTTCTGCCATACCACATTTTTTGTTCTGTGTCGAATCCCTCCGTCAGCACCTTGTACGTCTTGCCCTCGCGCCGTTTGTTGAATTCGTGTGCAAGCTGTCCCTGAAGCAACATCACACTGTCACACCGCCTTTGCGCGGTCGCAACGCGGCATTTATGCGGAAGCTTTTCAGCCTCCGTTCCTTCCTCGCAAGAAAACGCGAAAACACCGAGATTATCGAAACGGTATTTTTTGATGAACTCAAGCATCCGTTTGGCATCGTTCTCGGTCTCACCCGGGAAGCCGCACATCAATGTTGTACGCAGACTCCAATCGAATTTCGAGTTTCGTATGCGCTCTATCGCGCGTATCATGTCCGCCTGTGTGTAATGACGATTCATAAGTGCCAACATTTTATCTTCTGTGTGCTGTATCGGCATATCAACATATTTGCAGATATTATCGTATTTTTCGATGACCGATATCACCTTTTCGGAAAGAGTTGACGGATACGCATACATAAAGCGCACCCAATCGAATCCCATTTTTGCGATTTTTTCCAAAAGCTCCGCGAAATCAGTGTCGCCTTTGTCAGTGCCGTAGCGTGTGGTATCCTGCGCTGTAAGGATTATCTCCTTTATGCCCTTTTTCTTCAAATACTCCGCTTCAAGAAGCAAGCTTTCAGGACTTCTTGACACATATTTGCCGCGTATGGACGGTATCGCGCAATAGGCACACTTATTGTCACAGCCCTCCGCTATTTTAAGATATGCGTAATACTTTGTTGAAATCTCTCTTTCTACGGATTTATCAAGATACGCCGGGTCGCCGCCCGTCATTACGGGCTTGCGCTTATTGAGCGCACTCTTTACAGCGTGTGCGATGTTTTCGTATTCGTATGTACCAAGAACTCCGTCAACCTCAGGCATCGCGGCGATAGCGTCGGGATAGCGCTTTGAAAGACAGCCGCTGACAAGAAGCGCTTTGCATTTTTTCTTTTTGTGCTCCGCCATTTCAAAGACCGTGTCGATGGCTTCTACCTTGGCATCCTCGATAAAACCGCAGGTGTTTACTATTATCACATCGGCCTTTTCGGGGCTTTGGCATATCTCAAAGCCGCCGCGCTTGAGATATCCCGCCATAACCTCGGAATCGACAAGATTCTTGTTACAACCGAGAGATATTATCGAAACAAACATTCTTTAATCCAATCTTTCGTCGTACATTTCCCAAAACTGCTCACGGGTAACAAGCACCTTACGCGCCTTTGCGCCTTGAGATGCCTCTACTATACCGCGCATTTCCATGGAGTCAATGAGTCTGCCCGCGCGCGAATATCCGACCTTGAATCGCCGCTGAAGCGCTGATATCGAAACATTTCCGCACTCTATCGCATACTCCACTGCTGCCGGGAACAACTCGTCCTCATCGCTGTCGCCGTCCTCCGAATCGTTCGGGTTTTCTCCGCTTCCTCCGTGATTCGGCTTTATCTCGCGCATGATAAGCTGTTCTTCGCCGATATATTTTGCTTCCGCGTTTTTGGCCTTGATAAATTCAACAACCTTTTCTATCTCCTGCTCACTGACGAACGCGCCCTGCACACGCGACGGCTTCTGCGCGCCGCTCAGATGATAGAGCATATCGCCCTTGCCGACGAGCTTTTCCGCGCCTGTGGTATCTAGTATCGTCTTTGAATCGACGCCTTGCGCCACGGCAAACGCTATTCGCGAGGGGATGTTAGCCTTGATAACGCCCGTTATTACATTGACACTCGGGCGCTGTGTCGCAAGTATCAGATATATTCCTGCCGCACGAGCAAGTTGGGCAATACGCATTACGCTGTCCTCGACCTCGCCGCGTGCGACTATCATAAGGTCATTAAGCTCATCTACAATGACGACTATTCTCGGCATCGGCTCCTCACCGCGCTCTGCCGCCAATTCATTGTATCTGACAATGTCCTTTACCTTTGTCCGTGCAAAGACCTCGTAACGCTTTTCCATTTCACGCACCACGAATTGCAATGCGCCCGCTGCCTTTTTGGGGTCACTTACGACAGGCGTCATAAGGTGAGGTATACCATTGTAGACATTCAACTCAACTTTTTTCGGATCAACAAGTATGAGCTTGACATCTTTGGGTGACGATTTATACAAAAGGCTGGTTATTATTGAGTTTATGCACACACTTTTACCGGAGCCGGTCTGACCCGCTATCAAAAGGTGAGGCATTTTCGCGAGGTCGGCGATGACTGCTTTGCCGGTGATATCCTTACCAAGTCCCACTGCTACCGGTGACGGGTGCGATTTGAACGCATCGCTTTCAAGCACCTCACGCAAACTTACCATTGAAACAGTGTCGTTTGGTATCTCGATGCCGATTGCCGACTTACCCGGTATCGGTGCTTCGATCCTGACGCCCACCGCCGCCATTGAAAGCGCGATATCGTCCGAAAGGCTCAGAACCTTGCTTACTCTCGTTCCGCGCTCGATAGAGAGCTCATATCGGGTTATCGCGGGACCTACAGTTATATTCTCAACCCACGCATTTATGCCGAAGCTCTTAAGCGTGGATTCCATCATTTCGATTTTTTGCGAATGGTCAGTATTTGCCGCTTTCTTTGTGCCTACCGGCACGTTGAGCAACGAAAATGCCGGTGACTGATACGCCGCATTTCCGTCAAGCTCCGATGCACTTGTTTCTTCCTGCTCGGATCCGTTTTTGTCAGACTCGGGCGTATCATCATTTGTATATTCCGTTATATGCAGGTGTTGTTTTTCCTCAGGCTTTTCCTCTTGCTCCGCTTCAGCATTTTCATCAAAACCTATATGGCGGATCACACGTTCACTTTCGCGTCTGACGGGCTTCACTTCAAAATGTGATGGAATCACGTTTCCATCGGAAGCATCGTCTCCATCCGTTTCATCGCTTTCGTCGGCTTTATCAGCTTCATCGTCATCCTTACTCAGCTCGAAATCGTAATTGCGTTGATGTCTTGCCTCAAGTCTGCGTGCATTGGCTTCGTGGATGCTCTCTCGCATCTTATCGCCCGTATCCTTCATGTGCTTGCCGACCTTTTCGCCCGCCTCCTGAAGTGAGAGATTGAAAAGGACTATCAGTGCAATAATGATTATTGCCAAAAAAACCGCAAACGCTCCGATATCGCTGACGAGTGCCGACAGCGGATATACATAGAGCGACGCGAACGCGCCCATTCCGATATGCGTCTTACCCTTTGTATACGCCTGTATCAACGCATCGGAAAACGACATGCTTGTCTTTGCCGTGCCGACAGTCGTAAACCATGAAAACACCGTATGTACAAGCCCGACAAGTGCCAGCAACATCAGCACGGTCATTGTGATCTTGCCCGGATGTATCTTTATTCTCTTGCCCGCTATCAGCAGAACGCCGAACGCAGCTATCAGGAGCGGCACGATATATGCGCCCAAACCGAACACGCCGCGCATCGTGCCGTCCGCAAATTTCTTCAAAAGGCTGTCAGAGCCGACAAAAAGCGAAATCAGCAACAGGACGGCAATAAGTATCACCGCTACGCCGAATACTTCACTTTTCTTGTCTGTTTTTCTCTGTTTCTTTTTCTTTTTCGCCATTATATATCTCCGTTTCACATATAACACTATTTTATCACGATTCAACGATAAAATAAGAATTTATTTTCACTCCGTAATGCTTTATGCACCGAGCAACTTAAGAAGCTTGTCGCCTTCCTTGCATTTTCCCACAACAGATGCGCTCATATGCTCAAAATCGAACATACTTGCGATATTTTTGTTTATATCATCGCGCGTAACATCATCAACACGTTTTAAAACTTCGTCAACGGTCAGCACTTTATCGTTAAGCAAAAGTATCTTGCCGTTTCTTCTCATTCTTGCACCCGTGCTTTCGAGCCCGAGCACAAAGCTTCCTTTTAACTGTTCACGCGCCTCAACGAATTCCTTATCAGTCATGCCGTTTTTGATGAGCTTGTCCGCCTCGTCAAGAATAAGCTCATATACCTTCGGAGCCTGCTCGGGATTCATGCCCGCATACACCGTGAACATTCCGCTGTTGACGCTTGTGGCAAGATACGCGTAAATCGAATACGTCATACCGTTTTGCTCACGCACGCGCTGAAACAGTCTGCTGCTCATGCCGCCGCCGAAAACATTTGCTATCATGCTTTGAGCAAAATAATCGTCGCTCGTCTGTGCCGCACCAGGCAGACCGAGGCAGAGATTCACCTGCTCAATATCCTTGTTAAGAATTATCTTTTTTCCGGCGGGACACGCAAGCGCTCCGCATTTTTCAACATTGCCGTGACGCTTGAGCGCAAGCTTTTCTTCAAGCATGTCCAATATGGCTTTTTCGTCAAAATTCCCCGCTATCGAAACGACAATATTCTCGCAAACATATGTTTTATCCATATATTCAAGGATGTCGTCGCGCGTAAAGCCTCTGACGTTTTTATCGGGTCCGAGTATCGTTTTGCCGAGCGGATGATCTCCGTAGAACGCTTCATCGAGCTTTTCCTGTGCTAAGTCATCGGGAGTGTCCTCGACCATAGCTATCTCCTCGCAGACAACCCCCTTCTCGCGCGTGATGTCGTCGGGTGCAAGCAACGCATTAAGAAGCATATCGCAAAGCAGGTCTACCGCTATGCCGTAATGCTCGCTCAAAATGTTTACATAAAAGCAGGTGCATTCTTTTGCCGTAAATGCGTTCAGCTGTCCGCCGAGTGCATCAATGCAACCGGCGATTTCCATTGCCGAACGCTTTTCAGTGCCCTTGAACAGCATATGCTCTATAAAATGCGAAATTCCGTTATTTTTCGTGTCTTCCGCAAAGCATCCCGCACCTACCCATATTCCTACAGATATCGAACGCAGATACGGTATATTCTCCGTAGCTACACGTATTCCGTTTGAAAGTTTGCAAATATTCATTTCCGTTAAACCCCAAAAACCTATTTTATATATTATATATTATTAACGGATTTTTCGCAAATATTATTTTTGAATTTTTTATTACGCTTTTCGTAGCGGGAGAACTTCGTCCCACTGCCACTACCCTTTCACCGTCTCACCGATTGTTAAGAATGAGTAGCCCTGTGCGCGAATCATCAGAATTATATCCGGCAATGCCGCGACAGTGGCATCTGTCGGGTGAGTCAAAATATATGCCCCGGGTTCAAGATTACGAGCCACGCGATCATAGATTTTTTTAGTATCCTGATCACGCCAATCTATCGTATCTGCCGACCACATAACAGTATCACATCCGCAATAGACGGCATCGCCAACCACATCGTCATTCACATCACCCGACGGTGGCGCAAACAAAACGCAGTTTTTTCCCGTTACTTCCTTAATGAGCGAATTTGTTCTCATTATTTCATTTCGGCTCTGCTCGCGCGTAAGCTTAGTATGAAGCTTATGATTATATCCGTGATTGCCTATTTCATGCCCTTCATCGCATATGCGTTTCAAAAGTGCTGTATTCTTCGCCGCCCAGCATCCGCCTACAAAGAATGTCGCTTTGATATCGTTTTCCTTGAGAATATCAAGGTATTTTTCCAAAAATTCATTTCCCTGATAAACGTTTATCATCAGGGAAACCGTTTTTTCTTCCGTATCCGCTTTATATATAGCCTGCCGTCCGTTCGAAAAAGTGTTTACATTCTTTTGTGAATACACACCAAGCGTGACAAGCATCAGCACAAGCACAAGATTGACCGAAAATGCTTCCGTAAGTATTTTTTTCATTATCTCACTCCCGCAGAATTATATTACGTGAGCTGAAAAATTATTACTTTTTTCTGTATAATGTAGGTGTCATCCCTACGGTTTTCTTAAAGACCGTGGCAAAATAATTGCTGTCATCAAAACCACACCGTTCGCTTATCTCAGTGACCTTGAGTGACGTTTCGTCAAGCAGTTGCAACGCCTTCGAGATGCGCACAGAATTAAGGTATTCAACAAAGCTCATCCCTATCGAATTTTTGAATAACGAAGAAAAATATTCGCGGCTGTAAAAAAACTGTTTTGCAACTTCCCCAAGCTTCAGCTTTCGCTCGGAGTTTTCCTTTATATAATACGCCGCGCTCTGCATGATGCGGTCTCGGCCCGACAAGTTCGACGTGTCAAATGTTCCTTGTCCGCAACGTGAAAGTATGACCATCATTTTGACAAGATTGGCGTATAGCAAAAGCTCGCCGTTGTCGCTCGGTGAATCAAGCTCTTTTCGTGATTCGTTTATCAGCCGACGCAAAGCATCGGCATCGGCGCCCTCGATATGATAATAATGCGTCTGAAAACACTTTTCAAGCTCCGACGGGAGTTCACCATCATAGACCGTCTGCAAAAATCTTTCGTGCATGCTGTCGGCGGGTGTTCCCGGCACCGAAAGCGTACCGTGAAGTGTCATGCTCGGAATTATCACTACATCACCCGGAACGAGGTCGTATATTTCGTTTTCGACGGTATATCTGCGCGTGCCGCTCATAAGATAATATATTTCGTTCGAAGTGTGCAAATGTGCATTCGAAAACATTTTGGCGGGATTTTTTTCATACCCCCAGCCATCGCAATGTAAATATCTCTGCTTCATTTTTATCCTATTCTTAACATTTTAATATATACAGTATAATATCATAATGTTTTTAAGGAAGTCAAGAAAATATTATGATATAATATAAATAAAAAAAGGAGATACTATTATGAGATTCGGCATTAATGCTAACATACTTTCGCCAGATTACGCAAAATTAAAGGATTTCGGATACGATTACATTGAAGGGATCTTCATGTCGTATGCGACGGCAAGCGATGATGACAGAGCCGCTATGATAAAAAAACTCAAGGAAGTACAGCTTCCTGTTGACCACACGAACGGGCTGTTACTTCCCGAATTTGTACTTTGCGGACAAAAGCCCTCGCCGCAGAGTAAGCTGAAAGAATACTTGCTTCGCGGATTTGAGCTTGCAGCGGAGCTTGGTGTCAAAAGTTCCGTTATAGGAAGCGGCATATCGCGTTCCGTCCCCGACGGGTTTGACCGTCACACCGCGGAAATTCAGTTTTCCGAAGCGCTTCTCATGATTGCAGACATCGCGCAGTCGTTCAATATCTTGTTGCTGATCGAGCCGCTCAATATTCACGAAACTAACATGATAAATACCGTTGCCGAGGGCTATGATTGGGTGAATTACATGGGTCACGCAAACATCCGCCTGCTTGCCGATGCCTATCATATGCGCGTCGAAAATGAGGATTACGAAACGCTTGCAAATTATACTAAACATCTTTCCCACACGCACATTGCCGCGGCGGAATCCGGAACTGATAAATTCCGTTCTTTCCCACGCATCACTAATCCGCACAACGAAAAAGAGTTCATAACTGTTTTGAAAAAAATCGGCTATTCCGGCGATCTTACCGTTGAAGCCTCGCCTGAAGACAGAGAGTGGATCGTCGCTGCCGAAGAAGCCATAAAAGCGCTGAAAGAGTGGGCATAACCGTCCGTTTGCGTGGGGCTGCGCTTTGCGGGGACTCCGCCCCCCCCGCGCCACTGCGAACTTTTCTATAGAAAAGTTCAACAAATGATCTTTATTGCGTTTCGTACCGTTTTGCCGAAAGCAAGTGAAAGAAAACAAATCTGTACAAAAAAATTCTCCCGTCCTGCTTACGACGGGAGAATTTTTCAAAAAGTCACAATTTTTTTGGAGCGGAGTCACAAATAGAGTGGAGATCCCCGACATCATTTACCTATTTCAAGATTCTTGACCAAATTTTCGATACGAGTGACCCGTTCATCCTTTTGGGTGAACAGAATACGGACTTTTTCTTTGTAGCCCTTTCGGTTTTTTCCGAAAACGGCACCAAATATTCTGATAACGTAATACACCGGAAGCAAAACTTTTCTGTCTTTGAGCTTCGGATATATCCTGTACATGGTTTCATAATCCAGAAACACGCGGTCGAGCATTATTCTTAATTTACTTTTTTTGCCGGTCGACACCATCGCTATGTGGTTTTCCGTGCTTCCGTAAATGCCGCCGTTCAAAATATAATTTTCGAGTTCTCCGGCAAGCTTACTTTTTTCTTTGCCTTCGAACCAATGCTCAATAAGATTGCAGATGACATCGTAAAACTTCATCAATTTCGTTTCTGTAAGCATCATTTTCAGTTTTTCTTCATCGAAAAACTTCTTTTTTTTCATCAAATAAATATCGGCAAACGGTCTTATACCGCATCCGCCGTGAATAAGATGCCGTCGCATATGTGTAATAAAATGGAACGTAATATATTCCGGTGTCAACACATACTCAAAGCCGTCTTTTTTACAAGCATACTCCCACGCCTTCGAAAGTATTACGTCCGTTGAATCAAATCCGTCATTCAGACAGCGATGAAGCTCAACATGAACATCGTTGCACTTGAGCGACACATGCATCGCATAAGCGTTATTGTCATCAAGTACAAAATCCTTTTTGCCGAGTACCTCGACCGCCTGCTCGATTTGATTTGCATGAACAAGAATATCAATATCGCATCGGGTACGCATCCAAGTTTCGGGATAGATATCTTTGATGACCGAGCCCTTGAGCGGGATAAATTCAATGCCGTTGTCCGCCAGAACATCTTTTACGACTTGCAGTCCGCAATCAAGCGAGCTGTCACGGTACACCGCCCGAAGTCTTGCCTTTGAACATTTTTTTCTATCGGTTTCGTCATCCGGAAGCATTTCGTTTTTGATAAGCGCGTCAGCAATAAGATGTGCAAGGTCGAATTTTTCGGCAAATTTCATAAGCCGTGCAAAATCGTATGTAACTCCTGTGCTTTCAAACGCCATTCCGCAAAGCTCACACTTCAGCAAACTGAAAAACAGTTTCTTGATTTGCATCAAAAATTCACCGCCTAAAAACTACAAATTAGCCTTATACCACTCTATCGCTTCGTTAAGCCCGCGAGTGAAATCGTATTCGGGGTCATACCCGAGCATGCGCTTCGCCTTTGAGATATCGGCATTCGAATGCTTGATATCTCCTTTACGGTCGGGTCCGAATTTCGGCTCAATGTTCTTATTAAGCGCCTTTGTCAGCGAATAATATATGTCGATAAGATACTCTCTTCCTCCGTAAGCAACATTGAATGCCTCGCCCGCCGCCTCGTGAGGAGCAAGACATGCTTTCAAATTCGCTTCAATGACATTTTCGATATATGTAAAATCACGGCTTTGTTTGCCGTCGCCGTTTATCGTAGGCTGTTCGTCATTGATGAGCTGTTTGATGAATTTAGGTATCACCGCCGCATAGAAGCCATGCGGGTCCTGACGCCGCCCGAACACATTAAAATAGCGAAGCCCATAGGTATCAAGTCCGTAGTGCATGGTATACTGCTTTGCCCACTCCTCGTCACAGCGCTTTGTGAGCGCATAAGGCGAAAGTAGATTGCCCTCGCGGCCTTCTGTTTTCGGCAGATTCGGCTCGTCTCCGTAAACCGACGAGCTTGACGCATAGATGAACTTTTTGACACCGTTCTGTCTTGCAGCTTCCATCATATTGAGCGTTCCCTGAATATTGTTGGCGCAGTAGAACAACGGCATTTCAATAGACCTCGGCACACTCCCCCACGCCGCTTGATTCAATACATAATCGACGCCCTTGCACGCTTCCATGCAGGTATCAAGATCCTTGATGTCGCCCTTTATGAAAGTGTAATTTTCGTTTTCGGCAAACATATCGACATTTGCCTGCTTGCCCGTTGAAAGATCGTCAAGACAGCGCACTTTGTAGCCGAGTTTAAGTATGGCTTCGCAAAGATTCGAGCCGATGAATCCCGCTCCGCCCGTCACGAGAAACAATGAATTTTCCGGAAATTTTAATGTTTTATATCCCATTTTCGTTCTCCTTAAAATACAGCCGTCCGGCCGCTTGAAGCAATGCTTTTTCATTCATTTACAACGATATAACCGACAGTATTGCCGTCGGTTATATTTTGCTGCTTATAATTACAATCTCCAATATCTGTAACCAAGTGCCTTGAATTCGTCCTTGTTTCTTACTCCCTTGACGTCGATAAGCACTTTTTTGTCATTGTCTCCGTCCTTGAACATCGCCGCGATGTCATCATTCGTAAGCGCCTTGAATTCATTGTGTGCAACGGCGATGATAAGACAGTCAAGCTCCTTCATCTCATCAAGCGTAACGAGATCTATACCGTAAAATCTCTTTGCGTCGAGCGCATCAGCAACAGGATCGCAAACTAACGGTGTAATTCCGTATTCCTTAAGCTCCTTCAGAATATCGTTTACCTTGCTGTTGCGAGCGTCGGGGCAATCCTCCTTAAAAGTGATGCCGAGACATCCTACCTTTGCCGCCTTGACGGGCTTATCCGCCGCAATGAGCTGTTTTACCGCCTGTTCGGCAACATATTTGCCCATATCGTCATTGATGCGTCTGCCTGAAAGGATTATCTGCGAATGATATCCGAACTGCTCGGCTCTGTATGTCAGATAATAAGGGTCGATGCCGATGCAGTGACCGCCGACAAGTCCGGGCTTGAAATTCAGGAAATTCCACTTTGTGCCCGCTGCTTCAAGCACTTCAAGCGTGTCGATACCCATTTTATTAAAAATTATCGAAAGCTCGTTCATGAATGCGATATTTATATCACGCTGGCTGTTTTCAATGACCTTTGCCGCTTCCGCGACCTTGATGCAGGATGCTCTGTGCACTCCCGCCGCAACTACTATGCTGTAAACATTTGCGATCTCCTCAAGTGATTCCGCATCCATACCCGAAACGATTTTCTTTATCGTGGTAAGTCTGTGTACCTTGTCGCCGGGGTTGATACGCTCTGGCGAATAACCTATCTTAAAGTCAACACCGCATTTAAGCCCCGATTCCTTTTCAAGTATCGGAACGCAGATCTCTTCGGTAACTCCGGGATAAACAGTAGATTCATATACGACTATCGCGCCTTTTGTGAGATTGCGTCCTACGATTTCGCTTGAACCGATGACGGGGGTAAGGTCAGGCGTTGTGTCATCATTGACGGGAGTAGGCACTGCAACGATGATGAATTTTGCCTCACGAAGCTTCGTTTCGTCGCTTGTCCACTCTACCGACGATGCCTTGATCGCTTCGTCACCGACCTCAAGCGTCGGGTCGATGCCGCTCTTGTAATCCTCGATTTTCTTCTTGTTAATGTCAAAGCCTATAACGTCAACATGCTTCGCAAACTCGACCGCTATCGGCATCCCGACATAGCCTAAGCCCACAAGGGCAAGTTTCTCTTCTCTGTTTTGTATTTTTTCACACAGCGTACTCATAATATGATACTCCTTAAAATTTTCTTACATTTATATGATTATATCACATCAATACGAAAAAATCAACAATTTTTATATGTCGATATTGCCTGTCGATATTTTCTATCATTTGTCATCATTTTTGCCTTGCAATGACACAATAAAGCAAACAAAAGAACACAGTGCCTGCGCTATAGTTTAGATAAGGCACTGTATTATTTTGACTCCGTGTAAAGCGTAATAAAATTTTTTTGCCGCGTTTTTTCAAAAAACGGTTTTTTTGGGGGGACAAAGCTCCAAAAGAAGGCTCAATGCGGCGGAGCCCCCCTCTTTTTTATTGGTGCGTGGGGCGAACGAAGCCCTAAAAATGCTTACTTTTTCTTTACAACAAGCACTAGGTCGAACAAGCTTGGCTTGTTCGCAACAGAGAACGTGCCGTCGAACGGTGTAAACTCTGCAATATCAGAATATGTACCCGTCTGCGGGTCAAACCACTGTGCAGTGTACGGAACATTTTCAAGCTTGTTAAGCACCGCGCCGCAGTTGCGGTTTCTGTTATAGAAATAAACAACATAAATATCGCTGTCGATATGCGCGGCAGTATAGAATACATCATCGCGTGTATTGCGGTAGTATTCTCCGGAATCAAAATCAGGTACGAGCTTCCACCATTCAAAGCTCTCAAAGAAAGCGCGCATATAACCCATCTGATCTCCCGTCGGCATCTGTATTGCCATGCCCCACGGCATCTGTTTTTCCCAGCAGGTGACGCGGTCTACGCCGTCGCTGTGCTCTTCGTTAAAGCTGTACCGGCTTTTGTAGCACCACATGTCAGCGGCACCGTAACCGTAGCCGAACATTCCGCAAAGGAACGATATCCATCCGTTCGCGCGTGCGCCGAAATTTTTGGTGTAAAGATAATCATAGCGGGTCTCGTAATTAATCGCTACCTTGCCTTCACCGTCAAACCAATAATCTTTGGGAATCGAGAATACATGCTGACGGTCGACCTCGGGACGCCACTGTACGCCCCACCATGTATGCTCCGTCATGCCATAGAACGACGATTGCTTACTCTCGCGCATCGCGCCCCAGCACTCAGCCACGGAGCCGCCTTTTGCACCGCAAAGAGCCGCATTTTCCTGATGACCCGTTATCGGATGCTTGTACGGGTCAAGCTGATAAATAAATTTACACATTTCCTTGTACGGATTGTTTTCCGGCGTCATGCCGTTTTTATTAAAGAAGCTTCTGTCGATTTCCTGTCCGAGTGTCCACAGCACAGGATATGACGCATAGCGAGCTACCCAATAACGTGTAACATGATACAAAAAATCATTATCGAACATCTGCGGCTTTACCTCGCCCGGAAAAATAAGCTCAGCATTCGCGTGCGTCATGCCCTTTTCGGCAAGATACTTGAAATATCTGTCCATTTTGCGAAAGTCGGGAACATCTTCTTCGGTTATACCGTTGAAAATGTTGTATTTGTGTCCGATAGGCTCGCTCTGATATACCGTGAATCCCTGTCTAAGACGTTTATCGACAACATACTTGAAATGTGAATCCGTCTGAATGTCAAAAGCGTGAGGTCCTGCCTCATCAAGTTCCTCCTCAGGCATCGCCCAATGCGTATCGCCGAGATAGAAGAACGGCGTGCCGTCATCGTAAACAAAATACTTTACGCCCGGAACAGCCTTGACAAAGCCGCGCTTATATACCTCAAGCTCTCCCGTGTACGGTATACATTCGATCTCACCCTTTACGCCGTCAAGTCCGATATCTGTCTTGCCCGAGCAGGTAACTGAATAATCCCATATGCCGACTTCCGTAGGCGCAAAACGCACATACCACTTTTCGATATCCCAGAAAGCGGGAACGGTCAACGCAGTTTTCGTCTCACGATTAGTAAACGTAACATCCATAACCGCTTCTTCGATATTATGAATATCTGCCTTCGGCGTAAAACCGATTTCAATACTCATCCATTTTTGAATCTGCAACATAAAAATCAACTCCTTTGCACTTTAGTATATTGTATCACACCCGCAAGGTGAAATGCAATAGAAAAACGCAAAAAATACCGCCGTTGTGTCATTTTTCAGGCACTTCGACGGTAAAACGATCATATATTTTCTTTATACCAATCAAGCATATCTACAACAAGCAGATTCCAGCTCTGGAAGCCCTTATTGTTTACGCCCTTGCCCGTCTCGGGATCGTAGTATTCGTGCATCTCGCCGTTTTCCTCGATATCTTTGCCGAACAGCTTTATCGTCTTTTCGCAAAGCTCCTTAGCTTCTTCCATATAGCCGTAATCTACAAGACCGCAGAATACCATATAGTTTGCGATGCCCCAAATCGGCCCGAGCCAGCATGACGGATTGCCCGACACCTTTATCGCGTACATCTTTTCAAGCTTTGAAAGCGAACGTATGCCGTATGGCGCGTTAAAGGTGCGCGTATTGTGAAAATGGTTTTTCACCATTGCCGCGGCTTCCTCCGGTGAAGCTATGCCTGCCCACATCGCCAAAAAGCCTGTCCACACGTCTATGCGCTGGATAAGACAGTTCCAATGTCTCGGAGCGCCCGAATGAAGAAAATTCTTTCCTATCGGCAAGAGATTCAAATCAACACTGAAATAAAAGCCGTCACGTTCATCCCAACAGTTTGCACGTATCGCCTGCTTAAGCTTTGCGGCACGGTCCGCGTATTCGTCAGCCTTTTCGGCAAAGCCGAGTTTTTCCGCAATGAACGCAGTGGCAAGCAACTCCTTATACATGAAGCAATTAAGATATATGGAAGCAGTGCTCTTGTGCGGACGATAGAAGGTGCATGGTTCATTGTCGACGCCGATAGCGGTATCGTCGAGCCAGAAGAACAGCCCCGTCTCCTCGTGAAAGCAGTTATTAAAATAAAAACCTAAAAAGCGTTCAAAATCGCCGAATCTGTCCACGATAAACGATGCGTCGCCCGTCGCTTCGATAACGAAGGCCGCGTGCTGAGCAAGACACGGCTTGTGCGCGTTGATCTGATGCCCGTCAACATCGCTCGCGTCAAACGGCGGAGCGACCATGTCGGTCTTTACCATTATCGGTGTCCAACCGTCCTCTCCGACAAGGTCAAGATAATTCAGTATACATCCCTGCTCGTATTCGGTGATATCCTTGTCAGTGATTTTTCTGATCGCGATGTCGGTCAGCCAGCTGTCCCAATCCCACAGCTCCTGAGAATAATGACTTCCCGGAACGATAAACGGATGCTTAAGTTTGCCGCCCGGCTCACGAAAAAGCAACCGGTAATTGTTTTTTGCATAGGAACGAATCAAAGAATCATATTTTTTAAATTCCCGTTCAGTCATAAAGAGGCTCCTTTACTTTGCGCTGTTATTTATTTTGTCGAGACAACTCTTACATATAGACTTGCCCTCGTATGTGATTATACCGTCGGTACGTTTGCAGAATATACACGCCGGCTCATATTTTTTCAAAATGATCTGGTTGTCGTCATTGACGTATATTTCCACTGCATCATCAACACCTATCCCGTATGTGTTGCGAAGCTCCTTGGGAATAACAACTCTGCCGAGCTTATCTATAGACCTTACAATACCTGTCGCTTTCATAAATTAACCTCCTGAAAATACAAAATCAGACTGCTAGTTTATTCTACAATAAATTACATGTATTGTCAAGATATATATTTAATTACAAACATTTCCATAACGTTCGACACATTATTTTGTCGAGTATTGTCATATTTGCCCGTGCAAACGAATCCGATAAAAAAACAGTCCTCACGCGTAACGCAATGAGGACATATTCTTTTTTGTGCTTACGCCATTTTATTAACGGCTACGGCAAGCTGTGACTTCTTATGAGCGCAGGCATTCTTGTGCATGATGCCCTTAGCAGCTGCTTTGTCGACCATAGCGGTCATCTTGGGCAGCATCGCCTGAGCTTCAGCCTTATTGCCGGACTCAACAACAGCGTAGAATTTCTTGAGGTTTGTCTTAAGTGCCGACTTAACGCTCTTATTGCGAAGCTGCTTCTTAGCTGTAACCTTTATTCTCTTCTTAGCTGACTTTATATTTGCCATGTATATGTCCCTCCCCAACACGATAAATCATATTAACGTGCTTATTCTACCATGAAGTCTCATTTTTGGCAAGACTTTTTTTGATTTTAACATCATGTTTAGAATTTTTTTTTACGAACATACTTGTAACGACAAGAATTTTTTCGGAAACGGAGCAAAATTATGGTATTCAGAACCGATCTTGCAAAAGAAGCTTACGAGGGAAATGAAAAGCTCAGTGGCATAAACAACAGGGATATCACTCTTAACGGCATCAAAGGTAACTGCGTCGAAATAACAGATGATGAGGCGGCCGAAAAGACCGGAAAGCGCAAAGGAAAATACATCTCGTTCGAAAGTGATGCACTATTAAGGCGCGATGTGGAGGAATATGAAAACATAAGCCGTGCAATAGCAAAAGGTTTGAACGAGCTCATGCACATAAGCAAAGACGATACGGTGCTTGTCGCGGGGATCGGCAACAAAAGCATGACACCCGATTCAGTAGGTCCGAAAACCGTTGAAAAAACTTTTGTCACACGGCACATTTTCGAATTTCTTCCGGATGAGGCGGATGAACGGATGCAGCCCGTCTGTGCACTCGCGCCGGGCGTATTGGGCGTGACCGGAATCGAAAGTGCAGATATAATTTCGGGAATATGCAAAAATGCCGATGTCAAAGCGGTAATTGTTATCGACGCGCTCGCGGCACGCCGTTTTGAAAGAATGTTTTCAACATTTCAGCTTACCGATACCGGTATCGAGCCCGGTGCGGGTGTCGGAAACAAGCGCAGTGGGCTGAACAGGGATGCGCTCGGCATACCGGTCATAGCGATTGGCGTACCGACGGTTGTATATGCGTCATCGCTCGTATACGATGCCGCCGTTGAAATGCTTTCCGCCGCTACCGGCGGTGACGAAAGTGCCGTTGAGGATGCCGCGCGCGAAATATCGCAAACGCGCATGGGCGACATGGTCGTAACACCAAAGGAAATAGACGTTATCGCAAACGACAGTGCCAAAGTGATAGCCGACGGAATCAACCTTGCGCTGCATGCCGGAATGAGCCTTGAGGAAATAAGCGCATATATGAGCTGACACGTTCATATAATTTACTGTAAAGAAGGGGGTTCGTATATGAGGAAATGGACGTGCTGTATTATGTCCGCCGTACTGCTCACGCTTTCGTCGATTCCGCAAACTGTATATTCCGGCGCGGTCGACACCTTCAGAAGCTTTATTGTAAATGCCGTAACTTTCTTTATAGGCATAGGCGGTACGGAGAATACAGTGCTTGCCGTCGAGCCCGATGACATAACAGACGAACAAATGATGATCGAAATAGAAAATATAAGAGCAGAAACAGAGCGTGAAGCATTTGAAGCTAAGAGCGAAACGCTCCCCGTCGAAAGCACTGTCCAAGAGCGAAAAAAAATACTTATATACCATACTCACACCGACGAAGCTTATCTCAAAACAAACGAAGATTATGTTGAAACAAGCGCCGGCAGGACGCTCGATCAAAGCTACAGTGTTGTCAGCGTAGGCACGGCTTTTAAGGAGAATCTGGAAGAATGCGGCTTTGGCGTTATCCACGACAAAACCGACAATGTTTCCGCCGGATTCAATAAGGCATATCAGACGAGCTATGAAACAATAGAGAAATATATCGGCAGCGTGGATATATATGTAGATATGCACAGAGATGCATATGCTGGCAAAGAGCCTAATTTTCTCACATCTGACGGTGTTGGGTACGCATATATTTGTTTTGTTGTTGCAAATGGCGAAAATTACTCCGATAAACCGCATTGGCAGGAAAACTACAAGCTTGCGCAAGAGCTTACAAACAAACTCAACGAATTATGCCCCGGCATCGCAAAGAAAGTAATATTCCGCAATGCAAGATACAATCAGCATATTTCGGATTCATGCCTGCTCATTGAAATGGGAAACGAAAAAAACACTCTTGCTGAGGTGAAAGCAAGTGCTTCCGTGCTCGCAAAAGCGTTTGATGCTGTATTGTAATGTCCGGCAGCACGCCGCATGCATTATTGAGATCATCCTTCCGTCGGTATCTGTTCTTCCGCAGTAACCGCCTCAGGCGTCGGCTCAGGCGTCGGCTCAGGCGTCGACTCGGACATCGGTTCGGGTGTCACGACAGCGTCGACGATACCGCGTGTCATGAGCCAATCGCACCACATGGGATAATACTTAGCATACGGATGAGTACCGTCTCCCGTATATTGTGGGTCAAGATATCCGTTCGCATCGGCAAATATGGGATTCGGGTCGATATAAAATATGTCTTCTCCGTCCGCAAGCTCGGAGAACATATTATTCAGTTGGATCAAATCCGGATTATGCGAATACTTATCCGTTTCGGAGCATTCTGCCGTAACGAGCAGATTCGCCTCTATAAATATCTTGGCATTCGGCTGAGCCGCTTTGATTTTCTTAAGCAGCTCGGCATATTTTTTTACCGTATTGATCTTCACATATCCGCATTCATTAAAGCCGAGCATGACGTACACCTTGCCGTACTGTTTCTTTGTGATAAAATCAGCAAAAAGTTGCCCTTTAGAGTTTCCGACCGTGCTCGCTTTTTTTGAAATATTATATACGCTCATTCCGACACACGCAAAATAATCCGCGTTTTTCAGCGTGCCGTAGTTGCAAAATCCCGTACTCCGCGAATCACCGACAAAGAGTGCGTCATCAAAATAGGAACGATCGACCGTAACAAAATTACCCTTTTCCGGAGCGAAATACATTTGCTCCCCCGCCTGCGTAAATGTCGGGATCTTTATATGTGACTGCACGGGACTCGGCGCGGCTGTGTTTTCCGGTGTGCAGGAATGTATATCTTCCGTACATTCCGCCGTAAGAGCGGCATCAGTATTTTCCGGCAATGCGGTAGATGTCTGTAGCACAGTCGGCTCCGGTGAGGCACTTGCCACTCCCTCGTTACGCTCGTTTTTATCGGCAAATGTCGATATCACAAATGGTATTGCGCATAAAAAAACCAGCGCAAACAATACAGTAAAAGAGTACTTGTTTATTTTCATGGCTTCTTCCTTAAAATCTAAAATACAAGAATGGGTCGTTTACCCCGATACACAGCAAATAAACGCTCAACGCAAATATTCCCGCAAGCACTGCCGCGCCGAAAACATTATCCTTGATTTTTCCGTATACTTTCCTGCCAAGCGGAGTTGAAAGCACAACGCCGGCAACCGTCAATACTCCGTACTGCTTCGCCCACGAAACGAAATCGAACGGCACGGTATATACTTCTTTTGATACAAAAAAGGGAAACAAGCGAAAAAAGATATCACGTATCTGTGAAAAAGCCGTCAGCGCGAACAGCATCCATGAAAGCGGTATGAGTACGATCATATAGCAGTGTCCAAAAAATCTGTGCGAATCAAGAAAACGTTTAAGAAACAGCTTTTCTACCGCTATTATCACAAACAGTACAAGCCCCCACAGCAGAAAGTTGGTACTTGCCCCGTGCCACAGACCCGTGAGCATCCACACGATAAGCAGATTAAAACATGTCCTCAGCTTTCCTTTTCGGCTTCCTCCGAGCGGGATATATACATAATCTCTGAACCACCCGCCCAACGTCATATGCCATCTGCGCCAGAACTCTGTCATGCTTACGGAAGCATACGGATCAAGAAAGTTTTGCGGAATATTAAAACCGAGCATCCGTCCCATGCCGCGAGCCATAAGTGAGTAGCCGAAAAAATCGAAATAAAGCTGAAGCGAATATGCTATCGCGGCAAGCCACGCGAACGGAGTTGAAATGCTGTCAAAACCTATCGACACAGCATCACGCCACAGCCCGCCGATATTATTTGCGAGTATCACCTTAAGCCCTAATCCGACAGTAAAAAGCTTCAGTCCGTCGTCAAAATCGGCAAACGAATGTTTGCGATGATCCAGCTCGTTTTTCACCTGCCGATATGTTACGATGGGGCCCGCTATGAGCTGTGGGAACATTGTAAGATAGGCTCCGAATTTTACGACCGAACGCTCCGCGGAAATTCTTTTCGAATATACATCAGCGATATATGAAGCGGCTTGAAATACATAAAAACTTATTCCTATCGGCAATACGAGCTCAAACACCGGCAATGAGACGCCGAACATTTTTAGGATGCTGTTTGCAGAAGAAAAAACAAATGCCTCATATTTGAACAAAAACAGCATGCCGAAATCAAAAATCAGTGAAAATATGAGTATACATTTTGAAGCCCGCCTGAACTTCTCGATCAAAATTCCCGCAAAATAACTGCCAAGTACCGTAAATATCAACATAAGTATATAAATCGGTCTGTCAAGCGTGCCAAACGCATAAAACGCGATACTTGAGACAAAAATAAGCGCATTTTTCGCCTTTGACGGCAAAATATAATAAATTATCAAAAAAACAGGCAAAAATCCGAATATGAACTCCAGACTGCTGAAAACCACTCGTCCTACCCCGCTAACTGTTGTACCCAATATTTACTGAATAATTCAAAAACACTGTTGCGAAGCGACAACAAAGCATGCCGGCAGTTATTCAGCAGATACTATAGGCAATACCGCATAATTATGACGGTGCAGATGCGCCGTCAGATTTTTCGTCAGACGATACAAAATGAGGAAGGAATAGTGGCGCTATTTCGACGAAATTTTGTGAAGTATGACGGAAAAGATGCAAGCATATGTGCCGTCAAGGCGTTAGCCGCTAATTGTGCGGTATTGCCTATATAACCTTAACACAAAACAGCAGAAATATCAAGCGAAAGTTTGCATTTTCTCATAAGCATAAAACAAACGATCCCGCGTTTTTTATTCGTCTCTTTTTATTCACGGTGCACAGCAAAAATTTCATATGAAACATTGACGTATTCCGAAAAATATGCTATTATGTAAACAGTAATAAAATAAGCTTTCAGTACTGCTCCGCGTCCCCCCTAAAGCACTGCCTTATCGTTTATTATCGTGATTATGATGAGGTATTAAGGATATAAATATGACTGACAAAGTAAATCCGTATTATCATTTTTTTAACACAGCCGAAGCCTTTGATAAATATACGCTTTCTGTAGGTGAAGTAGGATTATGGGAATCCGAAAAGAAGCTCATTTCGCATGTTGCAAAAAAAAATGCAAAAATTTTGGATGTCGGTTGCGGTGCGGGACGAACTACCTTCGGCTTATATGAATCAGGATATAAAAACATAACAGGAATCGATGTATCCGAAAAGCTGCTGTCGTGGGCTTCGTCGCACAACGCCGAAAAGAATTATGAAATAAACTTTTACTGTTGTGATGCCGAAGAAATGCCCTTTGACGACAGCTCGTTCGATTTTGTTTTATTCTCATATAACGGTCTGACGGGAGTTCCCACAAGCGAGCGCAGATTCCGAATATTAAAAGAAATACGCCGTGTAATGGCAGATGACGGATATTTTGTCTTTTGTGCGCATGACCGTGACAACGGTAATACCGTTTTTTGGAAGCACGAAAAAGAACGTTGGGATACGGGAAAGCAGGATTTTCGGTTATACGAGTTCGGAGACCGCCTGATTCCCATCAATGATAACGGTGATTGCGAATTTTTGCACTATTACAGCAAAAGCGAATTAAATGCTTTTGTTCATCGGGCAGGCTTCAGCGTAGAGGCAAGCTATAATCGAGACGAAATCGCTACCGAATCCGAGAATGTTCTTCACTTTTCTGCCGATACACGATTCTGGGTATTAAAAAAGAACAAAAGAAAGGATATATTATGACAGTAAATACAATATGGCTCACTACAAACCGCACCTGTAACAATAAATGTGAATGGTGCTATGCAAAAAACGGAAAGCCGACAGAGCAAATGTCGTTAGCGGACGCCTGCGGAATAGTTGATGTTGCAAAAAAAATGCACGTCAAAAAAATCATTATAATCGGGGGCGAGCCGACTTTATACGATAATTTATTTGAGCTTGTTAAATATATTTCCGATAACGGCATTGAAGTTTGGATGGCAAGCAACGGCAGAATGATGAGTGACGCCGATTTTGCCAAAAAACTTGTTTCCTGCGGCGTAAGCCGATTTGATTTGTCACTCAAAGCAACCTCAGAGGGAGAGTATTTTGAACTGACTCACAATAAAGGCTTCGACGAAGCACTTAAAGGATATAAAAACCTTGCGGATTTGGGATTGTTTCCGAATATGTCCTATGTGATCATCGACGATAATTTCAAGAAAATCGAAGAAATAATTGAAATCATCGAAAAGAATAATATCAGAAATTTTACCTTTCAATTTGTCAAGCCCGTAGTTTCCTTAAAGAGTGACGATATAATGCCGCTTGATAAAATGGGAAGTTTTGTTGCGCAAATATACAAAAGAATGAAAAATGTCGATGTTAACTACAAGCTGGAAATATCCTTCCCTCTTTGCGTTATCGAGCCGCAGATATTAAGCGAAATGATCGAGGCAAAAGTAATAAATACATGTTGCCATATACAAAAAGGAACGGGGGTCGTTTTCGACAATTATTTCCGTATTCTTCCCTGCAATCACTTCGTTGATTTTCCGTATAAACCCGAGTCAATGAAAGGCTGCACGCAGGCATCGCTTGAGGAATACTTTGAATCTCCCGAAGTGCTTGAATTCAGAAAAAAATCAAGGTATTACCCTTCCGAAAAATGTGCATCTTGCTCTCTGTGGAATATTTGCGGCGGCGGATGCTTTACAAGGTGGTTTTACATTGATCCGAAAACCGCTATCAACGGATTTTCGAAAAATGCACAAGAATCGTTTTCAAAATATGTACCGTAAACCTTCCATCGCATAGCATTAGAAGCTTTAATATATACGGAATACATGTTTTTTTATCCGCTGTAAAACTCCGTTTTACGTTCGGTTACTGATATTTTTTGAAAGGAGGTGTTATTATGAGCCTGAAATCCGTTCTGCACCTTTATAAGGGCACCGAAATAGATGCACCCGTAGCTTACGGCTTACGTGCGTCTTCAACATCCGGTGATTGCTGCGATGTTGACGGTGATTGCTCAAACTGCGATTGATAAACATCATTTGCGAGAGCAAACGGAGGGTTTGTTGTGCGTATATATGATATGCTCAATCAAACCCTCCCTCCATTTTTATGATACTGAATTTTTGGGATGATAAAAATGAGCTATAAAATAACACCTAATTTTTTCTCATTAAAATACTTCGGAGACGGTTATGACCATCCTGTACGCATACATAAAATCACATACAATAAATGCAATTTCCGATGTGACTACTGTGATTTCGCCAATAGAAATCCGCAGGGATACCGTGATTATTCGGAAGCACAGTTTGAATCCGTTGTCCGGCATTTGACAGAGCTCGGAAAATATTTTAAGTTTACCGGCGGTGAGCCGACGATCAATCCGGATATCGAGCGAGATTTAAGAATCGTAAAAAAATACAGCGGTCATGTTTTTTTAGATACAAACGGTTCGATGCCGCAAATCACAAAAAAACTGATAGAGCAGGGATTGGTAGATGTTTTGGGCATTTCGCTGAAAGGTATCGAAAAGAGCGAGGCCGCAACAACAGCAAACATCAAGAATTCCCGTCTGTGTTGGGATAATGTATTTCAAACATTGGATTTTGCACAAGAGCTTGAAATAAACACCATTGTAACAATGGTGTTCTATAACGGTATCCCGCTCGATAACCTCACTTCATTTTCAAAAGCACTTTTGAAATATCCGTCTGTCAGAATGAAAATAAACAATTTGATTCCGTGTGATCATCAAGGCAAAGGAACATACACGGCACTTCCGCAAGCGGAAATAGAAGAAGCCGCAAAGAGCTTTGTTGAGAACAATCCCGTATGGAAAAACCGAGTAACGTTAGTAAGCACTCCCGATGCCATGAAAGATAATGACAAAGTGATTGTTTTATAATATCTGCCGAGCAGCTCAAAAGCTGTTGTAAATGTCCGGTGTTCTTAACGACAGTAGTCAAAGGCACGTGCATTGACGAGGATAAACCTGTCGAAGATGTATCCGTGCTTCTCACGTTTGCCCGAGCTTCTATAAGGATTTTTGCACAAATAAGCAAAAAACCTTGCACACGAATAATTCAAAAACGCTAAAATGTTGCTTTGCAACAGCGTTTTTGAATTATTCGGCAGACATTAATTATCACCCGATTTGATTTTCGTCAAACAGGGTGATTTCATTTTCCTTATTTCTTCTTTTCTTCCGTCTTATTCAGCAGTACAAGTACCGGGATAAACGTGATGACCGGGAGCAGGAAGCCGACAAACTGATGTTCGGATTGAACAAGGGTATTATACACCGAGTGGTAGATCATCGCCACCGTCAAAAGTGCAACCGTACCCGTATAGAACAGCTTGCGCCTTGTATGCACGAAGGTCATACCGTATCCGACCGCAAGGGTGCAGACACCGTGCATCATTCCGGCGCCGAAGCCGCGAATGAGGGCATTGGTGACCGATACGTTCGATGCCGCGCCGCCCAAGATAAAGGCGCTCTCAAGCACCGCAAAGCCGACACCGACAAGAATGGAGCATTCGAGCAGGGTACGTTTCTTCGGCTTAAACATAAACGCATAGACAAGGATGGGCAACGCCTTGAACACTTCTTCAAAAAGCGGCGCAAAGTTGGAGGTATAATACTGCCTGCCAAATGGCAACAGCTTCATGATAATCGCATTGAATTCGCCGCAGAACAGGCACACCACAGTGCCGAGAAAGAGGAATGTCAGGAGCGTTCTTGCCTTGCCCTTGCAGACGAACAAGGTCATCAGCATCGGTGCGGCAAAGCTGATGAACAGAATCAAATTCAGATTCCCCATCTCGACGCCCCCTTTACCGCACACATAGACAGTGTGAGCACCGATAACGACATCGCTACGGAAAGAATCCCGCTGACGGTGCTTTCGAACATAGCCGAACAAATGACATACGCCGCTGTAACGGTATAAAACACAAGGGCGGTAATATTGCATGGCTTTGTCGCCCGCAAAAACTCAAACGGATCCATCGGCAATAAAATATGCTTCAAATTGAAATAGGATGCGGGCAGAGCCGGAATGAGCATCACGAGCCACATGACCGCACAGAACATATCCTTGTCTTTCCACAAAAAGAACGCCGCTAACGTAAGCACCGCCAGCACGGAGGGAGCAATTATCGCTCCTGTCCGGGCTTTAGCTGAACCCTTGCCGTCATCCACGATCTTATCCAGCGTGCCGAGGTTAGCAGAAAGCAGGAAGAAGTTACAGCCGAAAATGCCGAACATCCCGATGCTGACCGCCGCCGTCACATCGCACCAGATATTTACCACATAGGAAAGCTGCTGCAAAGCAAAGCACCCCGCCGCACAGACGAGGATCTGCAGATACATCGGCTTTTTCTTTTTGAACAGCTTTGCCGCACCGTAGCCGAAAGCGAACGCCGCCACGAGGAACGAGGCAAGCCCGAAAATGATGTTTTGCATAATGCATTCCTTTTATTTGTCAAATACGGCAGGGTTTTGTAATGCACCCTGCCGTAAAGGTTTATGAATTATTCTTCGTCGCTTTCAGCACCGCCAGCAAGTGCGGGTTTCTTTTTCCCTGCCGCTTTGCCGGCAAAGAAGCCGCCAAGCCCGAAGATCACCGCCGCCGCAATGCCGACGATTATCGTTATATTGCCCTCCGAGAGAGTAAATCCGCTCGATTCGATAAGGTTGTCACCATTGAAAACTTCACTGACACTTACCTGACCGCTTATGTTCAAAGCCCGGCTTGCATAATCTGCCTGCCAGTCACGCATAAGAGCTGCATCGTCTTCCGAGCCGCCCATACTGTAAGCATCCGCAGACAAACCGTATGCATATGCTGCCAATAGATAATATTGGGGACAATACGCAAACGAAGTTCCGGCACAATAATAATACTGTCCCGCGCTTATATATTCTCCTTCGTCCTTTGCGGACTTTGCCCATCTGACCATAGTTTTTGCCTGCTCCATTGCCTCCGACCCGGCATACACCGGCATGCAAAACAAGCAAAGAACAAGGACGCAAATTGCCAAGCTGATAATTTTTTTCATAACGTTATCTCCTTTTTTGATATAAAATAATATATTTGTGATTTTTTATTTGGTCATTGATTATCGTAGTGGCGAACTGCGTTCGCCCCTACCGAAAACTTTTCTCTGCTTGTTTATACGAAGAGAAACAAAAACCGACTATTGCTTTTTGAAAAAATTTTCGATTTTGCCTTTTGTATATACCTACGGGGAATAGTATAGCATATTTTTTGCGGATTTGCAAGTTTTTTCGCGCTGTTTTTTACCGGAGAATGGACAAATGCAAAATTGCCTTAACTGTCGATATCGAGCTTTCTTATTTGGATGACCGTTCACAGTTCCCGATGAAAAACAAAAGAACGCACTCTCGCGGAAGGCGTTCTTTTACTTTTATAAGCATACTGTCAAAGGATGAAATTGATAATTTTTCCGGGTACATAGATTATCTTTTTGATTTCCCTGCCGTCAAAGAGCTCCGGATATGTTTCTTTGACTTTTATAACTAATTCATCTTGTGTGGCATCGTTGCCGATTTTGATTACTCTGACCTTTTTCCCTTTTATTTGAACAGGTATTTCGATTTCGTCCTCCTGCAAGAATTTTTCATCGACCGCGGGCCAAGATTCATCCAGAATACTGCCTCCGAAAACTCTTTCATACAGCTCACTCGTAATGAACGGAGCCATGGGATTCAGAATTATCAAGAACTGCTTTAATTCTTCCTTTGTAATAAAGCCATCCTCTCTTATTGTCTTGACGAAGCCCATACAAGCGGCGATTATCGTATTGAGCTGTAAACTTTCGTAATCCTCCGAAGCTTTTTTGATCAATCTGTTCAATATGTAGATATGCTTCTTCGAAACATCATCGCCGTCGATGATTTCCGGAAGTCTCCATACTTTATAAAGGAACGATGTGATACCGTTGATCCCGTCATATGTCCACGGTGTATTATCCTCATATCCACCGAGGAAATGAACGTGTAATCTTGCGGCATCGGCACCGTATTTATCAATAACCTCCAGCGGTGATACACCATTAGCGGAGCTCTTGCTCATTTTTTTACCGGTATCGTCAAGGATAAGTCCGCTTCCCATTTTACGGATAAACGGGTCTCGTGTCGGCACCGCACCGATTTCATACAGGAAATTTTGCCAGAAGAAGCTGTACAGAACATGTCTTGTGATATGCTCTGTTCCGCCTGTATAACAGTCAACGCTTCCCCAATATTTCAGTTTTTCGTAATCGGCAAGAGCGTTATCATTGTGCGGGTCGATGTATCTCAGCCAATACCAGCTCGAGCCCGCCCAGTTCGGCATCGTATCGGTCTCTCTGACCGCCGGTTTTCCGCATTTGGGACAGGTGCAGTTTACCCAATCCGTCACCTTTGAAAGCGGAGAATCACCCTTATCATTAGGCAAATAGTCATCGGTCTTCGGTAAAATCAAAGGCAGATCCGCCTCATCCAGCGGCACTGCTCCGCAATCCTCACAGAAAATTACCGGGAACGGCTCACCCCAATAGCGCTGACGGTTGAACGACCAATCCTGCATCTTGTAGTTTACCTTGACATTGCCTACGCCCATTTCGACAACCTTTTCAGTGATTTTCTTTTTTGCTTCACGCACCGGCAATCCGGTAAATTCTTCCGAGTTGAGCATTTTGCTGTTTTTATCAATGTATTCGTACTTTTCCACAGCTTTTTCCGAAACATCGCCCTCGATGACCTGGATCATCGGAATATTGAATGCCTGCGCAAATTCATAGTCACGTTGGTCGTGAGTAGGAACTGCCATAACAGCACCCGTTCCGTAGTTCACAAGTACGAAATCTGCAAGATACACTTCCACCTTGTTTCCGTTTACGGGATTCAACGCATATATTCCTTCAAGCTTACAGCCCGTTTTTTCTTTCTGATCCGCCATTCGATCAAGCTCTGTTCTCAGTGCAGTCTTCCTCTTATATTCAGTCACCTCGTCAAGATTCTTTATATGGTCTTTCAGCTTTTCGACAAGCTCGTGCTCAGGCGCAAGTACCATGAATGTAACACCGTAAATCGTTTCGATACATGTTGTAAATATCTTTACATTGCTGATTTTGTCGCCGTCGGCATTATACAAATCAAAGCCGACCTCAACTCCCTCGCTTTTGCCTATCCAATTACGCTGTGATTCCTTGAGATGCTCTCTCATCTCAATGCGCTCTACATTTCCGAGAAGCTTTTCGGAATACTCCTTCATTTTAAGGAACCATACCCAACGTTCCTCCTGCACGACCGCGCCGCCGCAACGATCACACAAACCGCCTTGGCTGTCCTCATTTGAAAGCACCGTCTTGCAGTTCGGGCAGTAATTTACATAGCCCTTCTTTTTATATGCCTTGCCATGCTTCAAGAGCTGAAGAAATATCCACTGAGTCCATTTATAATAATCCTTATCGCTCGTGCAGATAGTTCTGTCCCAATCAAAAGACAGACCTAACTGTCTTGATTGACTCAAAACGGTATTCAAGCCGTTTTTGACGAAATCATGCGGATTGATCCCCGTCTTTATTGCCGCATTTTCTGCCGGAAGTCCGAACGCGTCGCCGCCTATCGGGAACAATACATTATATCCGCAGAATCTCTTATATCTGGCAAGCGCATCCGCCGGAACCGTTCCCTTCAAATGTCCCATATGAAGATTTCCGCTTATGTTGTAAAACTCATATAAAACATAATACTTGGGCTTTGTAGGATGAAAATCAATCGCCTTAAACGATTTTTCCTTTTCCCATTTTTCCGTAAACTTCTTTTCTATTTCCTTAAAATTGTAATTGTCCACTCAGATCAAATCCTTTCATTATAAGAATCCATGAGAACGCTGTTCCTTACACCGCATGTAACAAGCGGTATACAAAGCCTACAACTGTTGCATAATATCGTACCACCAAACCGGATATTTGTCAACAAATATGATGAATATCATTCAAATAACACTTGCATTGAAATCGGAAATATGATAAGATATTTTCGTAAATAATAAAGGAGGATTTTTATGAAAAAGACACTTTCAATTCTGCTTATCATCGTGCTGTGCCTTTCGTGCGCATTGTCGTTTGCAGGCTGTGGCAGCAATACCAACGGCGGCGGTAACGGTAACGGCGGTGATAACGGCAACAGCAGCGGTAACAACGATGATCCGCAGGCTACGCCCGTTCCTGCCGACATCGACGCTTCGGCTGTAGATGTGCTGACAGAAACTTGGGTTGCGACCGAGCTCAGCTTCACAACCGACAAAACCTACGACACAAAATCATGGGCAGGCGTTTTTATGGATGCGACTTTCACCAACCGTGAAACCGGCACATCACTCACCATCCCATCTTTTTGGGACGGCGACAATGTTTACAAGATACGTTTTGCTCCTACGGAATACGGTATTTGGGATTACACCACAAAGTGCGACACCGATGATTCGCTCAACGGCAAGACAGGTACTGTCGGCGCGAACGCTTACAAGGGCGATCTTGATATTTACAAGCACGGTTTTGTAACGGTCGATCCCGAAAAGAAATATTTTGTATATGCCGACGGCACACCGTTCTTTTATCTCGGCGATACCCATTGGGGCATGTACACCGAGGAAATAGATGAAAAAGGGCCTCACGCAAAAGGCATCGAAACCGATTCACACTTCAAATACATCGTTGACAAGCGTGTTGAGCAGGGCTTCACCGTATACCAGAGTGAGCCTATCGGCAACAGCTTCAACATTTCGACCGGAACCATCCGCAAAGCAGGTATAAGCGGCTTCCAAAAAGCTGACCGCTACTATCAGTATATTGCGGAAAAAGGACTTGTTCACGCGAACGCCGAATTCTTCTTCGCAAGTGAGATGTCAAGGAATCTTGCGAAAAACGATGCGGCACTTGAGCTCCTCTCCCGTTATTGGGTAGCTCGCTTCGGCGCATACCCCGTTATGTGGACGCTCGCACAGGAAATAGACAACGATTTCTATTATGAGCGCGGTGACCAGAATCTTTATGATTACACCGAAAATCCGTGGGTAAAGGTTGCCGCTTATATGCACAAATACGATGCATATGCGCACCCGCTTACGGGGCATCAGGAAAATACAGGCGCGACAACAGTCACCGGCAAGGGCACGGGCGGCAAGTCGAGCGGCAGCGGTATATCTGCTTTTACCTATGAGGAGGCAGTAAAGAACAATTACTCCACCGGTCACAACTGGTGGGCATCGCAGTGGTCACCCTCACTTACGGGTCAGCTCAACGACGCAGTTCCGAAGGATTATTGGGCAAGCAGTAAGGTAGCCATCAACTATGAAAGCCGCTACTGCTATCTGTGGACAAAGAACTTCGGTGCGCGTGTTGAGGGCTGGGCTTCGTATTTAAGCGGTATGTACGGCTACGGCTACGGCGCTATTGATATGTGGCTGTACAAGAGTACATATGATATTGATAAAGATTCAAGCGACGGCATCGAAACCATAACAAAAGCGGATAAGGCTGTTTACTGGAGCGACGCCATTGAATTTGAATCCGCATATCAGGTCGGCTACATGCGTCAGTTCTTCGAAAAGCTTGAATGGTGGAAGCTCGTTCCCGACTTCAACGACCACAACCACTTCGCTCCGAATTCCGGTGCGATATACGTCTGTGCGACGCAAGACAGCGACGTTTATGTGCTTTACCTCTACAATAAAAGTACTGTCGGCGGTACGCTCCGCAGTATGGCAGACGGCAAATATACCGTACAGTGGTTCAATCCCCGCACGAACGAATACATGGCAGAAGAGACCGTCACCGTGAGCGGCGGTGCTTACAAAGTAGAAAAGCCCGATGCTGAGGACTGGGTACTGCTTGCTAAAAAAGCGTAATATAACGACTGAGGGGCTGTTAAAAAAGTCCTGAGAATAGTGCAGAGACGAGAGCTGAAAAAGCAATCGTCTCTGTTTTTGCTTTCAAAATGACCTAAATACGAAAAAAGCACCAAAAAGCATACAGCCAAAAGACCTACTCCGAAATTTGCTTTTTTCGACTTAGGTTAGGGTTGTTCATAAAATTGTTTTTATGCAACTTTTGCAACTTGATCTATGTTGCTTTGCTTGCGGTTTTGTTGGCGGTAATTTCTTTCGGACTTGAAACAAAAAGTGAAGCGGAAACAAAAAACAGGAAGGAAATGTTTTGAACAAAAAATTCATTTATTTTTTGATCTATACATTTTTGCTGTTTTCGCTTTCCTCAACTGTTACAACATTCTTTCTTATTTATTTTTCCACACGAGACGTGCTTAACGGCGGCAGTGGTCTGCACGGACTTTTCATGAGCGTTGCTACGTTTTTGGAATGGCTTGTCATGCTTGTTTTCGGCAAGAAAATCATGGCGGCAAAACCGAAACTTACGTTTATGATGCTCGCGATCAGCGGCATCTTCAGATGCGGGGTGATTTATTTTGCGCCCAATAAATATGTTGCACTTATTACGGGTATTTTTCACGGACTCTTGTTTGGTATTCTGTGGTCAAAAAAACGCCGTATATCGCTTCGATCGTTCCCGAAAAGCTTCTCAGCCGTGCCGAAGGGATCTATTCCGTGGTGGCGTTTGGGCTGTCGCTGTTTATAGCAAATTATGCGGGCGGACTGGTCTCGGAACGCTTCGGAATACGAACGGTTTTTATGTCATTATGGCTTAAAGGGGAACATGACAGTAAAACGACGGCAGAATAAAAGTTGAGCCGACATCAGATAACATAGCTTATGCATCTGTTGATTTCGTCTTTGGAAACCGTCAAGCAGCGTTTTATGTCTTTGAATTTCATAGAAAAAACCTCCGTATCCTTGTTTCTGTCACAATTATACGGAGGTTTTTTTATTTCTGCAAAATCGCTTTGGCAAATGGTTCAAAATTTGGACTATCTCTATGCTCAACCATATATTTTATTTGAATCTGTTGAATCAAAGACCATACCAAAGCCAAGATAAAAATTCCAAATGCAATATAGAGACATGCTTGATTTTTAATTTCGATGAGTGCCAAAACAACGGCTATCAAAAGTAAAGGGATTTTACGCATTAAATTCATCAGGAATCCAACGAGGAAAAGTTTTGGATTACACTTATTATTCATTTTATTTTTCCCATCCATCTTCTAAACTTGTCTTCGTCTATATCGGCATCGGATTTTTCCGTACAAAATCCACATTCCGAAAAGTTTCCTTGCGTGGCTGCCACCAAAATAAGCCCCTGTTATTTTTATCGAAAAAACTCATCCGCCTTAGAGAATAACTCTGCCGCCTCGTCAATATACGGAAGCAGATCAGCACGTTCGCGGTTGACAAGCTCCATCGCCTTATCGTATTCGATGTGCGCGTGCTTAGCCACCATGATGAGGCATCGCAATCCGCCGAAATACTGCAGCATTTTATGGATTTGAGGCATCTGTTCTTCGGTACATGTGTCGAAGTAGCGACGCACAAGCTCATTCCATATCCGTATCGGCAACTCAGCATCCTCCGGCTCAACGCCGAAAATGACCTTTGCTCCGAGCGAAGTGGTACGCATTATCATATAATGGTAATACTCCGCACCGATATCAAACAGCGGATGCCCGATCGAAACGTCCGCCATATCCACAAACACAAGCTTGCCGTCCTGCACCATAATGTTGCGTGAATGGCAATCAACATGGATCATTGTCTTGCGGTACGGTACCGCGTCGATCAAACGATACAGTGCGGCAATTTCATCATCGCTCATATATTTTTTCAGCCCCGCCGCCCACTCATGGTATTTATCACGAATATCAGGGAACGTCCCGACGATTGCCGGCGTTGAGTGAAATTGACGAAGCAAGGCAACATATTTGTCCATCAGCTCGTCAAATTGCTCGGGGTGATCCATAAAATTCTGCGACAGCGTTTCGGCGTTTATCAGTTCAAAAACCGTACCGTACTGATTTCCGACACGCACCACATCGTAGGGAATCGCAGTCGGAATGCCTGCAACGAATGATTTCTTCGCGCTGGCAGTCTCTTTATAAATTCGGTCGAGCGTCACCCGCTCACTGAAAAGCTTGATCACCGTTTCGCGGTCATAGCGATAAACATTGGAGCTAAGGCCGGCACCGATGATCTCGCACCCATCAAGCGAAAGCTCCCTCATCACCCGCTTGGTATCAAACATTCCGGTGAAGCCGGTCATTTCCAGCACCTCATACACCTCACGCGAGACGTTGATTATCCGAAGAGTCTCCACGCACTTGCCGACTTTAAGCAGCACGCGCAATCCTGCCGAAGCAATATACACCAATTCGCAACAGTCGATTATCACCGCTGTCGGCTTATAAGCATTGATTTGCTCAAACATCTCCCGTTCCGCATTCTCAACAGTATACGAATCCATACGGCCGTTTATAAACAAAGTAAGCGTGCCGTTTTCAAAAGCAGAAACCATCACAATTCTCCTGACAAAAAAATATTACTAAACACACAGAATTGTAGCATTATTCGCGTAAAATGTCAACGCAAATAATAATTTTTGACTTTTTTCGCTCCATATAGGAGGTGAGAATGAAAAAGTCAAGAAAGAAAAAAGTGATGAGATGTGTTCCGACACACACGAAGTGGAACGCATCGTACGCGGAGTGTCCTTTGGAACACTCCGCGCACTGGTGGCTACTTTTTTATCCGCAGATCAGAAATTTACGAAATCGAAATCGCTGAAATAACATTCCATGGCTTCGACGCTGACGAATTCTTTCAGACAATGGATCAGGTCACACATGCCGATACGGCATTCTTCGATAAATTCATTTTCTCCGTCGGCACTTCCTTTATAGTGATCGAATTTGAGCGGATAGTTGTCTGAAAATACTGCCGGATCGATCGTACCTTCAAGTTCGCGGAGGCTTTCGCCGTTGTCGCGGTAATAGCGCGAGCAAACGTATTCGTATTTGCCGTTATAACCACCGCGCATTCTTAAATAGAAATTGATGCTGAAGGTGTCGCTGAGGGGACAATGCAGACAAAACTCAACCATGTTACTGTTGCTCCAATAGGACATTGAAAAATATTCGTTGTCATATCCGCCATAACGAACGGCGTCCTGCTGATAGATATAGTAGTCGCCGTTGAGTTTTCCTTTTTCCGAAATATAGTTCTTGCAATACTTGAACAGATCAAATTTGGGCTTTGCGGTTGATAAGACAGCCGTTGCGGTAGGTTGCTCTTCCGGCTTTGCCGTAGTGGTTGACGATGTAGGATTCGCAGTGATTTGCTCTTCTGATTGTACGGGAGGATTTGGGGTGTCTGTTTGGATTTCCGTATCTGAAGCTTCCGAACCCGAGTTGCCGTCATCCGCAGTAGTCGGGACGGATCCGCCATTTTGCAAAATTCCGAAAACCGCCACTGCCACCACTGCAAGTATCACTATCACGGCGATGAGGGCGATTATCCAAATTTTCTTTTTTCCTTCATCGTCGTCTGCTTGGGATGCGGACGGCTGCACAATACCGGGGTTTCCGATCAGCTCATCTGTGCTGATGCCGAATATGTTGGCAAGAGCGATGATATTATCGAGAGTCGGTTGGGTCTGACCGGTTTCCCATAGGCTGATGCTCTGACGGGAGACGTCCAGCTTTTCCGCTAAATCGTCTTGGGAAAGGTTGTTTTCTTTACGGTATTTTTTTATATTGTCTGCTAACATTACGACACATCCTTCTTGTTTTGTATTTCTCGGTCAGTATAACATAATCTTGCGGTGCAAGCAAGCAAATTCTCTTTTAATTTTGTCAAGCAGCGCTTGCTTTTTTGATTTTTTTACTTGCATTTTCGGAATTCTTTTATTCGGGGGCAAAATCGGTTTTCAATAATCCTGTCCCCGTTACTTTTTTGAATCTCCGAAACCCTGACGATAAGCCACCTTTTGCGTGCGCAAGCACTGCTTGATTCTGCCATATAGATCCAAAAAAGAAATCTCGGATATGCCGAATGTCCTTAAGGGCATTCGGCATATGTCATACTTTTTTT
>JAZRXI010000074.1:0-18790 GCA_045600145.1 Clostridia bacterium | reverse complement strand
TGTAACTTTTTAAAGAAATTCTCCCGTCGCAAGTATGGCGGGAGAATTTTTTATACAAATGCAAAAAGGACTTTCAGACTGAGCAAAAGTCTTTTATTCACTCAAATCTCTGTTAAGTAAATATAGCATATATTTTATTTTTATCGTTCTGTTTCTGAGTTGATTTTTTATTTCCGCTGTAAACAAAAATTGAGCAGAAGTTCCCGTGTTCACATTGTTATTATGATTGGCAGGAGACTACGGTAAAACATATTTTGGACAACCGTCAGTACACCGGCTGTACCGTAAACGGAATGAGCAGCATTGTCAGCTACAAGGTGCACAAAAGCATTGATTACGATGAATCCGAATGGCAGGTAATTCCGAACACGCAGGAAGCCATCATTGATGAAGAAACCTTCAACACGGTTCACGAAATGAGAGCCAGCCGCCGCAGAAATACGGCAACAGGGCGTACCAGTGTATTTTCCAATCTTGTGTTCTGTGGAGACTGCGGTTCAAAGCTGTATTTCTGTGCATCAAAAAGAATCAACGAAAAGCAGGAGTTTTTCCGTTGCTCCGCTTACAAAGAAAATCGCGGCACCTGTTCCATTCACTTCATCCGGAATGTCGTTTTGGAAGAAATGGTGTTAGAAACGATCCGCAAGACAGCAAAATATATCACAGAGAACGAAACTGTCTTCCTTTATCTTTATGAGAAGAATCACCGACTTACTGCCGCAAAAGAAATGGAGGAAGAAAAATTAAAGCTGGAACAGAAAAAGAAGCGTATCAAGGAATTGGATCAACTCATTGCCACCGCTTTTGAAAACCATGTTCTCGGTGATATGGAAAAGGAACGCTATCTTGAATTGACAGCCAAGTATGAAAAGGAACAGCAGAAAGCAAAGGAATATGTGGCACGGGCTGAAATGAAAGTGCAGACGGCGAAGCAGGAAAGCGCTGACCTGAACATCTTCCTGAACGCTATCCGCAGATGCACCGATTTGACCGAGCTGACACCGGCGCTTGTAAATACGCTGATAAAGAAAATTGAGGTGTTCAATAGTGAGGTTGGTGCTGACGGTATAAAGCATGTTCCGATCAAGGTACACTTTCGGTCGGTGGATATCGTTACCGTTCCCGACGAAGACGAGATCATTGCCGCAATGGAAGAAATCCGCAAGAATCCCACAAATGTGGCGTAAACAAAAGGAAAACGGTGCAACCCAAACGGGTTACACCGTATCCTACATAGAACTGTCCTTTAGAACACCGCTCGTATCTTATACTTTTTTTCATTGTGATACCTCTTTGACGTGTTTGACAAAATATGTAATATACACATCCGTTATAATATATTTCGTAATGCTTTGCAATCCTTTTTGTGGCTCCGCTTCGCACCACTTTTTATGGGGACGGAATCCCCCAAAAAAGAAATGCGGGGACAGCGTCCCCGCGAAAATTATTTTTCGGCTTCCTTTATTTCGGCGTCAGGTGCGTTTTTCTTAACACTTGCAATGCCGTTCAGGCAGCTTGCCTTTGCCTTATAGCCTTCCGATGTAGCGATGATCTCGCCGTTCTTAGCCTTAAGACGGAAACGGAACTCGCCTGCTTTATCAGCATAAACCTCAAATTTGGGATGCTTTACGGTCTCAAAGCCCTCAACGGTCTGGTCTTCAATATCTCCCACGCAGTTGTTACGAACGCTTTCGATGCCGTTCTTGCAAGCCGCTTCCGTTGAATATACCTGTGATGACGCGATGATTTCGCCGTTTGACGCGGTCAGATCAAATTTGAATCCCGATTTTGCTTCTTTAATAACGAATTTTCCCATAACAATACCTCTTTTCTAAAATATGTAAAATATCTTTACACTATTTATTATATCTTATTGGATATTCGTTGTCAATCCCCTATTTTCGACATTTTTCCATGTCACATGCGTGTTACGAAAATCAATATCACATGATATACTTAAATTGTAGGGGGCAAGATTTCCCGTAATAAAAGGCAGGTGATGCGATGAATAAAATGTATTCGGCAAAGGTGAAGCCGCATCTGAAGCGCATAAGCATGCTTTCTATGTGCGGCAGCTCGGTAAAGGATATCGCTTCGTTTCTGGGCATTTCGGAAAAGACCTTGCGCAAGTATGCAAAAGAGTTTCCGGAGCTTGATAAAGCACTGAATGAAAAGAAAAATTCGGATATCAAGGTAATGGAAGCGTTCTTTAAGCGTGCGTGCGGTTATACCGCCGAGGAAGAAACATGCGAGTTTAAGGGAAAGAAAAATTCCGACGGCGACATAGAAGATGAGCAAGTGGTACGTAAAACCACTAAAAAGGATGTTCCACCCGATCTCGGCGCGATAAAATGGTGGCTTGAGAACAGCGGCGGAAAAAATCCCGAAGCCGACGGTGAACCGGAACTTGAGGAAGCGAGGGAGCTTTTGCTTGAAAGACAAAGATTGCTTGAAGAAAATCAATGACCGTATAGACAAAAATCCGCAGGTTTTCAAGCTTGCGGGCTATAATCTGACAAAGGTACATAAAAAGCAGATGGAATTTCATGCGTGTCAAAAGCGCAACCGCTGGGTGTTCGGCGGCAACCGTACGGGCAAGACCGAGTGCGGGGCAGTTGAAGCGATATGGTTTGCGCGTGGAATACATCCATACCGCAAAATCAGCGGAGCGACAAAGGGATGGGTGGTCAGCCTTACGCAAGAGGTACAGCGTGATGTTGCACAGGAAAAACTGCTTTCGTACCTGCCGAAAGCTTGGATAGAAAAGATAGTAATGCGAAAAGGCCGTGAGGATAGCCCCGATTCGGGCGTGATAGATTTTATTCTTATCAAAAATGTGTTCGGCACTCTTTCTACTATCGGCTTCAAAAGCTGTGATCAGGGCAGACAACGGTTTCAGGGAACAAGTCAGGATTGGATATGGTTCGATGAGGAACCGCCGGAGGATATTTACGATGAATGCCGCATGCGTGTACTTGATACTTGCGGCGATATCTGGGGTACGATGACACCACTCATGGGTCTGACGTGGGTACACGATAAGATATATATGAACAGCGGCACCGATCCCGAATGCTGGTATACGGTAATGAGCTGGGCAGACAATCCGTTCCTTGATAAAAAAGAAGTGGAAATGCTTGAAAAGCTTTTGCCGGATTCCGAACGTGAAAGCAGGCAGTACGGTCGGTTCATGAGCCATTCAGGGCTTGTCTACGGCGAATTTGATGAAAATGTCAATGTTATCGAGCCGTTCGATGTGCCGCACGAATGGTATGACAAGCTTTCTATTGACCCGGGACTTGTAAATCCGCTTTCGTGCCATTGGTACGCGCTCGACGGTGACAATAATATTTATGTCATTGCCGAGCATTATTTTTCCGGCAAGGACGCGCGCTGGCACTGCGAGAAAATATTGGAGAAGTGCAAACAGCTCGGATGGCATACCGATCATTCCGGTCGCGTAGAGGCTTTGATGGATAGCGCATCGCTCCAGCATACACTTTCGTCGGATAAAAGTGTCGCCCAACTCTTTTACGATTACGGGATAGCGGTCAACACACATGTGAACAAAAATCTTTGGACAGGCGTTCAAAGAGTAAAGCAGTACCTGACAAACCGGACGGATATGCCCCGTCTGTTTATTTTTGCCTCTTGCAGTGAAATGGTCAGGGAAATCAAGGGCTACAGATATTCTTCCGGAGACGCGCCCGTCAAGCGTGATGATCATGCCATGGATGAGCTACGCTATTATATAATGTCTCAGCCCGAAAAAAAGTCCGTTGCGGCAAGGTCGCCACGGCAGGCTGATATCGAACGGGTACTGCGGAAACGCAAAAAGCTGAATTGATGTGCTCGGGACGGCGATCCGATCGCAAAAGTTCGCTTTGCTATCGGCAAAAAAGTATAACCGAAGGAGAAATTTTTTTGAAAAATCAGGAAAAACACAGAAAAGAGCTGTGCGCTTTCATAAAACATGAGTTTGAACGGCGCGGACGCGAACGGCTCAAATATGAGCTGCAATGGCAGCTCAATATCAATTTTTTTCTCGGGAATCAGTACTGCGACATCCTTCCCGAGGCGGGAAAGCTTTTTCAGGAGGAAAAGGCTTTTTCATGGCAGTCACGCGAGGTTTACAACCATATCGCGCCTATCGTGGAAAGCAGGCTTGCCAAGCTCAATAAGGTAATGCCGCGCGTTTGCGTGCGCCCTGCTACCGATGACGAGGAGGACATCCAAGCTGCCCGTGTCAGCACGGCGATACTCAATTCGGCGTTTGCGCGCAACAGTATGGACGCGCTGATCAACGAAGCTACCGTATGGTCGGAGCTTTGCGGAACGGTTTTTTATAAGCAGAATTGGGTGAACGACAGCGGCATGATAGTCGCCCGTGTGGGCGAAAAAAACGTTCACGAGGGAGATATTTCAACGGTGATATGCCCGCCGCAGGAGATATATCCCGACAACTGCATGGTTCAGGATATCAGCAAATGTGCATCGGTGATACACGCTCACGTCTGTACCTGTGATTATATCCGTGAGCTGTGGAACGTGGATGTGACACCAGAAAAGATCAGCACGGTAAGCTTCGGTGAGATCACCGGTGCGCTCAGGCGCGGCGATGACGAAGATGACAAGTGTCTGCTTCTGGAATACTACGAGCAGCCGAGCGACAAGTTCGAAAATGGGCGTTACATCGCGGTTTGCGGCGATCAGCTTCTCTATGAGGGCGAGCTTCCGTACATCAATGGTGATGGAAACACCCGCAAGTTGCCGTTCGTACAGCAAAATTCCGTGTCGCGTCCGGGCTGTCTGTGGGGCGTTTCAGTGGTCGAAAGGTGTATCCCGATACAGCGTGCGTACAACGCCGTGCGCAATCGTAAGCATGAATACCTCGCCCGCGCGGCGGTGGGAGTGCTTACGGTCGAGGAGGGTACCGCTGACGTGGAAGAACTTGCCGAAAACGGGCTTGCTCCCGGAAAGGTGCTTATTTACCGTCAAGGTGCGAATAAGCCCGAAATGCTTACTCCTGCGAGCATACCGAACGAGTTCACACGTGAGGAAAACGCGCTCCTGGAGGAATTCAACCTTATTTCGGGAACGTCCGATCTGATGCGTCAGTCTGTTGCACCGACTAATGTTTCGAGCGGGACTGCGCTGAATGTCATAGCAGAGCAGGATGACACACGTCTTGCTATAACCGCCGACAGGATACGCGACGCGATAATCGAAATATCCCGTCAGTGGCTGAGACTTTTCAAACAGTTTGCGGGCGCGGCAAGGATAGACCGTGTAGTCGGCAAAAACGGAAAAATATCAAAGCTGTATTGGAACGCCAGCATGTTGACGAGTGACGACGTTGTCAACGAAACGGAAAACGAGCTCTCAGATTCACTTACCTCACGCAAACAGCTCATTTACGAATTACTCGCACGCGGCATGTTCTCGTCGGCAGACGGAACACTGTCACAGCGCACAAAAGGACGGATCTTGCGCGCACTCGGCATGGGCGATTGGGAGAATATATCGGATATTTCTGAAATTCACGAAAATCGCGCTATGCGTGAAAACCTTTTGCTTAAAAACGGCGGTAATGTTACCGTTCTTGATACCGATGACCATGAAATACATATTTCGGAACACGCTAAAGTATTGTTGAGCGAAGAATTTGAGGAAAATTTCGGTATAGACAGTGACGCACGCCGCCGTTTTGAAGAACATATACGCAAACATAAAGTCGGAATGGAGGTAGCTTACAATGACGGAAACCAAAACAAAGAAGATGAATGACGTTTCGGAAGCTGTTCAGCCCGGAACACGTCAGACGGACGGCGAAGCGCAGTGCAAAGCACAAAATGAAGCGCAGAATGAAGCACAGGACAATATACAGGTGCTGCTTGAAAAAATAAGCGTGCTTGAAGCTCAGCTTGCGCAATTACGCGGAGACGATGAGGACACCAAGCAAGTGAAGGCATTTTTCGAAGCGTTCCCGGGAGCGGATGCGTTTACGGACGACATCTGCGCGTACATCGACGCGCATGACGGATGTGAGGGACTTGAGCAGGTACTTCTGCGCATACTTCTTGAGAAGTACAAAGCACCTGAACAACTTTCCTCGGATGAGGAATTTCTGAAAGCGTTCATCGTTAACAACGAGCGTGTCAAGGAAATGATAATTTCGGATTATCTTAATACGCTTTCAAGAACGCCGTCTGCGTGTATCAAACGCGGCGGGCTGGTACAGACTCAACGCGAAAAGCCCACTACCGTGCGTGCCGCAGGCGAGTTGGCACGTGCACTGTTCAAAAGACAGCAATAAAATCAGACGGTCGTAAAAACTTTAATGACCGCCGAAAAAAAGGAGAAAAAAATGATTTCAATTTCAACAGTTAATGACGCTCTTAAAACATTTTATCTTGACGTTATCGTCAATCAGCTCGAAAACTCAATAAGTCCGCTTTACAAGCAGTTCAAAACAAACGAAAAGTTCGTTACGGGCAAAAACATCGTAAAGCCGGTCTGCTATGGCCTTTCTTCGGGATTTTCGGCATTGGATGAGTACGAAGACCTGCCGACATCCGATTCCAACAAATACGCTCTGCTTCGTTCGGAGCTCAGAAATCTTTACGGTTCCATCGAGATAACCGATAAGGCCCTGCGCGCCTCCGAAAACAATGAGGGTGCGGTAGTCAATTTGCTTGATGCCGAAATGGAAGGACTTATCACAAGTGCTAAACTCAAGTTCTCGAGAATGCTCTACGGCGACGGCACCGCGATTATCGCTCATGCCACTCAGGCGACTACAAACTCAAAGACCGTTCACGTTGATAACGTGATGTTCTTCAAGGTAGGCATGGATATCGAGATAATCGACTCATCCAACCTCAACGATGTTAAAGTCACTGCCGTCGGTACCGACACGATAACCGTTGACGAGAACGTGACCTGCCTTAGCGGTGCCGCTGTTCATGATTACAACGCCCAGGGCAAGGAAATCGACGGTCTTCAGACACTGTTCAATCTTCCCGGCACACTCTATGGCGTGACGACTACCGGCAAGGCGTGGCTCAAGCCGCATATCGGTTCAAATACCGGCTCAATATCCGACGTGAAGATCCAGACGATGATAGACAAGGCGGAAATCGCCAGCGGCGGCAGAATAAACTTCATTACCTGCTCGCACGGTGTGCGCAGAGCTTATCAGGAATACCTTGAGACTACAAAGCGCAACATCAACCCTGTTGAACTTGAGGGCGGCTTTAAGGCAATAAGCTATTCGGGAATTCCGGTAGTTGCCGATCGTTTCTGCCCCAGTGGTACGATGTTTATGCTTGATACCACACTGTTTGACTTGCATCAGCTTTGCGATTGGAGCTGGCTCGAGGGCGATAACGGTTCAGTGCTCAAGCAGATGGCAAACAAAGCCGCGTATTCAGCAACGCTTGTGAAGTACGCAAACCTTGTTTGCTCGCTTCCCTGCGGACAAGCACAGCTCATCGGTATCACCGAAAGCTGACAATAAGTGAGGTCATTATGGCAGACACGGACAAGTATACGAAGGAATATATCCCGGTATTGCACGACGCGTTCAATATCATCGACCGCGTCAAAGAAGTAGATTCTTCGTATTTTATATTATTAAACAGAAACACACAAAAATTCGAGGTTCATTCTTCGGCGCAAAGGGATACCTTTTGTTTGGAGCTTCCGTTTGATTTCCTTGACGCTCGCTCGTTGACGTACATAAGAAAGTACCGCCGTGAACGCGCGAAAGAAATTTTTGCCGAAATCGACAGAGAAAATGAACTGCTTGAAAAACGTGAAAAAAGTGAAAGATATAACGGTCTGTGTCTTGCCATGGACCGCTTTCTTTCAAAAGGAGGGTCTTTATGACATTTGGTGAAATGGTTTCACGCGTCAAGGAACTGCTTGACAAGGATGATAATTCCGTTGCGTTCGTCAATCAGATAAAGCATGCGTTAAATGTTGGTTATCTGACCGTGGCACGCGATAAGTGGCGTCCTGTTCACAGCGAGGTAAAAAGTGTTTCGGATATGTGCGTAGCAATAAGCACACTCAGCAAGAGGTATGTTTCCTTAAAAAGCGTGCGTACGGTGAACGGAATTCACGTAAGCGCGAGGGGCGGCAAGGATTACATACACCTTGTCTCACCGTATTCAAGCGTGGCTGTAGAATACTATTATCTGCCGGACGACATGAGTGCCGATAGTGATATCCCCGTTATTCCGGAAGCGCAGGTCGACCCGTATGCGTATATTTATTTCGCGGTAGCGCAGTATCTTAATACGCGGCACATGCACGCCGAAGCCGCCGTATGGGAGAATAAGTACAAAAACATTACGGATAACATCCACGAAACGCGAGGATGTGTGAACATCCCGTCCGGAAGGTGGGTTTGATATGCTGTTTCTCAAACGCCTTGAAAGCTTCCCAACACGGCAGGAATACGCTCACAGCATGGATAAGTTTGCAGGACTTGATATGCAGACAAGTGATGCACTGACATCCTTCGATTGCGCAAAATCAGCAGTAAACGTTGCTTTTGAAGACGGCTGTCTTAAACGCTCCGAGGGCTTCGGCACGGTGAAATGGCATGACGGCACCGACGAATATCAGCTTTCTCAGCTTCCGGAGAGCGTAACGAAGCTGTTTGAATTTCAATCGACGGATAATGACAGCATCGGGTATAAAAACTTCTATTATTCCGATACGGAAGGGAACCTTTATAAATTCGAGAAAAATCAACAGCAGAAGCGTATAGCCGCGTCGCTCGTAATTCCCGATGACATCCCAATGCTGAAGCCGTACACGTATTTTACGCAATTCCGCATCGGCGCGACCAACCGCGCTTTGCTCGGCGGTCCCGAATGCGGACCTTATGTGTATACCGAAGACGCCGGTTATTCGCTTATCCCATCAGTGAATAAGCCTCACATGAGGCACTGTGTAATGCACTACGGCAGAATGTTCGGGATAGGTGATCCAACTTACCCTCAGCGCGTATGGTTTTCCAAGTTAAACGATCCGTGCGATTTTACGGTTTCGGATGACGCGGGCGGGTATATCGACATAACAGATCTTATCGGCAGTACGGTCGACGTGGTTTCGTTTTTCGATACGCTTTACGTCTTTTGCCGTTACGGCATTGTTTCACTTAATTCACTTACGGTGCAAAGCGATTTTTCCGTCGAAAACATCTATTACGCTGACAGTGAGATACTGCCGGACAGCATTTGCGTCTGTGGCGGCGGAATAATGTTCGCTACGCGTCACGGAGTATATTTCTTCAACGGATCGTCTGTGACCGAAACAAGCCGCCCGATATGCGGCTTTTTCGATAAAATAATTTGCCGTGAGGAAGCGTCGGTATATTTCAAAAATCGGTATTTTCTTTCATTTCATAAAACGGACGGCACGTGCGGGCTCCTTATATTCAATTTTTCAAACGGACTGTGGCGGATATTCTCCGGCGCGGACGTGAGGAGCATGGCGGTCTTCCGCGATAAAAACGAAGAAAAACTGCTCGTCGCTTTTGACGAAACAACAGTGATTTCTGAGTGGGGAGCGGGTGATAAGGTCACAACATCGGGCGCAATCTCCGCAATATGGAGGAGCCCGGAAAATGATTGGGGCAATCCCACCGCACTCAAGACGGTAAGAGAAGTCCATTTTTCGGGCACGGGTAACGGCACCGTAACATTGACCGTAACGGCTGACGGGATTTCCGAATCGCACAATGTAACACTTAACAGCACCAGAAAATGCTGCAGACTGCCATTCAATATCACAGGCTGTAATATCAGCTTCCAATTAAGCAACTGTTTCGGCGCAATGTTCAACGTTACGCCGCTGACGTTTATATATACGGCTCAGCGTCAGATGCTGAGCTGACACGCGGAGGTCACAATGGAAAATATTATGTTAAAAACTCTCAAAAGCCGGATGAAGCGTATAGAAGCATCCGCGCCTTTTGAGGGCTGTGACCTCTTTACCGTTACCGGAAACGGAACGGAAACATTTTCAAGATATATCTATGCCTCAAAGCTCAGACAAGCCGTCCGGTTCAGCTATTGGCTCGGCCAGAATATAAGCGGCTCTGTCACGTTCAACGTAAACGGAACATCGCATGTTTTCACATCCGATTCACTGACCGCGTGTTTTTTGCTGAAAAAAGGCGATAACAGTGTGAGTATTTCTGTTTCGGGGCAGACGTCCGGAGGTCAGATCATCCTTGAAAAAATCGATTTAAGATAAAGGAGTTTTTATGCAAAGTCAAACGGCAAATCGCAATTCAACAAAATTTTATGTAACCTCGGACGGCGAAACCTTTGATACCATATCGAAAAAGTTCGGGATATCCGTAGAAGAATTGGAACGTCTCAATCCTCTGTACAGTAGAAAATCGCGTTTCGCAAGCGGTGACAGCGTCGTGCTTTCATTGAACGACACAAAGCTCAGCATCGGCGCCGGAGCGGCTCTATCTGCGACAAAGGCGGGAGAGACGGCAAAAACGGCGATCAAGCAAATGCTTGCCGATTCCAAAGCTCAGGAAAAAGCAGAAAAAGCGGCACAGCAAGCTGCGCAAAAAGCCAAAAATGATGCGGCAAAAAAAGAACAGTATAAAGCTGATATCAAGGCGGCGGAAGACAATTACGCGCTTGATGCCGCTTCGGCACAAAATGACTATGCCCGAAAGCTTCAACAGCTCGCAGGCTCAGTACGTGACAGCAGAGCGAAGCTTGAAAGTGATCTCGCAAAGCAGAAAATCACCGAATCAAGCATCGCGGTGACTGAAAATAATAAGCTCAACGCAAGCACCACTTTTTCCAAAGAGGCAATAGATGCCGATTACAATGAAAAAATCAAAAAGCTTACCGCAAAGCTTCAGCAGACCAAAGAAACAAAGCAACGCAAACTAAATGCGCTGGGGTGATGTCTTTTTTGAAGCGGGGTGAGGAGTGGAGTCGCACGAAAAGAGGCATGGGGGAAAGTCTTCCATTGTCGTGAAGCAGAGCTCACTCACTTCTCTTCACGCTGACCGATAAGAAAAAGCTTCAGACGGTGTCGTGCTTTAAGATACAAAGTGCGGAGCTTTATATATTGCCGTCTGACGGGAAAAGTTTTTACCCAAACGCGGCTATAAATGCGATACAGCTTGTTATTGCAGTCAACGTAATGGTTACGGCGGTAAAAACCGACAGCTACGCCGATGACTTTATCGAACGGTACATATTCATACGATATGCAGTTATCGCCTATTATAACGTATTCGTTATCTTTGACATCAACTATACGGTGAAGAATATATCTTTCGCCGCGCTTGTAAAGCGGAACATCGTATTTTTTCAGTATACCGTTTACCGGCTTGACTATTATATTATCGCGTCGGTTTTTGAGCAACGGGTACATACTCATGCCGACGGTAGTGCTGACAAAGATGCCTTCTTTTTCGAGAATATCCTCTATATGCGTGTTACTTTTTTGTAATTGTTCAAGTCCGTTGAGCATTTTGCGGATATCGTCAAGAATTTCGTCGGTCGAGACATCGTATTTCTTCGACATCTCTGCGGCAACACTTTCCGGTGACATCCCTTTACACAGCAATGAAAATATCTCCGCAGCTGAATCGTTCAAGCGTATCATTCCGCTGAAGCTCTTGCTTGTTTCGCCGACGGGCACGACTATATTCTGACCGTTTATTTTGCGCAACCTGAAATCCGACAGTTCCATTTTACTTCTCCGTATTGACTTCCGGCGGGCTTTTAAGCCCGCCGGAAGTCATGTTATTTTTTGCAGATATAAAGCACCATATCGGTCGTGGCTTTTTCGCCGATCACCCATGTGCCGTCCTTGCCTGCGGTAAATGTACCGGAGGAAACCTTTTCACCTGTTACGGGGTTAAACCACAGATATACATAACCCGCACTCGCGGTAAGAGAGCCTACAGTACCTGTTTTCTTGGCGTTGAGGACGCTTGCATTGGGGGTTTCGGCAAGCTCTGCATCCGAAGAATTGTAGAAGTACAGCATTATCTTTGTATTTGCTTCGTTGCTCGAGCAGATGCCGAATACGCTATTATCCTCGGGCGCGAAGTACGCCTCATCGTCAAAGCGCGGTACGAAATTGTACCAATCACCCACGGTTTTTTCAAGGAAATTGCGCATATATCCTACCTGGTATGTGCTGGGATATTCAAGCGAATCCGCATATGTCGCGTTTTTTTTGTCGTCTTCGGTTATCTTATCGACACCGTCGTTGGAATCCTTATCCTCATCGTATGAGCTTCCGTAACACCATGTGTCCTGACCGCCCCAGCCGTAGCCGCACATTCCACTTAAAAATGCCATCCAGCCCTGTACACGCGCACCGAAGTTTTTTGTCCACAGATAGCAGTATTTGCCCTCGTACAGTACGACCGGCTTGCCCTGCCCATTCTCCCAATAATCCTTTGGGGCTTTGACATCTATTGCTTTGTCGTAGTTCTGCGACCATTGCGAAGCGTACCATGTGTGCGCCGCACAGTCACGGAACGCCGATTCCGATGCGTTTGTATTCGAAACGCCCTCCTGGTGCGCCGAAAGCGGTTGTTTGTAGGCGTCTGCCTCCGCAAAATACTGTGCCATATAAATATAAGGATTGTTTACATAGCTCCATGCTTCGTGCGAATTATATTCATCACGGTTCCAATAGAAGTCGTTATCGACCTCTTGACCGAGCGTCCACATTACGGGATATGCGCCGTAACGTGCTACCCAATAACGTGATATCTGCTTGAGTGCTGCTTTTGCACTGTCACTGATATCGTATACATCGAACATTCCCATCGTGCCCGTCTTGTGGATAGCTTGACCGACCTTGTTTTTGGTATATCCGCCGTTTCCCTTAATGAACATCTCCATGTACGACGGGAAGAACAGTGCGGCATTGGCATGAACAAGGCCCTTGTCAGCTATCTCACGGAACTTTTCGTCATAGCTCTTGAAGCCGGAAATATCGCCTTTGGAAACGCCGTCAGTCATATCGAATGTGCTTCCGAGCGGCTCACTTTGTATAACGGTGAAGCCCTGTTCAACACGTTTTTTGACAAGCTCGGTAACTTTTTTGATAGGCTCACTGCCGAGACTCCAATGCGTATCGCCGAGGTAGAAGAACGGTGTGCCGTCTGCATATGTGAAATACTTTACATTCGGCGTAGTCTTTATGAAGCCATGCTTGTATATCGCAAGATTGCCTGTATATTCCGTGCAGGTGATAGTACCGGCCTTACCGTTAAGCCCGGCGTCATCGGCGTTGGTGCATTTGGTTTCGTATGTCCATTCGCCTGCGGACGGAAGTGCAAAGCGTACACGCCACACTTCATCGCCGTCCCAGAACCCGGGAACGGTAAGCGTCGTGTCGCCGTTTTTGAGGATGAGGTCAAGCTCACAATCCTCAAGCGGTTTTTTATACTTGTTCGAGCTGTTGAGAACAAGCTCATTGACTACCCATGTGTATGCGTTGGTTATCGTGTTAGGCGTTTTGCCGACATCGTAGGTGATACCCAGCTCCTCTGAAAGTGACACACACTGTATGCTTTCGCGTGTATCCTGCATGATAAGATCCTCGGTCATTCCCGTTCCTTCGGAATTACCGCCTTGCGGATCATTGCTATTGCCGCTATTGCCGCCGCAGCCCGCAAGCGCGGTTGCCGAAATGAGTACGACAAGTGCGGTACTTATTGCTCTGCTGACTTTCTTCATTTTTTGTTCCTTTCTTTCTGCTTGGTATTAGTTTGCATTCAGCAGTATATCACAATATCTTTTTTTTAACAAGAAGAAAATTTTAAGTAAAACGAAAACAGGGACTGCAAACAGTCCCCCTTGATGTTTATGCTTTTGTGCCGTCGGGCGCGTCACCGAGATCAGGAACGTCCATCAATACGCCGCCATGCTTTGCCGATTCGTGCGCTATCAACCCGGGAATCGTATAACGTGCCGCGACCCAAGCGTTTACGGGCGGAAGCGTACCGTCATGTATGGCACGGCAGAAATCATCAACAAGGAAACGGTGTGAGTTCATATGCCCCGACGGAATATCCCAATACTTTTCGGGAAGATGCACCCTTGATGCTTTTTCTTCATCCTGCATCGGTGAAGCATCCGTCCACTGCCATGCGTGGTTGGCTACCTCCTCCTTAAAAGTCGGTTTGCTTTTGCTTTCGGTCATTGCACGTGGATTTACCTCGTCACTTACATCCTTTAGCGAAACGCCTTTTTCCGTAAGCGTGGTCAGCAAGTGCTGTGCGTTGTTGAACTGATATGCGCTCTTTGTTCCGTAAAATGCCGAAATATATGAGCTTGGCGCCTTATAGCCTATCCTGCGACATTCGTTTATTCTTATTGTGCCGCCGCCGGAAAGCTGCATAAGAGAAAACTCATCCGAAAACTCATTGTCGAACAGACTTTCTTCCTTATTGAATGGAGTGTTCTCCTCTTTATCCTTGTAGCCGACAGCCGAAACTTTTACGACATGGTCGTTTATTGCGTGAAGTAACATCGCCGTTGAGTGAGTGGGATAGAAGAATGGCGGAACGGATGACGCTGGACGGTCATCACTGAACACCTTCGGAAAATGCGAAATATCATGATGGTACTGTGCTTCACCGTAAACGAAATTACCGAAAACGTTCTTTTCGTTTTCGCGCTTGCAGAATATCGAGCACGGATAATATATACATGTTTCGCCCATCATGTAAGTCAGCCCTGTTTGCTTTACTAACTCTACGATTTCACTACATTCCGCAACGGTGCTTGCCATCGGTACTGCTGAATATACATGCTTACCAGCCTTGAGTGCCGCCGTGATTATCGGCCCGTGCAAATGGCGCTGAACAAAGCACGCTACTGCGTCGATTTCTGTGCTTTGAATAACATCCTCAAATGAATCCATTATTTCTACATTGAAATCCTTACTGTATTGTTCCGCACGTTCACGAATCAAATCACATACACAAACCTTGCTTATATATGGATGCGCTTGAAACAGCGGAACAAAATGACGTGCAAACTCGCCACAGCCTATTATGGCTATCGAAAATTTATCTTTCATGATATCAGCCCCTTAAAATATTTTTTCAAATATATTTTACCACCGAAAAAGCCATATTTCAATATAGAAAACCAATCAAAAACATATGAAAACAAATATCGGACAGTCGAGTATGTTTTTTGCGAGACGAGTGATTTAACGGAATATTATTTCTCACTTCCTCAGATTTTTGACTGAGTCAACTATCGCGGAGCCTATTATATTGGCTTCTTCAAGTGTGTTCAGGTGGCTTAACGATATGCGAAGTGAATTTGTTTCGTTTGGGCGGATAGCGGTTATCACATGTGATATTTTTATCGCGCCTGAGGAGCATGCTGCGCCTGAGGAGCATGCAATGCCGTTCATATCGAGCAAAAACAGCAAGCCCTCGCTTTTGATGCCTTCAAAGCTGAAATTGAGATTGCCGGCGATCCGCTTGTTTTCATCGCCGTTGAGGATAACTCCGTCGAGTCCGTTCATGACGGTGTCTTTGATTTTTTTGGCGTATTCTGCCGCATGCGCGTTATATTCGTTTCTGTTTAGATACTGCTTTTTCAATGCTTCCGCCATGCCTACTATCGCCGGAGTATTCAGTGTGCCGGGACGGCGGTCACGCTCTTGCGCACCGCCGAACATCAGATTTTTTATATTTCGGTCTTTTCTTATATATAATACTCCGATCCCCTTTGGTCCGTAGAATTTGTGTGCAGACGCGGAAAGAAAAGAAATGTTTTGTTTTTTTACGTCGATATCCGTTTTGCCCGCCGCCTGAACTGCGTCGGTATGGAATGGTATGCCGTATTTTGCGCAGATTTCGCCGATTTCCGATATCGGTTGAAGCGTTCCTATCTCGTTGTTTGCAGTCATGACGGAGATAAGCGAGGCGCCTTTTTTTGCTTCGTCTTCAAGTCTGCCGAGGTCGATGATGCCGTTTGCATCCACGGGTATATATTCGATTTCCATGCCGTTTTTTTTGAGCTTTTCACAGGTGTTCATTACGGCGTGATGCTCGATAGACGAAGTGATTATCCTTTTTCCTCCGATGCCCTCAAGCACCCAATTATCGCTTTCGGTGCCGCCGGATGTAAAATAAATTTCATTTTTGTCGGCATTGAGAACGTCCGCGATATCGTTTCGCGCTTGTTCGGTAGCTTTTGCCGCTTCTCTGCCGAACGAATGTACGCTTGAAGTATTACCAAAATCTGCGGCAAAATACGGCATCATTTTTTCCAATACTTCTTTATCGAGCGGCGTTGTTGCCGCATAATCTGCGTAAATCATAATATTTCTCCGAAACAATCAAATTAAACTATGATAATAGTATCACACGATACGCCAAAAGTCAATCTGTCCAGCTCAACCGTGCCGATATTATCCTGCTTCCGGAATCATCTTTTTTTACTGTAAAAAAGCCTACCATTCCCGTGGGACGGTAGATATCGTATAGTTTTTTTGCTTTTATATAATCTTCCTTGCTTATTTTGAGCGACAGCCCGCATCCTACTGCTATTTCACGAGGTGTATTTATTATTTCACTTGTAATTCCCGCGCCACTTAAGAGCTTTTCATATTTAAACACTTGTGTGCGCGACCTGAATGCGGCTACTATATATTCTTCCATAATTGTGACCTCCGATCGTCCTTCATAATATAATATATTATGTGCAGCAGATTTAAGTGACTTTATGAAAGGAACGGTTGCAAATTGTAATGATATATCTTGATAATGCTGCCACTACACTTTATAAACCAAATGAAGTGTATATACGCAGTAATGAGGTTTTCAGACTTTTCGGCGCAAATGCGGGGCGTGGCGGACACAAACCCTCAATAGACGCCGCAAAGATAATCTATTCATGCCGGGAGCGCATCGCCGGATATTTCGGATGTAATAAACCGGAAAACATTGTTTTTACATTCGGTTGTACTGACGCTCTGAACATGCTGATAAAGGGCTTGTTCGTAAACGGCGACCATATAATAACCACGGTGTATGAGCATAATTCCGTACTGCGTCCGCTTGAATTTATCAAAAAGAATAAAAATTGCGATTACAGTATCGTTTTTCCCGAAAACGGACAAATACGTACGGAATCGCTTGAAAAAGAAATAAAGACGAACACAAAAGCAATAATAATGAATCATGTTTCAAATGTCACCGGCAGTGTTCAGGATATCGAAGCCGCAGGCAGGCTTTGCCGAAAATACGGATTGCTGTTCATCATTGACGGGGCACAGAGTGCCGGAGTGCAAAAAATTGATATGCTCGCAATGAATATAGACTATCTCTGCTGTGCGGGACATAAAGGACTGTACGGTCCTCAGGGCATAGGCGTTCTGTGCATTTCATCTGATGCTCCGCTTCCTGTCCCATTGCGCCACGGTGGTACCGGAAGCAGGTCGCTTGAGCTCGACCAGCCTTTCGACATGCCGGAATATCTCGAAAGCGGCACTCTTGCGGTGCAGAACATCGCCGCGCTTGAAAAAGGAGTGGAATTTGTTCAAAATAACGATATATTTGCACATGAAACCAAGCTCGCGGATATTCTCAAGGATGAGCTGTCACGCATTGAACGTGTACACCTGTATTCTCCCAAAAGCTTTTCGAGCGGAGTGATATCGTTCAATATCGGTGATGCCGATTCAAGCCTTGTCGCGGGGTTACTTGATAAAAAATACTCTATATGCGCACGTGGCGGCTTTCATTGCGCACCTATGGTGCATAAATACCTTAATACCGAAAATCAAGGCGCAGTACGCTTCAGCCTCGGCTATTTCAACACGGAAGCCGATGTCATTTCCGCCGCGCAGGCAATAAAAGAAATATCGTATCAAAAGCTTTGAAAATTGTTTTGATCGGCTGTGAAAAGTCCAAAAAGCAGTTTCTGCCGAAAAGCGGAGACTGCTTTTACTTCGATGTGATTTTTACGTTAAGCGATAAATATTTGAATCAAACTTGATAAAAAACGAACACTTGAAAAATTTTTTTCGGTTTATTGAAAATTCTTGTTGCATTATTTCAATTTTGTGATATAATCATATTGTTTTTGACGGGCTTGTAGCTCAGTTGATAGAGCGTTCGGTTCGCATCCGAAAGGTCGAGGGTTTGAGTCCCTTCAGGTCCACCATACCGCACACCGTTTTGACGCAATCAGTGCAATATCGGTGTGCTTTATCATAGTAGCTTGCCGATCATCGCTCGGCGTGATTATCGGTATTATATTAACGAGGTGTGGCTCAGCTTGGTAGAGCGCCTGCTTTGGGAGCAGGATGCCGCAGGTTCAAATCCTGTCACCTCGACCATGATGAGTATTCATAACGGACTTGAGTTATGAATACTCATTTTTTATGCTGTTTTCTATGTACGGGCAGGTTCGGGTGAACCTGCCCGTTTGCATTATGCGGGAAATGCCTGTGTGTGGTACTCAACTGCCACACCATGACGGGTATCTGCCTTGTAGTTCTTCTGCGGAACGCATTCCGGCAGTTCGATATACCCGACGAACTTCCAAAAGATAACCACTTGCTGTGTTCTGTTCTTGCCCGTGCCTTCGGTTTCGTAAACTTCGATACGGTCAATCAGTTGATATAGAAGCTGCTTTGTCAGCACCTTCATTTCCATAAACCGCTTGACCGCCGAAATGAACGATTCCTTTCCGTATTGGAGTTTATCAAGCTCGTCCTGCTTCTGTTTCAGTTCGGATAT
>JAZRXI010000073.1:0-41630 GCA_045600145.1 Clostridia bacterium | reverse complement strand
CACAAGCACGGTTTTTGTATATCAGGGTGAAATATTCAACGGTACTTCGCTCGAAAACGGCACGGTCGATGTCAATTTCCTTGAAACGGGCGATTCACAGTCCGACCTTGATGTTATGATGATAAGATCGCGCGACGGCTTTGAGCTGATGGCACATTTCAGGAACACATTCTACAGCAGTGAGCTTATCGAAAGCTTTGCGAAAATGTATCTCGGCATGATACGCGGGATGCTTACTGCCGACAGACTTTCCGATGTAAGATATGTGAACAGTTCAAGCCGCCTGACGCTCGATAAATTCAACGCGACGGAATCACCTTATGCAAACAGCGAGACCGTAGTTTCGCTGTTCCGCGCTCAGGCGAAGCGCACGCCGGATAATATCTGTGTGGTGTTTGAGGACAAAAAGTATACATATGCCGAAATCGACAGAATAACGGATATTTTGGCAAAGCATCTTGTTACGCTCGGCATTTCAAAGGAAAAGGTCGCGGGCGTGCTGATACCCCGATGTGAGCATATGGTCATCTGCTCGCTTGCCGTACTGAAGGCAGGCGGCGCATATCTTCCGCTCGACCCCACCTATCCCAAAGAACGGCTTAATCTCATGGTCGAAGATTCGGGCGCATCGCTGTTGATATTCGCATCCGAATATGCCGATGTTATAACCGATGATTTCACGGGCGTACGGCTTTCGACGGATGCTATATCAACGCTTACCGACAACGGAATGCTCCTGCCCGAGCCGTCGCCGTCAGACCTTTTTGTAATGCTTTATACATCCGGCTCGACCGGCAAGCCCAAGGGCGTTATGTTTGAGCATTCCAACGCGCTCGTTACGACGGAATGGGTGAAGAAATACTTCGACATCGGCGAAAGCTCCCGTGTGACCGCTTACGCAAGCTACGGCTTTGACGCTCACTCTTTCGACATTTACCCCGCGATAACGGGCGGCGCACAGCTCCATATAATTTCGGAAAAGCTTCGGCTTGATTTCCTTGCCTTAAGAGATTATTTCAACGAAAACGGTATCACGCATACCGTCATGACCACGCAGATAGGCAGACAGTTCGCGCTTTTGGGCGGATTTACCACACTCCGTTATCTGTCCGTTGCGGGCGAAAAGCTTACGCCGCTCGATCCGCCGAAAGCCTTAAATATGTACAACCTCTACGGACCTACCGAGGGCTCGGTAATAACGAGCGCGTTCCGCATAGACAAAAAATACAAGGATGTTCCCGTCGGCAAGCCTGTTGATAACTTGAAGCTGTACGTTGTTGATAAGGCGCATAAGCTACTGCCCGTCGGCGCTGTCGGTGAGCTGTGGATATCGGGTCCTCACGTTACGCGCGGATATCTCAACCGTCCCGATAAAAACGCCGAGGCTTACGGCGAAAATCCGTTCGATACGCTTGACGGCTACGAGCGCGTATACCGAACGGGCGATATCGTGCGTCTTTTGCCCGACGGCAACATACAGTTTGTCGGCAGGCGCGACGCACAGGTCAAGATACGCGGCTTCCGCATTGAGCTTACCGAGGTCGAGGAGGTCATACGCCGCTTTGACGGCATCAAGGATGCCACCGTTGCCGCGTTCGACGATATCGGCGGCGGGAAATATATTGCCGCATATGTCGTTGCCGATAAAGAAATATCAAAGGATGCGCTCGCAGAGCATATTTTAAGCGAAAAACCGCCGTACATGGTGCCCGCGGTGATAATGCAGATAGATGCCATTCCGCTCAACCAGAACGGCAAGGTCAACCGCAGAGCGTTGCCTCTGCCCGTGCGTGAAGCCGAAAACACCGTTCCGCCCGAGACCGATATGCAGAAACAGCTTTTTGACATCATAAAGGATGTCATCGGTCACGATTCATTCGGTATCACGACAAATATATACACTGCGGGACTGACATCTATCGGTGCGGTCAAGCTCAATGTTTCGCTTGCGCAGGCGTTCGACGTGCCGATACGCCTTTCCGACATAAAGGCAAACGATACGATCCTGAAACTTGAAGCGTTCATTCTTGCATCAAAGCCGCAGACCGCCTATAAGATCCTGCCCGACTACCCCATCTCCGAAACGCAGAGCGGTATTTTTGTCGAGTGCATGGCTTCACCCGAATCGACGGTATACAACATTCCGATGCTGATACGCCTCGGAAAAAATGTCGATATCCATAAGTTAAAGGATGCCGTGATACAGACCGTAATGGCGCATCCGTATATAAAAACAACGCTTTTCAGCGATGCCGACGGCAACATCCGCGCAAGGCGCAACGATGATGCCCCATTTGATATTCCGATAATCAAATGCGCCGAGATTTTAAGCGAAAAAGCACTCGTTCAGCCGTTCAGGCTTATGGATTCACAGCTTTTCCGCATCGAAATATACGAGACTGCGACGGACAATTATCTGTTTACCGATTTCCACCATATCATTTGCGACGGAACATCGGAAAGCGTCATTCTGCGTGATATAGACCGCGCCTACGCAGGCGAAGCACTCGTTCCCGAAGCGTTCTCGGGCTTTGAGGCGGCGCTTGAGGAGCAGGAAGCACGCAAGAGTGAGCATTACGCCGAAGCAAAAGCATATTGGGAAAAACTGCTTACGGGCTGTGAAACCGCATGTTTGCCGAAATTCGAGCCGGAAAACCGCAACGGCGGCGCAGGTACGGTAACGCTTTCGTTCAGCGGCGCTGAAAGAATAAAAGCATACTGTGAAAAAGAGAATATCACGCTCAACGCTTTCTTCAATGCGTCATTCGCGTTCGTTATGAGCCGCTTTGCAAATAAAGAAAGTCTGACCTATACTACCGTCTACAACGGGCGCAACGATTCTCGTCTTTCCGAATCTGTCACAATGCTCGTAAAAACGCTTCCCGTAGTTGCTGATTTTTCCGATGATATGCGCGTATCCGACCTCACCGCCTCGATGCGCTCACAGCTTATGGACGGCATGTCGAACGATATTTATTCGTTTGCCGAAATCTCCGCCGCGCACGGAGTAAAGGCGGATATCATATTCGTTTATCAGGGCGATGACTTCAAGTTTGATTCGCTCTGCGGCGAAAAAGCCGAAATGCTGACTATTGCATCAAGTGCCGCCAAAGCTCCGATATCCGTAAATGTTTTCCTTGACGGCGATAGCTTCAATATCACAGTCGAATACCGCAGGGATATCTTCAACCGCACCTTTGCCCGTTGCTTAGCCGATTCACTCAATGCGGCTTCGCGCTCTTTTACCGAAAATGAGTATCTGCGCGATGTCACCATGCTTTCCGAAAACGCCGAAAAGCTCTACGATAAGCTCAACTGCAATTCGTTCGATACCGAAAACATCCCATGCCACCGTCTGTTTGAACGTCAGGCGGCACTTCATCCCGACAGCCTTAAGGTATATGCCGCAGGAGAGGAAATAACGTTCGGCGAGCTTAACAGACGCGCGAACACTGTTGCACATATGCTGTTGCAGCTCGGTGTCGGACGTGAAAACATCATAGGACTTGTATTTGACAGAACGAAAGAAATGCTTATCTGTGAGCTTGCCGTCATGAAGGCAGGCGGAGCGTTTTTGCCGATGATACCGACATATCCCGATGAGCGCATAGATTTCTGCCTTACGAATGCCGACAGCCCGTTCGTCATTACAACAGAATCAATAAAGCAAAACCGCACAGAGCTTTTTGCCGACGAAAAGCCGTACAAAACGCTTACGGTCGAAGAACTGCTTGACACCGCTGATAACGCAGACGATATCGGCGACGGGAATCCCGACACGGAGATACTTCCCGATCAGCTTGCGTACTGCATTTATACATCCGGCTCTACCGGCACGCCCAAGGGCGTGATGATAGAGCATCGCAATTTCACGAGTTTCGTACAAACGAACACGCTGTTCATTGATTACTATAACGACACCGACGAAACCGGCATTGCCCTGTCATTAAGCTCGTATTCCTTTGATATGTCGATGTTTGAAATATATCTTCCGCTTTGCTTCGGCAGATCGCTCTACATCGCAAGCGATGAGGATATACATTCTCCGATATCGCTCAAAAACAGCATGCTTGAAAAAGGCGTTACGCTTATGATGTGTACGCCGTCGTTCATTAACAACGCGGTATCGTTCCACGAATTTCATCCGGCGCTCAAGAAGCTTAAGAGCATCCTTATAGGCGCCGAGGCATTTCCCGCATCGCTTTACGATACACTGCGTTTGATCGCGCCGTCACTGCAGATAATCAACGGCTACGGACCTACGGAAACCACGGTATGCTGTTCGTACAAGGTACTTTCAAGCGGCGAGGGCATCACGATAGGACATCCGACCGCCAATATGAAATTATTCGTTACCGACAAATTCGGCAATATCCTGCCGCCTTACGCAACAGGCGAAATGATAATCTGCGGCGCCGGCGTTGGCAGAGGCTATGTTAAGCTTCCCGAAAAAAACAAAGCGTCATTCTTCACCCTGCGCGGACTTCCCGCTTATCACAGCGGCGACCTTGTGCGCCTCAACCGTGACGGCGAGATAGACTTCGGCGGCAGAATAGATAATCAAGTCAAGCTCCGCGGCTTCAGAATAGAGCTTGACGAAATAGAAAAGGTGATGTGCGCTTTCCCACCCGTAAAGCAAAGCAAGGTGCTTGTGCGCAACAACGGCAAGGAGGATTATCTTGCAGGCTTCTTCACCGCCGACAAGACGGTAGATCTTAACGAGCTTACCGCATTCATGAAATCAAGGCTGACGTATTATATGGTTCCCGCGGCACTGATGCAGCTTGAAATGATGCCGCTTACGCCAAACGGCAAAATCGACAAAAAAGCGTTCCCCGAAATCAAGAAGCAGGCTGTTGACAAAACAAAACGCCGTGCGCCGAAAAAATCGCTTGAGCAGAAGCTGTGCGAGATATTCGCATCGGTGCTGTCGCTTGACGAAGTCTTTGCCGATGACAACTTCTTTGAGCTCGGCGGAACATCGCTCTCGGCATCAAAGGTCACGATGCTTCTGATGTCCGACAGCATCGAGGTCAAGTACGGCGATATTTTCGACAATCCCACGCCCGAGCTGCTTGCCGAATTTATCCAAAAGCGTGATTCCGTTTCTGCACCCGCGCCCGATACGACGGCGGAGCAGGACTCAAAAACACGCCCGGCACTTAAGTTCAACACGGTAAAATATGCGCACGAGGTCACACGCGCCCCGCTCGGAAACGTGCTTTTAACGGGCGCGGTAGGTTTTTTGGGAATACACGTTCTCCGTGAGCTGCTTAAAAGCGAAAGCGGACACATCTGGTGTCTTGTCCGCAAGGGCAGTCACGAAACCGCCGAAATACGCCTTAAGACGATGCTTGTTTATTATTTCAGCAACGGCTTTGACGATGAGCTTAAAGACCGCATTACCGTCGTAGAAGCCGATATCACCGATGATTCGCTCGGCGAAACGCTCAAAGACATACCGTTTGACACGGTGATAAACTGCGCCGCATGCGTAAAGCATTTTTCGGACAGTGATATTCTGACGCAGATAAACGTCCACGGTGTCGAAAATCTTATTTCGGTATGCAAAAAGCGCGACACCAAGCTTGTGCAGATATCGACTGTTTCCGTTCCCGGCATACATACGCCCGAAACATACGAAAAGCAGATACGCATGCACGAGAACGAGCTGTTCGTTATCGACGATATGGCAAACAAATATGCCATTTCCAAATATAACGCCGAGCTGAAGATGTTTGAAGCGATCGAAAACGGCTTGCGCGGCAAGGTCATCCGTGTCGGCAATCTGATGGGACGGCACAGCGACGGTGAGTTCCAAGCCAACATGGAGACGAATATGTTTTTAAGCGGCATACGCGGCTTCGCGGTCATGGGCAAGTATCCGATAAGTCACATGACCGATCCGATGCGCTTCTCCCCTGTCGATTGCACCGCCCGCGCCGTGATACTGCTTGCGGGAACGGATGATAAGTTCACCGCATTCAACTGCGACAACCGATACGGCTTTGACGAGATGAAGATAATAGATGCCTGCAACCGCAACGGCATCAGTATCTTCCCCGAAAAGGATGAGATATATTACGATGAGTTCCGCAAAAAGCTCGGTGATGACCGTATAAACGGACGTCTGAACGGGCTTGCCGCATACGATATAAAGGATGCGCACGTTGTCGACACCGATAACCTGTTCACCACGAATATTCTTTACCGCATCGGCTTCTCATGGCCGCTCGTTGACGACACGTATCTTGACAGGGCGATCAACAGTATAATGACGCTTGATTATTTCAATGTTGAGGAATCGGAATGAAAACGGCAGTCTATATTTCATCCGTCGAACAGCTTAATGACAGTGTGCTGTACGAAGCCTTATACGGCGCATGCTCCGAAATGCGTAAAAAGCGAACAGACGCATATTTAAGGCAAAAGGATAAAATGCTTTCCGTCTGTGCCGAGGCTCTTTTACGTCATGCCGTAAAAAAGAACGGCTTTGATTTCGGCGAGATCGTTACGGGAGAACACGGAAAACCGTATTTCAAGTGCGGGATGATGCATTTCAACTTATCACATTCGCACGGATATGCGATGTGTACCGTCTCCGACAGTGAGATAGGCTGTGACATAGAAAAGGTGGCCGATCTCAATTTGCCGCTTGCCAAACGCTTTTTCGCGCCAAACGAATATGATGCGCTTATCGCTTTGAATAGCGAAGCGGAACGGACGGATATGTTCTTCCGTCTCTGGACGCTGAAGGAAAGCTTTATCAAGGCGGTCGGTCTCGGCATGTCGCTCCCGCTCGATTCGTTCTGCGTGACCGCCGCAAAAACCGTAACGCTTACGCAAACGGTAGACGAAAACGAATACTTCTTTGCCGAATCCGATCTCGTCAGCGGCTGCAAATGTGCCGTATGCTCCGCTTCCCCGCTTGATGATATCAGCTTTGAGCTGATATCTCCCGCTGAATTACTGTGAGGTGAATTTATGAAAAATTCCATCGCCGCAAAGCTTTCGCGCCAAATAATGCACTTGCTCGGGATCGCGCTTGCAGTGCTGTTTATCGGCTCGTTCATATTGGTTTACAAAACAGTTTTTACGCAAACCGAAGCGCTTTCACTCGCCACCGTAACGGTGTTTTCCGATCTTGTGACGGATGAGGCAAAGAAGCTTAAAGTCTCGCTTGACACAAATCAAGCCGACATGATACTCAAGCACGGCGACTATTTCTGCAAATGGTATGATATCGATTATGCGTTCATATGCGTTCCCGACGAAAAACACGAAACGGTAACATATATAGCACTGTCGCACAACAGTGATAAGAACTATGAATCTATAACAGGAAACTACATCGGTCACACCGAAAGTCATAAAATGTCGAAAAAAGAGCTTGAGGTGTGGAACGGCAAACGCGATTATGCAAGCATCGTCTTTCATGAAAAGCCCGACCATGAGATATGCACGCTTATCCGCATAAAGGACACCTACGGAAACAAGTATTTAGCCGGTGTCGATAAGCCGTACTCGGAAATCTACAAAAACGTTATCAGTACGTTTTCGCTTATTGCCGCTGTGATAATCGCGGTAACGGTCGGAATATATTTTGCGGTATACATGATCGTCCGCAAAACCGTTGCAAAGCCCGCAAAGCTGATAAGCGGCGCGATGCACGATTTTTTGACCGTCGGCGATCACTCACAGCTTGAGTCAGATGCCAAAGCCACCGACGAATTTGCAATGATAACAAACGCATTCAATACGATGTCCGCCAACATAAACGATTACATCGTCAACATAAACGCACTGACGCGCGCACAGGAGCACCAACAGACACAGCTTGATATCGCCTCCCGCATCCAGCAAGGCTTTTTGCCCAAAAAGCACTTTTCGCTTTCCGATTTTTCCGTCGATGCGGTGATGACCCCCGCAAAGGATGTCGGCGGCGACCTCTATGACTATCTGCCGCTTGACGAACACAGAACGTTGCTCGTCATTGCCGATGTTTCGGGCAAGGGTATCTCTGCCGCGATCTACATGGCGGTAACACTCACGCTGATGAGGATGCTCGCCAAAAACGGACTTGAGCCTGCCGAAATATTGCAGAAAACGAATGATATGCTTTCACAGAACAATGCGGCACTGCTATTCGCCACCGCTTTTGTTTGCATCTACGACAGCAGTACGGGCATGCTGACATACTCTAACGCCGGACACAATATTCCGTACATAACCTCAAAAAACGGCATCCGCACGCCTGACGGCGCCCGCAATACACTGCTCGGACTTTATTTCGGCGAGCAATATACGCAAGCATCAGAGCCGCTCGGCATCGGTGAAACACTCTTTCTCTACACCGACGGCGTGAACGAGGCAACCGACGAAAACAACGATTTCTACGGCACTGACCGTCTTGAAGCTTGCCTGCGTTCGTTCCGTTCATCGAAAAAAACAAATCTCATCGAGCATATCACCGAATCGCTTCGTGCGTTCACAGGCAGTGCCGAACAGCATGATGATATCACTATGCTCGTCTTTACCGTCGGAAGCACGCTGACGCTTGAGCTTGATGCCGAATTAAATGAATTTAAAAAAATCAAGGAAAGCATACTTGCGCTTCCGATAAAAAGAGGTACTCAGCTTGAGCTTTGCCTCGCCGCGGAGGAGCGCTTTGCAAATATCTGCAATTACGCATATGACGAAACTCATCCGCAGGACGAAAAAGTGATATTCCGTCTTTCGTTTTCCGATAAGGTCACAATGACATTCACCGACAGCGGAAAGCCGTTCGACCCCACTGCGGACACCGCATCCCCCGATGATTATGACATCGACACACAAATAGGCGGACTCGGTAATTTCCTTGCGTTCGCAAGCGTCGATGATGTGGAATATATGTACAAAAATAATAAAAATATACTTACTTTGACAAAATTCATTAAGGAGGAATAGATGATGAACATTATAAAAACAGAAAATGACGGCATAATAACTTTCTTGCTTGACGGCTGGCTCGATACGGCTTCATCGCCTCAGCTCGGAGCAGAAACCGACGCGATAACCGCTGCATCGGAGATAATCCTTGATTTCGATAAGGTGGAATACATGGCTTCCGCAGGCTTAAGGCAGGTCGTCGCTTGTCACAGAAAAGCCAAGGAGCTGAACGCCGCTTTTTCGGTCATCAATGTCGGTAACGAAGCAATGAGCATCTTTGAGTTGACAGGCATCGACAAGAAGATCAATGTAACTAAGGCAATACCGCACAATTAGCACTAACGCCTTGACGGTGCATCTGTACCATCATAATGCGGCATGCAGCAATGACGGAGAAACATTATGAAAAAAAATGACGATATACTTATCAAAACAGAATCATTGAACAGTGACGGTGCCGGCGTAGGGAGATATGAAAACGAAGTTGTATTCGTTCCGTATGCAATTCCGGGAGAAGAAATCGAAGCACACATAATCAAGGTGGCTAAAAACTATGCCGTCGGCAAGCTGACGAGGATCATCAAGCCGTCGAAATCAAGACAAACGCCCGCTTGTCCGCTTTTCTGCCGTTGCGGCGGATGCGATTTTCAGCACATCGAATACAACGAACAGCTCAGGCTGAAATGCGAAAGCACACTCAAGAATATAAATAAGCTTTCGGGGACGGATTTTTCAGTTGAAAATGTGATATCCGCCGAAAAATGCTTCGGCTACCGCACAAAAGCACAGTTTCCCGCCGGAAAAAACGAAAACGGTGATCTTGTGCTCGGTTTCTTTTCACCGCGAAGCCATAATGTCGTTGCAACAGACGAGTGTCTTTTGCAGGACAAACGTTGTAATGCGGTGATCCCCGCAATAAAAAAGGCGTTTGCGATCTCCGGTATGACCGTTTACGACGAGCTTTCGCACAGCGGCGTACTCCGTCATGTCGTCGTCCGTGCCGCAAAACACGGGCTGATGGTTATGGTCGTCACAAACAGCCGTAAGGCTTTGCCAAAGTCTTTTGTCGATACTCTCAAGCACGAGCTCCCGCAAATGACATCACTGATCCAAAATATCAATACGCAGAAAGGCAACATCATCCTCGGCAATGAATGTCGTACGGTGGCGGGAGACGGCTTTATCGCCGACGAGCTGTGCGGAATAAAATTCAATCTCCGCCCTCTTGCGTTTTTACAGGTAAACCCGTATCAGGCGGAAAAGCTTTACAACACCGTCGCGTTGCTTGCAGGCGAAAACAATGGGCTGATTTTTGACGCATATTGCGGGATCGGTGTCATGAGCCTCATGCTTGCCCGAAAAGCAGAAAAGCTGATCGGTGTGGAAATCGTTCCCGAAGCTATCGAAAGCGCAAAAGAATCGGCACGCATCAACGGCATCACCAACGCCGAATTTTTGACCGGTGCATGCGAAGATGTCCTGCCGAAATTGCTCTCGAACGGACAAAAGCCCGACCTGCTCGTTGTCGATCCTCCCCGCGCCGGATGCGATGAAGCACTGCTTTCAGCCGTAGCAGATGCCAATATCGAACGTATAATATATGTTTCCTGCAATCCGTCCACTCTCGCCCGCGACATAAAAATTCTCGCATCCCTCGACTATACCGCATCAAAGCTCACCTTTGTCGATATGTTCTGCCAGACAAAGCATGTGGAGACGGTATGTCTCTTAACGCGTGAATGTTAACGCATGAATACATTTTTGCTCTTATATATTTAAGAGCTTTTTATTTGGATCAGGCATAATATGCACATATGTGACAGATATCAATATATAGTATTTTAATAATATGTACATATGCGACATGTATGAATATATAGTATTTTGAGGTATTAAATATGAAAAGTACAGAGCTTTGGGATGTATATGATGAAAGCATGAGTCCGACGGGAGAAACATTTTGTGAGGGCACTTCCCTCCCCCGCGGCAAATACGGTTTTCTTGTGCATATAATCATACGTAACAAGCATAATTTGTATTTGCTTCAGCAGCGTGCGTTCACGAAGAAGTGGTACCCGGGTCAGTGGGACGCCACATGCGGACGTGTGCAGGCAGGCGAAACCGGTATCGATGCAGCGATGCGTGAAGTAAAAGAAGAGCTGGGTTTAAGTACAGTGCCTGATGAATACACACTTTTATATCACAATATATATAAGGCTTCATGCCTGCTTGATATTTTTCTTTTGGAGCTTGATTTCAGAGAATCGGATTGTACGATACAAAAAGAAGAAGTAGAGCGTATTAAGCTCTGCTCCTTCGATGAAATGGTCGATATTCTTTCCGCAAGCAAGGATGACACATATCTCAGTGTGTTAAGGTCAATTTGAAATTTCCTTTGCTTCTTCAAAGGTATCGTTTTTATCAATGACACCGTCTTTTTTCAATATGGCGAGCTTTGATACCGATACTTCATATGCCGTCTTTGTAACGGTGTTTTCTTCGTCGATTTTTTTCTGGTATTCGCGGCTTTGAAGTCTGCCTTCTATATGTATGCTTTCTCCCACGTTAAGCTGACTGCAATATCTTGCATTACGTCCCCAACAAATCGACGGGATATAATCGCTTTTTCCGTAAGCACGGTTAACAGCTACGAGCAGGTCGGCTATTTCGCGTGAAAACGGTGTCACGCGATATACGGGCGTTTTGCAAATATAACCGTTCAGTTCGATCTTATTCGTATCCTCGCCTATCTCATCTGCAGATATTTCACGGGCGAATGTTTGCAGTTGAAGCTTGCTCTTATTATCATTGACTATATTATACGAACGAAGCTGTCCTTCGATCCTCAAGCGCTCACCGTTTTCGATCCTTACATCGGTCAGCAAGCGTTCCGAAACTATTACCGGTAAAACATCCTTTTGCCCCGACAGTCTTTTCACCTCAAGTTCAAAGACAAAAAAGCTTTCGCCGAAAACGTCGTGGCTGAATTCAGGTGCTTTGACAGCCGTTCCGCACAATGTGATCTTGTTGTTGTTTTCCTGTATCATTAAGATTCCTCCCGAGATGTTGACTTCCTTATTTTTACAATATCATTTTATAATATCAATGTGTTGCATTCTTGCTGTTTTTGTGAAAATTTAACTATATTCTCAGCCATTTTTATGCTGTATTCCCTGTATATCTACATAATAGTCGTCTTTCTCTATCAGTTCGCCGACCGAGCATATTTCAAAGCCCTGTGCAAGTATCTGTTCAAGAATATACGGCAATGCTTCCGGCGTATATTTTGCGTTATTGTGAAAAAGAATGATATCACCGTTTTCTACCTTTTTCAGCACTCGGTCTATCAGCTCCTGTCTTCCGTACTCTTTCCAATCAAGTGAATCGATCGACCACTGCACGGCGTGCATTCCCTGCTCGCGGAGCGTCAGCACGAGTGTATCGTTGTAATCGCCGAACGGCGGTCTGAACACTACGGGAGTTTTTCCTGTCAGCTCACATATTTTGGAATTGACCGCCTGCACCTCACAAATCATCTGTTCCTTTGACAGCTTGCTCATCTGCGGATGATTTTGTGAATGGTTGCCGATCTCATACCCGCGCGCGTCGATTTCTTTTACCATATCGGGATATTTTTCTATCCAAAACCCGACAAGAAAGAATGTTGCATGTACCTTGTACGAATCGAGGATATCAAGCAGTTTTTTTGTATTATCCGCACCCCACGCGGCATCGAAGCTGATAGCTATTTTCTTTTCATCAGTATCGACCGAATATATCGGTTTTTCCTTTCCCGACGCGGAAAATGTATCAGCCGTCCGCCTTCCCCACAAGCATTCGGCAGCTATAACGGCAAGCAGGAATACCGATATTGCAATATACGCATACTTTTTCATCACTTCACCTCAAAAGAATAATATGCGTACTGCTTACCGATATGAAAAAAAATTAACGCTGCCGCGAATTTTTGCTTTTTGCGGCAGCGTTATTATTTCTGAAATTTTCGGATTTTACAAGGATTACTCGGTGCACATCAAGGTGAATACAAACTCAGTTCCTTTTCCCTGCTGACTTTTTACGTTTATCGTCTGACCGTGCTGTTCGATAATAGATTTTACTATCGCAAGTCCCAAGCCGGTGCCGCTCTTATGACCCGTATGTGCCTTATCGACAGTGTAAAAGCGATCCCATATAAATTTCAGCTCATCATCCGATATGCCGACGCCTTCATCCTTTACCGAAATATATGCAAGCTCGCCTTTTTTTACGCATGACAGTGCGATTTTCTTACCCTCGGGCGTGAATTTTACGGCATTATCAACAAGATTCTGCAAAACTTCTTCTATCTTATCGGCATCTGCGCTGACAAGCAGCTTGCCGTCGGTAATATCTATTTCGGGAATGATCCCCTTGTTTTCTATTTTTTGGCTGAACCGTATGATTATGCGGCGGATCATTTCATTTATATCGACCGTTTGCAGATTAAGCTTATCGCGTCCGGATTCTATACGACTCAAATCAAGCATGCTCTTGACGAGCTTTGTCAGCCGTTTTACCTCGCTTGAAACGATCTCAAGGTACATCCGATGCTTTTCCGCAGGTATCGTGCCGTCAAGCATGCCCTCCACGAAGCCGTTTATCGACGTCATCGGTGAACGCAGCTCATGTGCGGCATTCGATACGAAATCACGTTTTGAAGCGTCGCTTACCGCGAGCTCTTCCGCCATTCTGTTGAATCCGTCTGCAAGCTGTGATATCTCATCGTGCTGGCGGAAATTTATCCGCAAATCGAACTTTCCCTTGGCTATTTCGCTCGTAGCTCTGTTGAGCTCCTTGACGCGCGATACTATACCGTGCACGAGCAGCATGACGAACGTAAGCCCCGCAACGGTAAGCACTATCGCAGGTATCCACAGTGTTGACACTATGTTTGTAAACGTATCGGAGACCGTTTTAAAATTCGAATTTATTATAAGTATCGCCCACGGTTTTTCGTCCTTGGGGCTGTTCGCCGAGCGTATGGGATACGCAATGGTCGAAACATTCGCGTTAAGCTCCGCGTTATAATAATTCGAGTGGACGTATACACCGCCCTCGTTATACACCTTGTCAAAAATATCCGGTGCTACCTCGCGGTTAGTCTGATAAACCGTCAGCTTATCTCTGTCCAGATTATAAAACATGAGCTTTGATGTGGTGTTTACTATCTGTATCGTCGCATCGAAGTCCTTCGCCATGGTTTTTAAGACGGGGATCGTATTTCCGCTTTCAAGGTCGATTATTGCAAGCTCGCCCTCCGCATACATTTCGGCGATCTGCTCCGCGCACCCGATTATCGCTTCATTACGCATGCTTGTAAGATTTTTTCTGTACGATATCGTCAGTGTTATCCCCAGACCGCCCACAAAAATAAGCACGATCACGAGATATATGGCGATAAGCTTTGCCTGCAGTGACCGGAAGATCATTCCGCGCTTACCTCGAATTTATAGCCTATGCCCCAAACCGTCTTGATATTCCATTCATCGGTACCGCTTACCTTTTCACGGATGCGCTTGATATGAACATCGACCGTTCTGGAATCGCCGAAATACTCAAAGCCCCAAACCTGTTCAAGAAGCTGTTCACGCGTAAACACCTTTTTCGGGTGAGAGGCAAGATAATACAGAAGCTCAATTTCCTTAGGCGGCATTTCGATCTTGTTGCCCTTGAACGTAACGGTATAATCCGTAATATTTATCGTAAGCTCTTTATACTCGACATTCCGGACTTTTTCCTCGCGCTGAACGCTTCTGCGCAGGATTGCCTTTATTCTTGCAATGAGTTCCTTGGGCTCAAAGGGCTTGACCATATAATCATCCGCACCGAGCTCAAGGCTGAGCACCTTATCGAATACCTCGCCCTTGGCCGAAAGCATTATTATCGGCGTATTGTCTATACGGCGTATCTCATTGCACACCTGCATGCCGTCGATGACCGGAAGCATGATATCAAGCACGACAAGCTTGGGTTGTATCGCCTTGAACTTATTCAGACCTTCCTCGCCGTCGGAAGCGATATAGACATCGTAGCCTTCTTTTTCAAGGTAGAGCTTTAAAAGCTCCGAAATATGCTTGTCATCATCAACCACGAGAATCTTGGACTTGTTTAACATGTAAATATTCCTCCGATCATTTAATTATTTATATTATAACACAAAATTGCATTTTCGGACAAAAAAATTTATATTTTTCTGTCAACACAGTTCTATTACGGTAACACCCGCGTCGCCCTCTCCGTAAGCGCCGAGCCTGAACGATTTTACATGCTTGTTCGACCTTAAATACGCGTTTATCGCGCTCCTGAGCGCGCCCGTGCCCTTGCCGTGTATCACCGTGACACTGCCGAGATTTGCACCGAGCGCAAGGTCGAGATACATATCGACATTTGCCACCGCCTCATCCGCAAGCTGCCCGCGAACGTCAAGCGACATCGGGACGCTGACATTCTGCCGTGTCACCCTTACACCGGAGCTTACCGTCTTTTTTGCCTTTTTTTGAGGATATACCAGCGAAGATGCGTCAATCTCGGTCTGCATGGCTCCGAAGCGGACTATCACCTTGCCTTTTTGGTTAGGAAGCGAAACAACCTCCCCGTCCATATCGAGCTGTTCCGAGCGCACCGCCATACCGACGGCAAATTCCTTTATTCTCTCACCCGCGATCTCAATAGTTTTTTCCGGAGCCTCATCGCTTTCGAGCTGTTTGCGCATCTGCCGCGCCTTGAATATTGCGGATGGGTCGTTTTCATGCTCAAGCTTTTTGAGCTCTTCTATTATCTTATTTGCCTCATTCAGCGCGTTTTCTTTTATTTTGCGTGCTTCCTCCTGTGCGCGCAGTATTTCCTTTTCGGTCTTACGTTCAAGCTCGTGCTTTTCCTGCTCAAGCTTTTTTCTTTCCTTATTCATTTCAAAGCGAAGCTGTTCCGCCTCGGTGCGCTTTGCCTGTGCGGAAGCACGGTATTCCTCGGCGTTGGTAAGTACTTTGTCAAGCTTTCTCGAATCCTCATCAACATAGCTTCGTGCGCGGTCAATGAGATATTTTTCAAGTCCGAGCTTCGAAGATATCAAAAACGCATTGCTGTTACCCGGCACGCCGACCATGACCCTGTACGTCGGCTTGAGCGAAGCGACGTCAAATTCGACCGAAGCGTTTTCACAGCCCGCGTGCGAAAGCGAATAGCTTTTAAGCTCCGCGTAATGAGAAGTCACCGCAGTGCGGATGCGCTTACGCCGAAGCTCCTCAAGTATCGACATCGCGAGCGCCGCGCCCTCCGCGGGATCGGTGCCTGCGCCGAGCTCATCGAGCAGTACAAGTGAATGAGCCGTGACTCCGCGCATTATCTCCGCGATATTCTTTATGTGCGATGAAAACGTGCTTAGACTCTGTTCAATGCTCTGTTCATCACCGATATCCGCAAATATATTATCAAACACGGGCATTTCGGTACCCTCGTACGCAGGAAGATACAGTCCGCTCTGCGCCATAAGCGCAAAAAGACCTATCGTTTTCAGCGTGACAGTCTTTCCGCCCGTATTCGGTCCGGTTATCATAAGCTCTGTAAATTCCTTGCCGAGCCAAACCGTTATCGGCACAACAGCATGCTTATCTATAAGCGGATGTCTGCCGGATCTTATATCAATATATCCCTTGTCGTTTATCTTTGGGCATACACCGTCGATCTCCCGTGAATAACGCGCCTTGGCAAAAATGAGATCAAGCTGTGCCATTATTGCGCTATCGCTCTCGAGCGCAGAATAGTTTTCCGCAAGGTGCGCCGAAAGCTCCTCAAGTATCCTGAGCATCTCATCACGCTCGTCAAGCTTGAGCTGACGTATCGTATTGTTGATTTCAACCACTGCCATGGGCTCGATGAACAGTGTCGCTCCGCTTGATGACCGGTCATGTACGATTCCCGGTACGCGCGACTTGTTCGCCGCAATAACGGGCAAAACGTACCTGTCATTGCGTATCGTGATTATTCCCTCCTGCAATACGTCGTCATGCTCAAGCGAGCGCATGAGACTGTTGAGCTTATCCTTTATGCTGTCATTCTGATTTCTTATCTGACGGCGCAGTGACGCAAGCTTCGGGCTTGCGGAATCGTACATTGCATCTTCGCTTTCGATATCGGCGAAAATTTCCTCCTCGATATCCTTGAACGGCACGAGCAGCTCGGCAATGCCGTATACCTCACCCCTGCGAGCTTCGCCGTCGCAGATGCCGTGCTTCGCCTCTCTCACGGCACGCAGGAACTGTGCCGTCGAAAGGAGCTCTTTCATCGAAAGCACGGCTTTAAGCTTTACGCGTGCAAGTATGCCGCGTACATCGCCGTAAGCGCGTATCGGAGACGACCCGTGCGATTCTATGATCTTGAACGCTTCATCCGTCTGTGCAAGATAAGCTTTGACCGTATTGATATCCTCTGCCGGGACAAGCTTTTCCGCAAGCTCACGTCCCTGAGGGGACACGGCGTTCTTCTCCAATAAGGATTTTATTTTATTAAATTCAAGTACTTTTAGTGATTTTTCGTTCATTTTTCGTTCCTTATCCGCTTCATTGCCAATATTTTAGCTTAATTTTTGCAATATTGCAATAATTATTTGTAAATATATAAAAATATATAGTGCATTTTTTTATAATTTGTGATACAATATCAATGTGTACAATATTACTTTAATTGTGGAGGCAAATCAATGAGCGAATACAAGCCCGTAAAATTCAAAAGAAAAAAGCGGCTCGACCCTTCTTTCTTACGTATGCTCGCATTCAGGATAATACCAATAATCCTTGTAACCGTAATTTCAATTTGCGGATTCAGTATATTCGACAAAAAAATCAGTGAAATAATTGCAAATCAGAAATATGAAAATCTTGCCGAACGCGGCACGATAGACGATCCCACAAGCACCGACTATTCACTGCCCTCAGCCAATTGGCCCGATTCTGACCCCAACGCCTTCGACCCGCTCTCGCTTTCGCCTTTGGGACTTACGAACGGTCTGCGTCCCTCGTCAACGGCGGGCACTACGGAATTTGAGCGTGCCTTGGGATACACCAACAAGCAATCAAAAATATGGTCGATACACGATTCGATAAACCGCGATATAATCGCATGGGTATACATGTTCGGTATGGGCATCAACTACCCCGTCGCGGAGGACATCAACAACACCGAGTTTTATCTGACACACAGCTACGATAAAACAAAATCGACCTCAGGCACACTGTTTATGTCATCGGTATGTTCGATAAATCCGCTTTCCAAAAACATGCTAATCCACGGACACAACATGCGCGACGGAACAATGTTCGCAACGCTCAACAACTATCTCAAGGGTACCCGCGAGTTTTACGCGGCACATAAATATATATTCCTCGATACTCTCTACGGAACGTACCGTTACGAGATCTACAGCGTTTACAAGACCGACCCGCAGGATATCTACCTCACCACGGCATTCGGAAGCAATGTGGCATTCCTTAATTGGTGTAATGACACCAACAGCAAGGGCATTTTCAAGAGTGACAAAACCACATTCACCGCATCCGACAGAATTCTGACGCTGTCCACTTGCGATGCCTCTGCAAAGCATAGGATAATCGTTCACGCAAAAATGGTATACCCCGTTCCGACGGATGATATTGATTTCGCATACGACGAACCGAACGAAGATGTTGTCGTAACGTCTACTCCCGCTCCCGCGGAAAACAACGATGCGCCTCAGGTAGTAACTCCCGCGCCCATTCCGTTTGCACCGGGTACTTTCTACCGCGTAAAGCTCTCGGATGTCAAAAGCACATTGCGCCTGCGCAGTGCTCCGAGCGTAACATCAAATATTCAGGCGGGACTTGCCCACGGTACGCAGGTAACGATCATTTCATCCGACGACAGCGATTGGGTGAAAGTACGTACCGAGGGCGGAATGGAAGGCTACCTCCAAAAGAGGATGCTCGTTCCCGAAAATGAATTTTCGTATTCGATACCTAACGGCAACGTAGGCGCACCGACAACAAATATCGTAGCGTAAACGCAAAAAGGAGATGCTGTCATTATGAATGAACTTACCAACGAACGCAAATCAGGCGGTCAGTACATAAAAATCGGTGAAAACAACATCCGCTATTTTGAAGAAGGCGAAGGCGCAACACTTATAATGATCCACGCCATAGGTCAGGCGATGTACACCTTCCGCAAAAACGTACACGCTTTGGCGGAATACTGCCACGTCGTTACGATCGACCTCATCGGTCACGGGCTCTCGGATAAGCCCGCATCGGATTACACCATCGACGATTTTACCGACCTCATTATCGAATTCATGGATGCAATGGATATAACCTCAGCTACGCTTTGCGGATTCAGTACAGGTGCCGTCATCGCCGCCAATGTTGCGCTTCGCAACCCCAATGCGGTCGAACAGCTTGTACTCATCTCGCCCGGCGGAATCACCAAACAGTATCCGTCGCTTATGCGCGGACTGACGAAACCCATTATTTCAGACCTGATATTTACCTTTTTCAGCGCGACCACAGTAAAAAAAGTGCTTGCAGAAGCGTATTATGATCCACAGCTCGTAAAACGTGATGTTATACGCCATTATTATAAGGTGCTTTCCGATAAGGATAATCTTGATGCCACAATAGTCGCGCTTACCGCGTTCAATGACTCCGATGTTATGAATGCCTTGCCGACGCTTGCATGTCCGACATATGTCTTCTGGGGCGAAAACGATATATGGCATCCGCTCGATATGTTAGAAAACTTTGAAGATTTGCTTCCTGAGGTCTATTCCGCAACGATTCCCGAATGCGGACACCTGCTCCACGAAGAAAAATCCGACGAATTTAATAAAAAACTCATTGAAATCATGTCAAAGTGATACACAAAAAAAAGGGGGGCAAAGTCCCCCCTTCATTTTTTATGCGGTGGCTCCGCCCCACGCACCCCATGCACGCTTTTCTCTCTGTTCGGAAAAACAGACTATTCAAATTACTCGTTATACCCGTGGTTCAACGGAAATTTCAAAGCACTGACCGCTATAAACAGCTACGCACATGTCAATTATGCGATCCTTTATTTGATCATTGCTTTAGGTGCGGTCATCACGGTCTATTTTTTCGTTATGAAGAAGTGCGATCTCATCAGTCTTTCGCGTGAAGACAGAACATAAGGGGAAAATTATGAATGCAATAAAAGTAAACGGACTCTGCAAGGTCATACATAAAAAAGAGATACTGAAGGATATCGACCTTGAGGTCGAGAAAGGCGCAACGGCAGGTATCGTAGGCGCAAACGGAAGCGGAAAAAGCATGCTGTTCAAGTCAATATGCAATCTCGTAACACCGTCCTCGGGCGAAGTATATGTGTTCGGTGAGCGCATCGGTAAAAACGGAAAGAAGTAGATGAAGCGATACGGGCTGTCGGACTTGATCCTGAAGATAAACGCCCCGTAAAAAAGTATTCAATGGGAATGAAGCAACGTATTATTATCGCGCAGGCGATCATGGAATAGCCGAAGCTGTTGATTTTGGATGAGCCTATGAACGGACTTGACCGTCAAGGCGTTAAGGATATGCACGATTTAATAAACTGCTTTGGCTTATCATTTCTTTTTTCGCAAAGCTTTTGAACCCGATATTACCGCCAAATACAACGGTTATGTGTCATAGCTTCACCCAACTTTTTTCGTCCGTACCGCCGCTGTCATATGTTAACTTTGGTTTAAATTATTATGTGTTAATGGGTCGGCGTTTTCAAACATCTTCTTTTTCAAATAGTACGAGACGACGCTGCAATAATCCCGATAGTTTTTGTTGTCGATTTCGCCCAATATATCATAATAAGGTTTTGTTCTGCTGCAGCCTGTCAATATTTTGATCAATGGCACCTTAGTCAGATTTCCTAAATAAAACGGATTTTTAGCCGGCGATTCGTCGTTATTGCACAAGTATCCACCCCAAGCACAAGCAAACACATTACCGGCGCAATCAATTCCTAATTTATTTTCAAGCATGTTACAATGGCAATTTTCAGGGTTTTGATTGAATGTCGGAAGTATTCTTAACGAGCAATGCAGCTTGCATGCAATATCAATGCTTTTGAGTCCTTTTTGTATTTTTTCAATAACGGATATCGGATTATATTTCCTGTAGTCGTCTTTTTCAATAGTTTTGGATAATTTCCCTACCGGCATTAGTCTAATTAAAGATACATTAATATCTATTCCTGTTGTATGCTTTTTTATCCAATTGATTTTTTCTATTAAAGTATCAATTTCACTATCTGTTAAGTCATCATCAATTATCGGAACATTTATAGTAAGAGAATCGGCATAGCTTGAAATAAGACTAATGCTTTCTAAATTAGTTTTTGAGTAATCATTTTCATTTCGGGAAATAATTGCGCTATGGACGGGTTCGGCCGCTGATTGTAATTCATTGTGTGCCGCATCTATTGTGATCTCACAACTACGAACTATTCGCGGAAATTTATCTTTCGATAAGCCGGAAAGACTTTTGCCTGTTGTTGTAACCGAAATTTTATCTTCGCCCAATTGTTCAATGGCAGACTGTATTACAGTAGTGCTATCATCAAAATGCAACGGATCTCCGCCGGCAAAATCAAGATTTTTGATCATATGTTTAGCAGTGCAAATGCTATTTAATACAATGTATTTATCCTTTAATTCCAATTCGTTTCTTGAATCATCATGAGTTGCGCAAATATCGCAATTATAAGGGCACTTTGAAGTAATATTCCAAATAATCTTAATATTCCCCAGCACATTTATAAACGATTCAACGGGATTGGGAAAATCCTCAAGTAAATCGATAACATCTTTATTTGTAGCCATAGCAACTGTGTTCTTTTTCATTTGATCGATAGAAGCCCACCTCCGTTTGTCGTTTTGCGAAATTAATTTTTCCTTATCCTGTTCTTTTATAAATGCATCGTAAAAAACAAAGGCATTCATTTGTATTGACCCATGTATCGGCTTTATACTGTAGTGTATTTTTTCATCAACAGGAGTAACCCTGATTATGCTGTTTTCTTTAATTCCGAATTTTTCTTGCAAGCTCTGAAGCAGATTTTCGTTTTGTTGGTTGATAGTATGTTTATTGTCAAGGTTGCAGTGCGGCAGAAAAAAGTTTTCATCAATCAAATACTGAAGTTGCCCTTTTTGCTTATAAACAATTCTGACTATACCGGTATACTTTATGTCTTCTTTTGCTTTTTCGATCAACATATTATTTAGATTTTTAGGAGTTTGTCTTTTAAGAGAATTGTGAGTTTCACGCCATTTAGTTCCGTTAGCAATAACTAAAATAGATAATATGATCACTATTGCCACAGATATACATTGAGAAGCAATAGGCATAGCATTCCAAGAAGGTACTATTGCAAAAAGGCCCAATAGGATCTCAGCCAATAAAGAAATGGTAGTCTCCTTGTATTTGTCGTTTTTGCTTTTGGGTTCTTGCCATTCCAAATAGTCAGATATCACACTGCTGACAGCATCACTGCTTAATAATATATCTTTTGGTTTATTATCGTTCAAAGGACTATTACACATTATGAATCACCACCAAATAGTATTAATAACGTTAATATTGTATCACAAGCAAAAATGCTTGCTTGCAATAGCATTTTTGCGCCGTCATTCAATTTGTATTATAACATATCAAATCCAAAAAAGCAAATATTCCGGAATGAGATAAAAAATAAGAATTAAAACTTAAAGGACTTTAACATATATCGCCGTTTTCATATAAAAGCAGTGGCACAGATTTATATGTACCACCGCTTTTGTCAGCAATAGAACTATGTAATTGTTTCAGAAGTAAACAACAAACCCGAACGTTTCACCGATTGGTAAAAGGTTCGGGTTTGAATGCTTTGTGATTATACTACGAAATAGCACAATGGGTATATGCTGTAAAAATTGAGTTTTGTAAAGATGTTTCTGTAATACACAATTTCACTTGTATAGCGCAACCAAATAGCACAATTATATTTTAGTGAAATATTTGCCTTACGGCAAATGTGAAATAATTTGCACACGCAAATTGTGAAATATTGCTTCGCAATGTGAAATGAAATAAATCCACCCACGCCCGCAGGCATTTCACACGCCGAAGGCGTATTGCACGCACGAAGTGCATTTCACAAATCCCACAAGGGATTTATTTAGTTGAAAAATCGAAAAGTTTCTGTCGAAACTTGTCGATTTTTCTGGTGCAGGTAACAGGAGTTGAACCTGCATGAAATTGCTTTCACACGGACCTGAACCGTGCGCGTCTGCCAATTCCGCCATACCTGCAAATATTTAACATGATAATTATATAAAAAAAAGTCAAATCTGTCAAACACTTTTTAAGCAAAATCGAATGTGTATTGTGAAAAGTGATGTTCGTATCACCGGATCATCCGGGCGTTGTTTTCCAGAAGTTTTGCGGAGGTCGGCGCGTCGAGATACTTTTCAATGACTATCATATCAGGCAGACGTTTTTTGCTGTCGTGACAGTCACTGCCCACAAGCTGGATAAGATCGGCGTCGATATACTGAATGAGCTTACGCCGCGTAAAAAAGCTTTTGAGCGAGCCGGAATCGAACTGCACAAGGCATCCCATTGCGGCAAATTCGCTGAGTGCTGTAAGATTGAATATATACTTTTGGCGTTCAGGATGAACGATTATCGGGGTGACGGAATAATTTGCGGAAAGCATGTTTATACTTTTTTCGATTTCCGAGGTCGAAACAGGCTCAAACGGCAATTCAAGCAAGAGATAACTACCGCCATCAATGCAAAGGGCGCTTAAGCTTTCGTTAAAAAACAGCTTTTGAGACAGACGCACCTCCGAAGCCGGATGCAGATTTATACCTGCGCGTTCGAAAAGCTCACTCACCTGTCTGATGGCTGTATCGCGCTTTTGCAAAAAATGCTTGAGCATCATATACTGAGGATAATAATGCGGCGTAAGGCAAACATCCGTTACACCCTGCGCTTTCATTTGCGCAATCATTTTCTCACTCGTTTGTACATCCGCCGCGCCGTCATCGAGCCCCGGCAAAATATGTGTATGGATATCACATACCGTCATTGTTTTAGTTCGTACCCGTATCTGCCGTAGCGCTGATGATTCTTATATGCGCTATCCTTGGTCTTACTGCCGTTCAGCACTAAGCCGAGTATTTTTGCATCGTGGCGCTTTATTATCTGTACGGCGCGCTCAAGCTCCGCATAAGTGGATTTCTGTTCGTATATTACTACAACGACACCATCCACAAGCTTCGTGATGGGAAGCGCGTCTGCGACGATATTTATGGGCGACGTGTCGATAAGGATATAGTCGAATCTTTTTTCAAGCTCGGTCATCATTGCGGCGAACTGCGGGCTTGAAAGCAACTCCGACGGATTCGGCGGGATTATACCTGCGCAGATTACCGAAAGCTCCGTATTCGGTATCGTTTGGATGACCTCGTCAAGTGTATTCATCCCGCTAAGGTAATTAGTGAGACCCGGATTGTTTTTTATTCTGAAAAACCTGCTTACCGAGGGTTTTCTGAGGTCGCAATCAATGAGCAGTGTGCGCGAATTGACGTGCTTTGAAAACGCCGCAGCGATATTACATGCGGTCGTAGTCTTGCCCTCGCTCGGAAGCGGACTTGTCACAAGAACTTTTTTGCATCCGCTTTTGATTATCGACAAAGCTATATTCGTTCTTGCAAGTTTGTACGCTTCCACGGTAAAGAACTCTGTATTCGCTTTTCGTTCGGCATCCTTGTTTACCATTTTATTTCTCCTCACCGTTCGGTTTGCGTCCGAGCACCGTCGGTCTGCGCATCATATTTTCGTTAAAATCAGGTATTGCCGCGATTATCGGGATATCGGGGAATCTTCTCGTAAGCTCCGTTTCATCCTTGATTTTCTTACCGAACAGTTCAATCAAGAGCTCGATGCCGTATGTCAAGATCACGGCACAGATCATCACAAGTACCGCGTTGACTGACGATTTCGGCGAATCCGGTTTTTGGGGAAGCTCGGGTGTTTCGACAAGTATCGCCACCACAGTGGTCGCCATTTTTTCCTCGATATAGCCGCCTACACACTCTACCGTGGCGCGCGCAAAATCGTATGCCACGGTCGGGTTGCTGTCGCTCGATTTGATTACAAGCACGGTAGAATCGCTATCATACGAAAAGTTGAGCTGCGGTGAGTAATCAAGTTCTACTTTAGAGCGTACAAGCTCCTTGAAATCGCGTGTATCAAGCACCTGAGTGCAGGTTTTGAGTATCTTGTTTATATACGAGAAGCTCGAAAGACTTTGTGACGCAGTCATTTCGGAATCCTGCTCGGCAAGAATGTTTATTTTCGCTTGCGAAACGTATTGTGGGGTGATCAGCAGCTCGGAAGCTGTATACGTCAACACTCCTGCCGCAATCGAAATGATTATAATTAGTATGATATGTTTTTGCAGTGTACGCCAAATCGTTTCAAGCGAAATCTCCATTTTGTTTTCTCCGGTCAAATAATATACTTTGTGTTCTTTTCGGGTCTGCTCTCAAGCTCCGCCTTTTTAGCCTCATAGCCGGGTCTGCCGAGCAACGCGTAAGTCGCGTTTTTCCCCTCCTCTACGCCGGGCTGGTCGAACGTGTTTATGCCGAGCATCGCGCCGCAGTAAGCGGTTTCAAGCTCATAGAAATACATGAGCTCGCCTATCGTGAAGGCGTTGACCTCGGGAAGCATTATCGTGTGATTGAGATGCCCGCTCTTAAGCAATGCGTATTCGGTCGCGTTGCGCTCCGCTGTGATAAGCTCATTCATGGTGTGACCGCAGAGGAAGTTAACTGCGGGGATATCCTCACAGCCGTCCGAAATAGTCACGCTCGTGCGGTATGAATCCACACCGAGAAGCGTGATGACCTTATCGAACGGTCCCTCCGTATAGAGCTGTACCTGACTGTGCTGATCGGTAACGCCGAGCGACTTGACAGGTGTTTGTCCCGTGTGAACGCATGAGCCGTCGAGCGCGTTTTTCTTGCCGAGCGATTCCGCCCAAAGCTGGCAGTACCAATCCGCCATGAACTTAAGGCTGTCGGCATACGGCATCATTACCGATATGTTATGTCCCCTACCCATTGCAAGATACTGAAGTGACGCAAGCATGAGCGCAGAGTTTTGAAAAATATCATCGCTGTTTGCGAGCTCATCGGCATAAGCCGCGCCCTTCAGCATCGCCTTTATGTCGATGCCGCAGACCGCCGCCGCAACAAGACCTACGGGACACATTTCACTGAAGCGTCCGCCGACACTGTCGGGAATAACGTAACTCTTGAAGCCCTCCTTGCGGGCAAGCTTGATAAGATTGCCCTTTTCGATATCGGTAGTGGCGATGATATGCTCCGCCGCCTTGTCGCCGAGCTTTTGCTTGAGCGCGTCCCAAATGATGAGATACTGCGTCATTGTCTCGCTCGTGCTTCCCGATTTTGAAATCACGTTAAAGCAGGTCTTTTCAAGCTCGATGACGTCAAAGAGCGCTTCCATTCTTTCGGGGTCAACATTGTCCTCAACATAGAGCTTGGGACAGCCGTTTCTCTTACTTTTGGGCAAATCGTTATAGTGAAGATGATTGAGTGCCTGCTGAATGGCTATCGGACCGAGCGCCGAGCCGCCGATACCGAGTACGACGAAATAATCAAATTTTTCCTTAACTTCCTCAGCGGTGGCAAGGATGTCATCGACTATTGCGTCCTGAACATACGGAAGCTCCGTCCAGCCCATCATGCCCTTGCCGCGGTTCTCTTTTACATACGCAAACGCCTCTTTAGCCTTTGGTGCAACAGAAGCAAGATCGGCGTCGGTAAAACCTTTTTCGCCTATCTGCTCCGCCATCATATTATTGATATCAAGTCTAAGCTTAAGCTTTTCCATATTATTCCTCTTTTCTCATATCCGAATTTAATTGATTATAGCATATTTTTTCTTTTTATGCAACAAAAAAGTTGTTTCTTTGATTATTTTTGATCATTTTTCTATAGCGCACGTATACAAAGCACCGACCGTAAAACTCATTTTGTAAGTTTATTCTCACACATAAGAATTTTTCCCGATCATTCCTCTGTTTCTTTATAAATGTACACGTTACTGCCGTTATTCCACAAGCGTTCGAGGTTGTAGAACAGACGGTCTTCATCGTAAAAGACATGCACGAGAACGTCGCCGTAATCAAGCACTACCCATCTTGCCTCGTTGTAGCCGTCGATCTTCTCCGCCTTGATACCCTTTTTGAGCATCTGCGTTTCGATGTTGTCGCAAATCGCCCTTACCTGTGCCTTGCTCTGTGCACTGCAAACAATAAATTTGTCGGCGATAACAGTCATTTCCGCGATATCAAGTACCATGATATCCTCCGCCATTTTCGCGCTTGCGGCTTTGCAAATAGTTTCTATCATTTTGTTTCCCTCCTTAAAAATCCGATCGCTTCCGCCGTAAGATAGTGTATCCCGTTCGGAGCATCTTTTTCAAATTCAACAACGCTCTCCAGGCTTGCAAGAATTCCGTCGTCTATTGATATTTCAGTCGCCCTGCGAATGTGCTCGACGTTCGGATATTCCCGTCCGTCCTCTGTCGCGTCGGCAAGAAACACGATTTTTTCCTCGTTCGTCATATCCGCTCTGCCCGTCGTATGATATTTTATCGCATTAAGTATCCTTTCATCCATGATGCCGTACTCCTCGCGTGCGACTATCGCGCCGAGCGGTGCGTGAATGATTTTATCATACCCCGCAAAATCGCCGAGCTGTGCCTTTTGTTCCTCTGTAGGAACGGTGTATTTTGCACAATCGTGCAGAAGTGCCGCCCAAAAGACGACCTCTCTGTCGCACTCGATGCACAACGACAGCTCCATTGCCTTTTGAAGCGTCCTCAGCGTATGCTGATACCGTTTTTCCGTCAGAGAATTTTTCAGTTTTTGTTTAAATTCATTGATTTTGATATAATTTGTGTTCACGGATTATCCTTTCCACCTCAGGCGCGACAAGCCCGGAAATACTCTCTCCCCTTCGCACACGTTCTCGTATAAGCGTTGACGAGATATCATTTCCGCGAAATTCCGCAAAATGAAGTTTCGCTCCCATTTTTATCAATTCTCGGAGATTTTCACACGTTTCACAGCCCTTTCGCGGTATGACCTCAAATTCCGCAAGCCTGAAGATCTCCTGTGCGCGGTACCATTTGCCCAGCGTTGAGAGCTTGTCGGCGCCGATGATAAAAACATAGTCATCATCGGTATTTTGTCTGAGGTATAAAAGCGTGTCGTATGTGTACGTCTTGCCCGCTTTGTCGGCTTCGAGTCTGCTTACACTGCAGTACGGCATGTCCTTGATTGCCTGCTCAAGCATTTCGATGCGAAGCTCCTTATCGGTAAGGCTTGTCTTATACGGCGCGACACCGAGCGGCATGAACATTATTCTGTCGATATCCGTATTTTTGAAATACTCCGCGATGCGGATATGTCCGCAATGCACGGGGTCGAACGACCCGCCGATTATTCCCGTTTTCACTGTATATTTCCGTCCGTCGCGTAAATAATTATGTTGAGGTGATTTTGCTTGCTACTGATATTCAGCATACTGTTATACCCCGTGTTTTTCATACTCATATACGCCATAGGCGAATACATCTTTCCTACACGCAATTCCGCCATGCTTTTCGCGCTGATAATGGGATTTGTCGCGTCGTATCTATATTATACTATCAGAAACGCCATCAGTCAATACAGACATAAAAAAGATGCTGAGCGTGAAGCCGAGGCGGTGATCGCTTCGCGCATAATGCTGATGCCCGAAGCAAGGTACAGGGCGATGTTTTACGCGGACTGCATGCTGTGCAGCAACGATCCCGGCGGTGTGACCGACAGCAAGCTGCTCGATTTTTTACGCAAATACGGCACACGCAGACATATCGACATTTTTTCGCTTAACGGGATAAGTGAGGGATGCTCAAATCTGCTGAAAATGCTGAACGTCAGCTATACGGAGCATCCGCGGGATGAAATAATAAGAATCGCCGAGAATTTCGAGCTTCCCGAGTTCAGATACACAAAAGTCGGTGACAGTCGCCTCAAGCGTTTTCTGCGCGTCATCAGCTCGCCCGATTTCGGCAAATTTGCAGTAAAATACGGCGTGATACTGCTTTTACTCAGCTTGATCACGCCGTACAAGCTCTATTACATTTTATCCGGCGCCGTGCTGATACTCTATGCGGCAGTACTGAAGATCAGCCGTCACCGCGTGAATCGGAAAGCCGCGCATTGAAATCAATCGACAAAATCGAACTCTATGCCGTCGATCCTTATGATGGAGCCGTCCGACGCGCCCTTTTCGCGTAGCGCCTTGATAACGCCCTTTTCGCGGAGCATTCGCTGAAAATAGTCAAGCGAGGTATTATCGTCAAAATTGGTCTTGCGGAGCAGGTTGTCTATAAGTCCGCCCTCCACCTCGAACACCTCAGCGGAAAGCTTGATAACATTGAACTCGTTTTTATCCTCGAACGACGCAAGCTCACCCGTGACCTCTATCGGCTCCGGCTCGGGAAGCTCATCAAGCTTTTTTGCAACTGCGCGTAACAGCGGCTCAAAGCCTTCACGTGTCGCCGCGGAGACCTTGAACAGTGGTACGCTTTCGCCCAAAAAATCTTTCAAGCGCTCAAAATTTTCATCGCTTCCGGGGAGCTCTGACTTATTCGCGACGACAAATTGCGGATTTTCGGCAAGCGATGGCGAATACTTTTCAAGCTCGGCGTTTATGGTCTTATAGTCCTCGACCGGGTCACGTCCCTCACTGCCCGAGATGTCCACGACATGTATCATCACGCGCGTGCGCTCAATGTGGCGCAGAAAATCATGACCTAGACCTGCGCCGTCGGCGGCGCCCTCGATAAGACCGGGGATATCTGCCGCTATAAAGCCTGTATCATCTATCTTTACCACGCCGAGATTCGGCTCAAGCGTTGTGAACGGATAGTTGGCGATTTTGGGACGTGCCTTGGAAATTATCGACAGAATGGTAGATTTTCCGACGTTGGGAAAGCCGACAAGTCCGGCGTCGGCAATAGTTTTCAGCTCAAGTATCACCTCGTGCTGTTTGGTTATCTCACCGTCCTGCGCGAAATTGGGCGTGTGCAGACGCGCACTTTTGTATGCCGCGTTGCCCTTGCCGCCGTGACCGCCGCGAAGTATCACCTTTTCGTCATTTTCGCCGAACATATCCGCAATGGCAAGCCCGCTTTCGGCATCTCTGATAACTGTTCCGCGCGGAACTCTTATGATGATGTTTTCACCGCGCTTGCCCGTCCGCAGATTGCTCATGCCGTTTTCACCGTTACCTGCCGAAAAATGCTTCTGAAATCGAAAATCAAGCAATGTGCGCATCGACTTATCAACGACCGCGATGACATCGCCGCCGTTGCCGCCGTTGCCGCCGTCAGGTCCGCCCGATTGAACGTATTTCTCCCTGTGAAACGACAGCCCGCCGTTACCGCCGTTGCCGCTCTTTATGAAAATTTTGACTATATCTATAAACATGTGCGTTCACCCTTCGAAGCAATAAATATTTCCATAACTCCAGCGGTAATCGCTTGCGTTGCACCTATCAAAGGTGAGCCAATAAAGTTTTTTCCGTGAAGCCGCGTTCAGTTCCATGACCGTTCCCCATCCGCGAAAGCCGCCGTCGGGGAAATCGGCTTTCAGTGTACCGAGATATTCAAACGACGGCACGCAATAAACTCTGTAAACCGATTTTTCGGAAAAATCATTACCGCAGACAAAATATACCTTACCGTCGTATTTAACGAACGAGCCGCCCGTTTCCGCACCGTCACATTCAAGACCGCAGGCGACATATCCATAGTTTTCAAACGGTTTATCGGACGCAAAAAACATATATCTGTACGAATGATTTTCGTCACAGTGGCGACAAATTGCCATATACCACTTGTTTGTGTTTGCGTCAAAAAAGAAGTCGGGATCCTCATCGCCGGTTCTTCCCGCAAAGGCGGCTTCCGTACCGTTTTCAGTCATCGGTCTCATCAAGGCTACGTCGATAACGTTTATTCCGAAGCGCGGGTCGCCGTCAAACGAGGCGTGTGCAAGTACATGTCCGTGTGAGAAATCGCATACCCACATGAGCCATTTTTGCGTTTTTCGTTCAAACAGTATCGATGATGCCACTTCATTGCCCCACACGCCGTCGCCGGCATCAAAGAACAACACTCCGGTAAGCGTAAAATCGCATGTTCCCGGTGTCCACGCAAACACGCCCTGAAAGCATTCCTCGTGCATGCGCACCGTTTCCGTAAGATAAACTTTACCGTTTTCGGTCATCACCGTCCCATCCTCATAGCGAACGGGACGCATATCCGCCTGTGCCAAACCGCAATCCATATAGCTTTCAGCTTTATCAAGAATCACACTTCCCGAGCAATAAACGCAAACGACCGTATTCCGGAAAAAGCTTTCGCTGTCACTATGTGCAAAAGAGTTATCGGTAAATGTGCAGACAAAATCCCACACACCGTCTTTTTTTATGTAGATATCAAAATCCGCTTTGCGGTGCTGTACCGACATCGAAATGCTTTTTTCGCACGGTATCTCCTTTTTTTCTCCGTTGCTGCAGATAAAAGTCTTTCCGTCGATGCGCGCAACCGTCACCGCAAACGTCAAATATCCGTTTTTGAAAAGGAATCCGCATTCACCCGAAAGTGCTTCAGCTTCAAGCTCATAGCACGCATACGGAATAAGTCTGCCGAGCAAACGCGCAGTAAAGCCGTCACCGTTATAATAATATTTACCGTTTTCAAAGCGCTCCTCCGCATCGCCCGTGCACGCGATTATCGGGTACGGATCGCCGTTGTCACTGTTGATGATATCACGGTAAAAATCCATTGAGCATATCGGAAGCTTAAGTGTTTTGCGCGGATTCAGCGCAAATATCCGTCTGAATTCAACATCTGTAAGCTGCATCGCAATCCTCCCGCAAAAATCAACCGTTCAGCACATCTATGGCTTTTTGAAGCTGAGTATCATTGTCATTTGTAAGCAGCCACGGCTTTTCGATAAGCTCATCCGGCAGATTGACCTCATGATCCGGCGTAAGTCCCTTGCCGTGGATGCAAACTCCGCTCGGAATATAATATTCCGCAGTGGTAAGCTTAAAGACCCCGCCGTTGGACATGGGCACATTTGTCTGCATTATTCCCTTGCCGTAGCTCAGCGTTCCGACAAGCTTTGCCCCGCCCATATCACGCAGTGCGCCCGCAAGCGCCTCGGAAGCACTTGCAGATTCCGCATTCATTAGCACGCAAATCGGCTTGTTTACGCAAGCCGCGTCGGATTTACATGTTATGAACTTTATTCCTTTTTTATTCATCGCGTAAAAGGTTTCGCCCTCGGGAAGCAGGATATCCGCAAGAGGCTCAAACACCGTGATCTCGCCGCCGAGATTGCCGCGAAGGTCGATGATCAGCTTTTCGTAGCCATGTTCTTCCCCGTATTCCAATGCTTCCTTGAAATATTCCACCGCATTGCCGTGAAACGAAATCACCCGTGTATAGAGTATTTTTGTGTTTTCGATCATCGAATACTCTGTCATCTGACGCTGACCGTCGCTTCGTGTTACATCAAAAGCCAGCTCCTTGCCGTCGCGGAGAACGTTTATTCTTACTTCCGTTCCGGTCTTGCCCTTGACACGCTCCAGCATATCCTGAAACTTTTCGCCGTCCGTTGATATCCCGTCAACACCGATAATGATATCGCCCTGCTTCAAGCCCGCTTTATCGGCGGCAAAATTTTTATAAAGACTCGAAATGATGAATTTTCCGTAATAGTCAACAACAGTCGCTCCTATACCGCCCTCAACTATCCCGTTGGATGAATCATTATACTCCTTCAGCTCCTCGGGCGAAAAATAATAAGCATAGTCATCATCAAGCGATGCCGCCATTCCCTTAAGTGCATAATTTATCATTGTTTCGTTGTCGGTTCCCTCAAGCGAGTAAGTGTCAATTATTTTTGATGCTTCTTTTATAAGCCGTACCTGATCGAACGAAAGTCCGTTTGCGAAAAACAACCGTGGATTCGCCGAAATATATCCTGCGGTAAAGCTTATCGCAACAAGCAGTACGATCGATACGACCGATAAAACAGATGTCTTTTTCTTTCTCATAACATTCACTTCGATAATTTATTTACTGCAATATAGAGTCTGAACGCCACCGCGTCATCAAAGCTGCGCATATTCAAGCCTGTTTCCTTTTGGATCCGGTCGAGACGGTAAATAAGCGTATTGCGGTGCAGATAACAGTATCTCGCAGTTTCACTTATATTCAAATTGTGATCAAAAAATGCCAGCGCAAGCTCGACCGTTTCGGGATCAAGGCTCTTTTTGATCTGCTCTGCCTTTTGCTTTAATTCCGAAAGCGCGTTTGGAGGCAGATACGAAACGACAAGCTCAGGCAAAATATCTGAGAATTGCCATATCCCGCCGCTGTATGAAAGCTTTTTGCCTATTCTGACGGCTGTCAATGCCTGCGAGAAGGCTTCGTCAAGCTTTGAGGCATTTTCAGCCGCACAGCTCACACCGATGTTATAATCCGTATTCATTTCGGCAAATGTTGCGCCGACGGCATCCGCCATTTCCGCATTTTCGTTCTCTGTATAAACAACAGCAAGGCTGTGTCCGTCGAGCCCGATGACCGTCATTTCGTCACTGTCCGATGATCCGAGCAGTGAAACATATTCCGAAACATCACCGTCGACCTCAGCTATAAGCACCCTGCGCACTTCCTCAAAGCGGAACGAATATCGGCGGCACAGTCCCTTGATATCATTGCCGACATTCCCCGACAAAAGCATTTTCACAAATCCGTTTTTTGTAAGATGCGTCGATGTGTTTGCCGAAAAAGCGTCAAGCATGCGTTCATCCGCCGCAATAAGCGAAATAGTCCCGTCTGACAGACGCGAATACAGCATACCGTTCTCATTCAGCGGAAGCTCTGCCGAAAGAACATTCGGGGGTAAGTTTTCTTTAAGCTCCGTATCGCCTGCTATTTTGCACCCGTTTTTGTCGTATATAGCGGTTTTCATTTCATCACCCGTATATATTTTAGCATATTATGCAAATTTTTCAAAGTAAAATTTACGGTTTTATTTCTTCACTTTTTTCTCCCTCAAGCAACATGCCGTTTTCATATACCGAGGTATGCCGCGGCAGTACGCTGTATGAATCGCCGTCGCGGTAGTTTTTATCTGTGACCGTCAGCACACTGTCCGCCATGCCGCTGACTTTTCCTATGACCTCCGTCCCCTTGAAAACGAGATACTCGCAGTAGCTCTGTGATGCCGTGATCCTTATTTCCGCCTGTCTCATTTCGTTTAACTGCACGCTTATTTTTTTCGGCGGAAGCGGCGTCTGCCAATATTCGCTCACCGTCTGCGGTGCCGTGTCTTTGGCAAAGTATTCTTCATCGCAATACGTTTTCGCGGTATTTTCGCCCGCTAAGCAAAGCTCCCCGAAGACCGAAAGCGCATAGCCGTCCACCGTCGCCTTTGTCACCGATGACGGCATCTTGAACGGCGTATATCCGTTCTTTTCAAACATATACGCATACAGCTTTTCCGCTATAAGCGACGGATTCGTACTGCCCGTAACGCTTTCATCAAGACAGTGACTGCTGTCGGTATAGTCGTATCCCATCCAGACGCACACGGTGTTATCTGCCGTGTACGACGTTGACCACGCATCGGAATATCCGTTTTCACACCCGACCGTGCCCGTCTTGCACGCAACGGGATGCTTGAGCGTGTGCAGTGCGTTATTGCTTTGTGCCGAAACATCGCATAAAATGTCGGTTATTATGAACGCCGTGCTGTCCCTCATGACGTTCTGTTCGCTTGTGTGATGTTCATATACCGTATTGCCCTCGCTGTCGGTTATTTTTTTAATACACCACGCGTCCGTAAAGCTTCCGCCGCAGGCAAAGCTTCTGTATGCGGAGGCAAGTGCAAGCGGCGAAGTGCCGTATTTCATACCGCCGAGCGCAAGCGCGAGATAATTGTCGCTTCCGTCAAATTCTATTCCGAGCTTTTGAGCAAAGTTTTTGGAATATTCTATTCCGTTTTTCTGTAAAAGTCCGACCGCGGGAACGTTGAGTGAAAGTGAAAGTGCGCGTCGTACAGTTACACTGCCGTAATATACATCGTGAAAATTCGTCGGTGAATAGCCGTTGAAATCCGTGCGTCTGTCGGATAAAAGCGTTGATGCGGTTATGCTCCCGTTCTCAAACGCCGGCGCGTAAACAAGTATCGGCTTGATACAGCTTCCCGGCTGTCTTTTTGCCGCGGCACGGTTATAAAGCCGCATGCCGTTGTGCTCTCTGCCGCCTATCATCGCGGTAATGCCTCCGCTTTTGTTATCAAGCACCACCGCCGCCGATTCCACGCTTTCATCCGGGAAACAATCGCCCGAAAAATATATTTGTTGAAGAAAGGTCTGCAATTCGGAATCCTGCGTCGTATATACCGTGTAGCCGCCGCCCATAAAATCGGCAACGGGGATGCCGAGTGCCGCCGCGCCCATATCAAGCACATGATCGGTAAAATAGCCGTAATCCTCCGGCTCCTTTTCCTGAGCTATGACTATCTCTTCCGTGATGTACGTTTTATACTCATCTTCGGAGATATACCCGTTATTTTTCATACATTCAAGCACTGTATTGCGCCGTCTTACGGCGTTTTCGTAATTTATGTGAGGCGCGTATTTATTGGGTGCCTTGAGCGTTCCGATGAGCGTCGCCGCCTGCGGAACGGAAAGCTCCGATGCGTCAATGCCGAAATACGATTGTGCCGCAGTCTGTATGCCGTAGGCACCGCGCCCGAAGTATACGAAATTCAGATACATCGTCAATATCTCGTCCTTGTCGTATCTGCGTTCAAGCTCAAGCGCGAGAATCGCTTCCTTTATTTTGCGCATAACTGTCTTTTCGTTTGTAAGGTGTGAGTTTTTGATAAGCTGTTGCGTTATCGTGCTCGCGCCCTGCGAAAAGCTTCCCGATTTGATGTCGGCAAGCAATGCGCCGAATATGCGTTTGACGTCGATGCCGTTATGCTCATAAAAACGTACATCCTCACACGCGATAAGCGCGTTTTTCACATTTTCGGGTATTTGGGAAATGCTCTGTCTGTTCTGCCCGCTGTTCAGATTTGCGACGGTTTGACCATCCTTATCCAATATGACAAGCGTTTGGCTTATATCGGTTATTTTTTCTACCGAAAGGTCGGGAACGTTAAGAAAAACAACTACCGCCGCGACCGACACCGATATTATAAGTACCGCGATCACTGCCCTGAAAATCTTTTTCATAAAAACACCTCGGATTTATTATCCGAAATGATTTCCGAATTATACTAAATTTGATTTTTTGCCCAGCCTGCTTCGCAATAATTACCGTTTGCGGGAGACACCTTGCGGAGTATCGACGCCGTTCCCGCCATTGCCTGCACAGAGCTTAATGCTTCCGTACCCGCACACATCTGCGCACCGTGAAGCAGCATCCAGAATCTTTCGTTGATGAGATGCCAAGTCGTATAGATGATCCCGTCGAGCCTGAGATCCGATACCGTCTGTACGCAGGCATCAAGATTATCATTGTCAAGGAACGGGCAGACAAGTGTGGAAAATCCGAGCTTGATAAGCTCCGCCGCGGAGCGCACGGGGGCTTTTTTTGCCGCGTACTGCCAATCGGCGATCAAGATATTTTTACTCAGCCCGTTTCGTATCAGCGATGCGATCTCCTCGCTTTCGATGTTGAACTCGTAAATATTTCCGTCACCGTTGAATGAACCCTTTTTCCACAGCATATCTCCCCACATGATCGCCTTTCGGCCGCTTTTTTCAAGATCTGCCGCAACGGAGTTTATGTATTCGGTAAGATTTTTGGCTTTTTTTATATCATTCCCGTAGGAATAGACTTCGTCACAACCGATGTGGAAGTATTCCGAATCCGGAAACAGCGTGCACAGCTCGTCTCTGACCTGCTTCATAAGCGAAGGCACGTGCGGATCCAATATGTTCCATGCCCAGCCGTCGGACTCAAACAAGCTCCAAAGTGACGGATCTTGGTCAAGCACGACATGCTTGCCGAAGCAAAGACGTGATTGCGACGCATGACCGAGATGATTCAGCATCGGCACAAGCTCTATTCCGAGGTCTTTTGCTTCGCTGACGACAGAGGCGATCTCAGCCTTTGTATAAGCGTTTGCCCACGAAAGCTCCTTCATGCAATCAAATTTCAGCATTCCCCAGAATTCAATAATAACATGCGTATACCGCATAAACGCGCACGCACGCACCGTTTTTTGCAGGAAAGAAAGCGGTGTTTCGGGGAAAACGCATACATGTACCATCCTGTTTTTGATTTTGGAGCTGTCAGACGCGGTACATGCGGGAATGAATACGCCCGTTTCGTCCGCTTCTATCATATCAAGCAGTGCCATCATACCCGTTTTTAGCAAGCGCTCATTATCCGCCATGACCGCGATACCGCTTTGGGTCACGTTTACAGAATACCCTCGTTCGCCGCACGGCAAACCGGAAGCGTTTCCGACAACAAAGGTATATTCTTCGCACAGCTTTATTTGAAGCTTCGCGCGCCGCAGTGCAAATTCAAAAAAAAACTCCTTGATGCTGTCATTGTCGAGTGAAGGATGCGCAAGTGCCGTGACCGTCCCGTCAAGATAAAAGCGACCCTTTTTCTTTTCGTAATGTTCAGGTGAGATATACATGAAAATTCTCCTTTCGATTTTACAAAAAATCAAAAGAAGCAATGACAAAATACGATTGCTTCTTTATGGATATATCCGCATCAATGCGATTTTTTGTTTTTTCGGCACTTTTCGCGGCAAACAGCGCCGCAGTCGGAGCAACAGCCCGAGCAACCGCCCTTTTTCTTATTTTTTATACACGATATGACCGCAAAAACAGTACATGCGGCAATGAGTATCAAGACGATGATATCTGCAAGTGACAAAAGATCCACTCCCGAAAAATCAGTTTACAGCTTATTTTACCACACTCTTTTTATAAAATCAAGCTCCCGATCCGGAATACAAGCCATCCGGTCACCCAAGCGATGCCGCACTGCATCACCATCACACCGAGCATCGCCCAAGCCGAATGAAGCTCTTTTTTGATCGTTGCCGTTGCCGCGACACACGGAGTATAGAGCAAAGTAAACAGCAAAAAGCTGACTGCCGAAAGCGGTGTGAACAAGCTCGAAAGCGCACCCGAAAGTGAAGCCGTTCCGGTGCTAAGCAGCACCGAAAGTGTCGATACTACCGCTTCCTTTGCCATGAAGCCGGAAATAAGTGATGTTATCACGCGCCAATCGCCGAAGCCGAGAGGTCTGAATATCACTGCTATCCCCTGCCCGATAAGCGCAAGCAAGCTTTGCGAGCTGTCGGTTACAAAATTCAGTCTGGGATCAAACGAGCGCAGGAACCATATCACAACGGTGGCGATAAATATGACCGAAAACGCTTTCTGCAAAAAGTCCTTCGCCTTTTCCCACAAAAGCATCGCCACGTTCTTTGCCGACGGCAGGCGGTAGTTAGGAAGCTCCATTACGAACGGTACCGGCTGACCGCGGAACGCCGTTTTCTTAAGTACGAACGAAACAAGCACGGCAAGTATTATGCCGGTCAAATACAGTCCGAGCATAACAAGTGCGCTGTATTTGGGGAAAAATGCGGCGGCAAACACGGCGTAAATCGGTATTTTTGCCGAACAGCTCATAAATGGCGTAAGCAAAACAGTCATTTTGCGGTCACGGTCGGATGAAACTGTGCGCGTAGCCATTATCGCAGGCACCGAACAGCCGAATCCGATAAGCATAGGCACAAAGCTTCTGCCCGAAAGTCCGATTTTTCTGAGCGGCTTATCCATGACGAATGCCACACGCGCCATATAGCCCGTATCTTCAAGTATAGAAAGGAAGAAGAACAACGTCACGATGATCGGCAGGAACGAAAGTACTCCGCCGACACCGGCGAATATTCCGTCGATCACAAGGCTCTGCACGACGGGATTGATGCCGTATGCCGTAAGCAGTGAATCGACAAGTCCCGTGAGTGCGTCTATGCCGAGACTTAAAATATCCGACAAAAACGCGCCGATGACATCGAACGTCAGCCGGAAAACAAGCATCATTATTATCAAAAATACCGGCACTGCGGTGTACTTTCCCGTCAAAACCTTATCAAGCCGGACGGAACGCCTGTGTTCCTTGCTTTCGTGACATTTTACGACCGACGACTTTACCGCGTTTTCGATGAATGTATAGCGCATATCGGCAAGCGCGGCGTTGCGGTCAAGTCCCGATTCCTCCTCCATCTGCACGATGCAGTGTTCAAGAAGCTCTTTTTCATTTGTATCGAGTTCAAGCTGTTCGACAAGAGCGTCATCGCCCTCAATGAGCTTTGCCGTGCAGAATCGTGACGACACTCCTATGTTATCGGCATGGTCCGAAATAAGATGTATTACCGCGTGGATACAGCGGTGCACGGGAGAATCGCCCGTACAAAAGTCCGTAACCAGCGGATATGTCTTACTTTTTGCGGTTTGTATCGCTTTATCGACAAGCTCCGAAATGCCCTCACCCTTTACCGCGCTTATCGGTATGACGGGTATCCCGAGCGATTCGCACAGCTTCTTGATATCCACCGTGCCGCCGTTGGCACGCACCTCATCCATCATATTGAGCGCAAGCACCATCGGCACACGCAGTTCAAGCAGTTGAAGCGTAAGATACAGATTGCGTTCGATATTCGTCGCATCGACGATATTGATTATCCCGTCGGGCTTTTCGTTTATTATAAAATCCCGTGTAACGATCTCCTCCTGCGTATACGGGCGCAGTGAGTATATTCCGGGCAAATCGACGACTGAAGCCTTCTGTCCTTTAATCTGACCTATCTTGCTGTCAACGGTCACTCCGGGGAAATTTCCGACATGCTGATTGGAGCCGGTAAGTGCGTTAAAAAGCGTGGTCTTGCCGCTGTTCTGATTCCCCACTAACGCAAATATCATTTTTGCTCCTCCGTCATCACGCTGATTTTCTTTGCGTCATCCTTGCGCAGCGTAAGCTCATAGCCGCGTATCTCTATTTCTATCGGATCGCCCATCGGTGCTACCTTGCGAAGCGTAACATGCGTTTTGGGGATAATGCCCATGTCGAGCAGTCTGCACCTGAGTGCTCCCTCTCCGCCGACAGATAATATGATCGCGCTTTCACCGATTTTCAGCTCATCAAGTGTCATATATGCTTCCTTTCAGTTAGCATAAGCTAACCATATTATAGTTAGCTTATGCTAACTGTATGATATCATAATATGCCCGTTCCTGTCAAGTGATTTTTTGGGGATTGAAAAAATTTACTTTATGTGTTATCATATAAAAAAATACATTCGAAGAGGTAGTTGCAATGCAGGAATCCGGCGAAATGTATCTTGAAAATATATATGTACTTTCAAAAAAATCCGAATCGGTGCGCTCAATAGACATCTGTGAACAGATGGGCTTTTCCAAGCCGAGCGTTTCGCGTGCCGTCGGACTTCTCAAAAAGAACGGCTATATCACAGTGGATAAGGACGGTCACATAGCACTCACCCCCGACGGGCTTTCCGTTGCAAAAAAGATATACGAGCGGCATACTCTTATCACCGACGCGCTTATTTCCATCGGCGTTGACGCTTCCACTGCCGCCGAGGATGCCTGCAAGATAGAGCACGATATAAGCGATGTATCGTTTGAAGCGCTCAAAAGGCACTGTTTGCGTAAATAAAAAATCAAAAACGGCGTGTTTCATGCAAGCGAAACACACCGTTTTTCTTTTATCCTTCTGTCGCATCTTTCTTTATATCGTTTCTGATGATTCCGAGTATCGACGAAATTATCGTCAGTATTTCGCCGATGATGTATATGTATGCCTGCACCGTAAAGTCATACGTCATCATGCAGGCGGACACAGGAAATGCAAGTATTCTCGAGACTCTCGGCTTGCCTATCCAGAAGCTGATGACCGAAATCATCGAAGCCGTCATCGGAAGCAGGCTGAATATGTTCTTCCATGTAAACATTCCCGACAGGATAACAAGCGCGATGAAAATATACATCCACGCGCGGCTATCCGCCCACTTGTAGCGCGTACGGTTGATAAATACGACAGACCGTACCAAGCTTATCGCGGCGACGGCAACTCCCGTATACGCTCCGAGAAACAAATAGCTGAAAAACGACATACTGTCTACCCCGAGCTTACACCGAAGAAGATCCGTTCTGTTCTTCTGCTGATAAACAAGCATATTCAAAATGATCCCGATAATACTGAAGGCATTTCCTACCCAGACATTCCACGTCATTTACCGAAGATCTCCTTTATCGCCTCAAGGTAGCCATAGCCGTTGATGTTGTCCGGCTCAAGGTAGCCGCCCTCCGTCCACTCGTTCCACGCATAGAGAGTAACTATCGGATTTTCGGGATCCGTGTCGATAAGGTGACGCTTTGCCGAAAGCAGTGCTCTGCGGTATTCATACGGAGTGTTGTT
>JAZRXI010000072.1:0-14981 GCA_045600145.1 Clostridia bacterium | reverse complement strand
ATAAAGAAAAAAGTCGATGAGGGTGCGTCGATAGATTATACCGCGTCACGCGGTGAGTACCTGAACGGCCTGCTTTTGGCGGAATACCTCGGATTTGAGTTCGTCGATGCCGCCGAGGTGGTTTGTTTCGGTGTCAACGGGGTGCTTGATGATGCAAAAACCGATGCGATGATGGGCAAACGCCTTAAAAAATCCGGATATGCCGTTATCCCGGGCTTCTACGGCTCGCTTCCCGACGGCAACATCAAGACGTTTTCACGTGGAGGAAGCGACATCACCGGCTCTCTTGTCGCGCGTGCCGTTCAAGCCGACCTCTATGAAAATTGGACAGACGTTTCCGGCTTTATGGCGGCAGATCCGAGAGTGGTCGATGATCCGAAAACGATAAAATTCATCACATATAAGGAACTTCGTGAGCTTTCGTACATGGGCGCGGCGGTGCTTCATCAGGACGCGGTGTTCCCTGTGGCACAGAGTGGTATTCCGATAAACATCAGAAATACGAATCAGCCCGAAGACGAGGGCACGATGATAGTAAGCAAGCTTGATGAAAGCTATTCCAACGAGATGCAGATAACGGGCATTGCCGGTCACAAGGGCTATTGCGCGATAACGATCGAAAAGAACATGATGAACAGCGAGCTCGGTATCGGTAGACGCTTCCTTGAAATATTTGAACGTAACAATATATTGTTCGAGCATCTTCCGAGCGGTGTTGACACCATGTCGGTAGTGCTGAATAAAAAGGCAATAGAAGATAAGCTTGAAAGCGTAATTGCGATGATTCGTGACGAGCTTCAGCCCGATTCGATAGAATTTGTTCCCGATATCGCACTGCTTGCCGTTGTAGGACACGGAATGGCGAAAAGCGCAGGTACCGCGGCGAAGATATTCTCGGCACTCGGTAAGGAGCATGTCAACATCCGCACGATCGACCAAGGCTCAAGTGAAATAAACATCACCGTCGGTGTCAACGAATGTGATCTTGAAAAGAGCATCCGTGCCATCTACGAAGCGTTCAGAAAATGAAAAAGAAAGCAGTTGCTGTTATATGCGCATGTCTTGCCGTTATTCTTACGGCGACATGCGTATTCTCTTCATATCTGCTCCACAGGAACGTGCATTTTTGTCCCGATTACGAAAAGCTTGCACTTGACGGCTTTGTGCTTAAGGAAACGCTTTCGGATGAGGATTATAAAACCATATTTTATCAGACGGGACTCGGCAAATGCGCTGTGGACGAGCTGAGACAGCATGAAAATTTTGCCGAAGCACTGAAAGAATATCAGGATGCGTTCTTTGCGCCGGTGAATATCAAGTGCGTGCGCGAGGCGGTCACTACAAGCATGGAATATACCGTGAACGAAAACGGAAGCAAAGAGAAGTCATTTAAGCTTGCGCCCTACAAAACGGGCTATGTACTTATAATGGAATCGAGTCACTCGTTTTTTTGGAGGCATGGGCATGCGGGACTTGTCATGCCGGCGGGAAAAACGCTTGAAGCACCGATGATAGGCTCATGTTCGACCGAATATGACATAAGTCAGTGGCGACATTTCCCGAATTTTGTCATGCTGAAACTTAAGGATGCCGACGACGAAGCTCTGCGTGACATCGCACGGAACGCATACAACGATCTGCGTGGAATACCGTATTCACCGTTCGCGGGAATATTTTCAGGCAATGCCGATGTTTCGCCGTCAACAACACAGTGCGCACATCTTGTGTGGTATGCATTCAAAAACGCCGGGATCGATGTTGATGCGAACGGCGGCAGGATAGTCACTGTGCAGAATATACTTAATTGTGACAAATTCGAAATCGTACAAATATACGGCTTCGACCCCGCCCGTTTTAAGGACAGGACATGAAGCCGAGGACGCATTTGCGTGGAACTTTACACCTTGAACCCTTTCCGGATTTCGCCCCCCTCGTTTGTGGAAGGAATCCCTTGCAGGGGGCGCGACAGCGTTCCGCGAAGCAACGCTGCCCAAGAACGCGCTACCGCCGAGCCTCATTACAGCTGACACAGCTTGACCGTGAGAGTGTGCAGAGCGACTTCGTCGAAGGCGTCACCGGTTTTTAATCCTATATCGGTTTCGAAGCAGAGGTCTACCGCGGTTTTGAGTTGTGCTTCACTTAGGTTCTTGACTGATGCTTCGGTGCGCGCGAATGCGAAATCGCGCATTCCGAGCGAGTCAAGAATTTCTTTTTTACTTTTCTTTTCGTTTTGCATTATTTTGAATCGCAGTAGCTTGCGATACTGTTTTGATATCGCACCGAGCAGATACAGCGGTTCTTCTCTGTTTTTCAACATTCCGCTGAGCAGGGCGAGTGCTTCAGAGACATTCCGTGATGTCATTGCGTCGGTCATCTTGAATACACTGTATTCCGTACATGGCGTAACCACCGTCTTTATATCCTGAATCGACACACAACCGCTTTTTTTATAGCATATAAGCTTTTCAAGCTCGCCGACAAGTGCTTCCGGACGCGGGTCGGCATATTCGGTCAAAAATTGCACAGTTGCCGGCTCAATAGTTATACCGTCAGTTTTAAGCACTTTTTCTATCCATTTCGAAAGCTCATATTCGGTAAGTTTGTTGAACTCGACATTAATGGCATTTTTAAGTAGTTCTTTGTAAACCTTTTTCCGTTTATCGGGCTGTGCACACAGAAATACAAGCACCGCGGTATCCGAGGGCGACGAAATATATTCACACAGACGATCTTCTCCGTCCGGTTTTGCCGAAGATGAAACGAATCCGCTTTCGGAAACAACCGTCATCCGCTTTTCCGAAAGGAAAGGAACGGTCTCGCAAGCCGAACATATCGTTTCGCCTGTAGCGTTGCCCTCAAGCTCGGTGAGATTCACCGAACGCAGATTTTCGTCGATCACCGCATCTTCAAGCTGTTTGAGTGCATTTTTCATGACGTAGGTTTCACTTCCCGAAAACAGATATACGGGGCTGACCTCGCCATTTTTCAGCACTTTGAAAAACTCGGTATGATTCATCGTTTATTCCTTTCTATAAGGTGTAAATCGTATCTGTTTGCCTATGCTTATCTTGATACTGCCGCATCGCGACATCATATAATTCTTTTTGCATGCCATATTGTGTGAACTGTATGTGATCACCGTATCAGCTGCAAGTGCAGTCCCTGTGCCTGCGGCGATATCACAGCTTTCGGGCTGTACGAATTCGGCGTCGGTTTGAATGAAAATGCGTATGTTCCTGCACTCAGCAAGTATGCCTCCATCGACGTAGGTGAATATACATTCACCGGTATCGACACTATCACCTATTGCAAGAGGAATGCCGTCACAATCGGTTTGTGCGGAACGGTAAATGGCATCAGCATCCGATTCAAAAGCGTTGTTTGCAAGAAATACAGCGTCCAAATGTCCGACATTTGCCGATATATAGTTTCTCACGGACGTTTCGCTTTCCGCATCGGGATTTATCAAGTAATTTTTCTCATTACAGCGCACATGTACACAGATTTTTCCGCTTTTGAGCGCCAGCACGTTAAAGCTCACCGTATTCCGAAGTATCATCGCGTTTGCCGTAACGCACGTACACAGAACAAACACGAGTATGACGGCAAGTATACGCTTGATTTTGTTGCTTACAAGGCAGTAGCGCGAAAAGAAATATATCGCACACAGAACGCACGGTATTATCCATGCCGTCGGCTTTACAAACGATACGGCCTCAACGTTTGCGGCAAGCTTCACGAGATAAAGCACGATATACATTATGCGGTATGGTATTTTTATCAAAATCCCGAGCGGTGCGAATATAAAGCTCAGAATCACCGCGACGGATAGAAGTGCAAGCGCAACGGATGAAGCCGGGATGAGTAAAAGATTTACCGGCAGCGATATCAGCGAAGCCGTGCCGAATATCGAAAGCGTTGTCGGCAATGTCGTGACGGTCGCACCGAGTGTCACCAGCGCACCGCTTATAAGCTTATCATAAGCTTTGTTTGCCGAGATTTTCAAGCGTTTCCGTTTCGAGCCGTCTTCGGACTTATCGAGCTTGAAAATACGCAGGTTTCTTTTTGTTTTGCTGAAAACGGCAATTCCGAAAATAGCCGAAAACGAGAGCAAAAACGATATATCGTAAAGTCTGTACGGGTTTATAAGCAATATCAGTATGCCGGCCATGCCGAGTGACGAAAGCATATCGTAGCGCACACCGAAAACTGATGTAAGCGTAAACACCGCCGCCATAATCGCTGCGCGTATTACCGACGGTGAAAGTCCCGTAAACACGGTATAAAATATCAGAAACAGGCATACGAGAATAAAGCGTATTACACTGTTCTTGCGCAGTCCGGTCAAAAAAAGACAGATGATTCCGAGCAATATCGAAGTATGAAGTCCTGACACTGCAAGCAGGTGTGATACTCCCACGGTTGAGAACGCCTCCGTGGTAGATGCGTCGATGAATGTTTTATCTCCCGTAAGCATGGCGTACATAACAGCGGTACATTCCGAATCATTCGAATATTGTGATATCGTATCGCGGATGCGCAACCGTAATGCACCGAAAAGCGAATCCAAACCTGCTTTGTGACCTGTAACGCGAAATTCACGAGCGTAGCATTTACAGCTTATGCCGTCGGCACAGGCGGAGAGAATTCCCGAATATTCACCGGGATTTTCGCCGTTCGCCGCATACGGAAACACACTGCCTTTTACGAATACGGTATCACCAAAGCGCATTCCCGTCGGACGCGCGCAGACGTATACCTTTGTTCCGTCAAGCTCACTGTGTCCGTAAAACACCGAATCGCTCAAAAGAAAAGAATCTTTGTCCATTGCCGTCACACGCCCGGTAACAGCGCAATCGCTGTCCTGTCCTTTGTATTCGCGGAACGAAATCGTTGAAAGCATTATTCCGACAGCAAGAAACATCATGGCGATGACCGGAATAATGTGCCGCTTGAACAGCAAAAGAAATATGAGTATTGATATGGCTACCGCCGCCGCAAAAACGGCATATGTAAAAAATGTCCCTATCACCGTTCCCACGCACAAAAACAGAAACGCCGCAAAGCATCCGCGCCTGCTCATTTGAGCGATTCCATATACGTTTCGGGAAGTCCGAGCAATGGCCTGTCGAGCGCTATGCTTCCCGCAAATGTCGTCCGTGTCTGTCTGTCCTCAAGGAGCATGACACGGTATGCTCCCGAATACGCGCATACAGTTGCAACAAGCGAATAAACAACAGCGTATTCCTCCTGTGCATCCGGCTTTTTTTCGTTATAGCGGTCAAAATAATCAGAGCCGAGGTCAATGATCACCGTATCATCATTAAGAATCGCATCGTTGACTATGTGGTCGTTCTCCCTGAAAGTGGGATCAAGCGTACAGATGTATTCACGAACAAAACTTTTGAGATCGCCACGTCCGGGCATACGCGAAACAAGCATCGTGCCGTGTGCGAGTTTTTTGCCCGTACTGTCGGGAGTTATTATATCTATACAGCTTCTTATAAGTCCGTAATCTCCCGCGGTTTCGTCGCAAAACGAATACTTTTCATCGCCGGAAGCATCGGTGACGGAGAGCTTAACTTCGGCACATTCAGGATAAATGCAACCGAGCGCGCACACAGACGCCTGCGGCGCAAGCCAATTCTGCGGAGCAGTCCAATCGGATGCGGAAACAAGCTTTATCGAAAGAGTATTTGTCTTATTATTGTATGACAGTGAATCAAGACTTACGTTTTCATCGAATATCCCGCCGGGATAGGCTATCATTGCCGAAAGTATCGCTTCAGCACGTTCACCGTTACGCGCGGTAACATTCGTTACATGCGGCAAAAGCCAGCGTCCCGATTCATCCTGAGAATAAACGCAGGCATAAAACGTTTCGATATTGTTTTTCGCGGCTTCGCCGAAATACGACCAAAGCTCAGATAAAGCCCCCGTATGCTTTGACAACAACATTATAGGAACACCGTTCTCGGGTGAAACGAGTTGATGCCCCTCAACGGTTATATTGATGAAATCCACCCCCGGCAGTGCCGTGAACGTGGCGGCAAGTACCGCGACGCACTGAAAGAACTGTTCGCTTTCAAGCTGAGCAAGCTGCCACGACATATCTATATACAGGATATTTTGTATCGGGAGGAGACTCCGACATACTATCCCGCGCGGGAACACGCTCTTGTAGCCCTCGGGAGTGCCTAAAAGCAGCGCGTTCATGATAGTTTCGTATATTCCGTCTGTTTCCGCACCTATCTCCTGTGAAAACGCAAGTAAATGCTTGTCTTCCGAAGGATAATACAGCGTCACCCACTCTGGCTTGACCTCGGGCATTTCATACGGATCGCGTTTAAGCTCAATTTTACTTGCTCCCGACGGCTGAACCGAAGTGCAGGCGGTAAACAAAAGAAGCAGTGCGAGAAGCAGTGCGAGCAGTAATGTACCGACTCGGAAAGCGCATGTCCGTTTTTGGGTGAAGTGTGCAGATCCCGAGATATCTACCGGCATTAAGCTCTTTGTGCGGAAAAGCTTTTTCAAAACTCTACCCCCAAACAGTGCATGAGACTTTGGTAACTTATAAGCCAACAGTGTCCCTTGTATACAAGCTCAAGCGGAGCGTTTGTTACCGCGTAACCGCGCGAACGTGTTCTTATTTTAAAAGATACCTGTACTGTTGCGGTCTTTCCGTCCTCTGCAACGGTATAATTGTTTTCGGCTGTATACTCGCTCATGACGAGCCCGAGATATTCGAGATTTTGCGACATTTCTTCTACCAACGGAAGCTTTACGTTCGCCTGCTCACCGTCACCGAGATAATAGTAGAGCTTGCTCCACTCAAAATTGGAATAATGCGCAAGTGCCGTTATAACAACGTTTGACGGTGTGAGAATAAGCTCAGTATTGCGTGAAAGCGCTCCGAGCGGTGCTGAATCGTTTTCGGTCTTTGCAAGTCCCATTTCGAACGCATCGGGACGTATCGAGGCACCGCTCGATTTAATATATATCTGCACCATCGAATGATTTCCCATTTCACAGACGGTATTGACTATCGAATATATCGCAAGCATGCGGTTCGTATGCGTTTCGGCATCGTCCTTACCGCCGGTATCACTCAAAAAGCCGTCTGAAAGCGTAACATACAAATATTCTCCATCGGCATTCACCGATACGAGCGAAGTGCTTTTGCCGAAAATTCTTTTCAGCTCGGCACGCTGACCCGTAGGTCCCGCGATAAGTGCCGATATCGCATAATATTCGGGCTGTTGCTGAGGAGATATTTCAATATTTATAGTACTCCTTATAAGCATCGGCTCATCGTAATAGCGAAAATACAGCGGCATGGCAAGCGATGAAGATGACAGCGCGGAATCATCCACGGGCGAAATATCTTCGCCCGGCTGTTCGTCAACATATCCCGCGGCACAGCCGCAAAGCATGCAAAGTATCAAAAAAGCCGAAATAAAACAAGTCAGTTTTTTCATTCATTACTCTCCTTTTTCGGTAACGGCAAAGAAACGGTAAAGGTAGTGCCGTGTCCGGGCTCGCTCTTGGCTTCGACTGTGCCGCCGTGCTGGTCGGTTATCTGCTTGACTATCGAAAGTCCGAGTCCGGTACCTCCCGCCTGACGTGAACGCGCTTTGTCAACACGGAAGAATCTTTCGAATACGTGAGCGAGGTCGTCCTTTGAAATACCTATTCCCTGGTCGCTTACCGATACCACGGCATTGCCAAGCGTCTGCGAAAGCGTTACTGTGACGGTGGTTTTTTCCGGTGAATACTTGATCGCGTTGTCGATAAGATTAGTGAAAAGCTGTTGCATACGAAGCTCATCCGCCATCACGGTGACATCAACGTATTCAAACGAAACCGTTATATGCTTTTTCTTTGCGAGCGGTGCTACGGTGCCCGTTATCCGCTTTATGAGTGCGCCGAGCTCCACAGGCACTATTATAAGCGTCTCCGCGCCCTTATCGGTCTTGACAAGTGTCAGCAGGTCGTTTATTACGAGCGAAAGTCTGTCGACCTCGCTATTGATATCGTTCATGAACTCTCTGTAAAGCTCTATCGGTGCATCTGACTGTGTGAGAAGTGATTCGGAAAGTATCTTCATTGAAGCAAGCGGGGTTTTAAGCTCATGCGATGCGTCTGATACGAATTGGTTACGTGACGCATCAAGATTTTCAAGCTTTTCGCTCATCATGTTGAATGCCTTTGCCAACGCGCCGAATTCAGCCATTTCATTTTCGTCAACGCGCACGGAGAAATCACCGCCGGTCATTCTGCCTATTGCGCGGTTGAAACGCTGTACGGAACGCGTAAGACTGTGGCTCAGATATAATGTTATCGCGCCAACGGCGAAAGTAAATAAAACGTCGAACACAATAAGCCATCGTTCGACGTTCAGTACACGCCCGACGATATCGTCAATGGGCGCACTTAAAAGCAGCAGTCCGCACTGCTGCCCGGAATATACTATCGCCTTGGAATAATAACCGCACCAATAGCTGCCAGATGATTTTTGCAAATACTCGTTATCCTTGGTAATTGCGGTTTCACTCAGTCGCAACTTATGATAGCCGGTAGATGAATCCTGTTTCTTTTCAAGGATCGCCGATATTTCGGCGCTTTCGGGATGTGTGCCGTTAAGCCTGCAAAACGTATCGGCTTGCACGCATCCGTATTCATCAATAAAGAGTATACGCCCGTTACAATCAATGGCGTATGAAGAAAGTATTTCGTAAATATGATTTGGATCGGAGCTTTCGATATACGGCGTCAGCGCGGCGGCACATTTTTCAAGCGCCTCAGTTTGCTCCTGCTCGCGTACCGAAATGAAGAACCTGCCCATATATGTCGATACCGACAGCGTTATTATCGCAAGCACGGCAATGACTATTGATACATATGTAACGCTGAACAGTGCACTCAGTCCGGGCTTAGTTTTCCGCAAAGTAATAGCCTACGCCCCATTTGGTATAAACGTATTCGGGCTCTTCCTTATCTCCGTCTATCTTTCTGCGCAGACGGCGGATATGCACGTCCACCGTGCGGATATCGCCGGAATAGTCCTTCCAAATGAGCTCAAGAAGGTCTTCTCTCCGGTATACCTTGCCGGGATTTGTTATAAGCAGATGCAAAATATCAAATTCCTTTGCCGTAAGCTCTATACTTCTGTTTTCAACTGTTACAGTGCGCTTTTCACAATTCATAACGAGCTGTTTTGCCTTTATGATGATGTCCGTTTTCACCGCTTTTGCGTTGTTGGCGGATGTGCGCCGAAGCAGATTGCGCATGCGTGCTTTTAACTCAGCCACGTTGAAGGGCTTGGTCATGTAATCGTCCGCACCGAAATCAAGCCCGCATATTTTGTCCTCGTCAGCAGATTTCGCGGTAAGCATGATTATCGGGATCATGGAAGCTTCTCTTATTTTTCCGCATACCTCAGTGCCGCTTATGCCCGGAAGCATGACGTCAAGAAGAATGATATCAAAATGTATCGTTTCGTATTTCGCAAGCGCTTCTTCACCGTTATAGGCACATTCAACTTCATACCCCTCTTGTTCAAGACTGAATTTCAGACCCTTGACTATAAGAGGCTCGTCGTCAACAATAAGCACGCGTACCGCCATATTTTATCCCTTCCCATGTAAAAACATCATTATTTTTTATATTATAGCATATATGCGAAAACTTTTCCACCTATTTTTTTATTTTATTTTGGCTTGCAGGGGGACGCTGCCCTCTTGATTTTCTGTACGCTTTTTTAAAAAAGCGAGAGCAAAAAACTTTTGCGGCTTTTTGAAAAATTCTCCCGCCGTGAATAGGGTGGGAGAATTTCCTTGCAATATGGGCAAACAGGCTTTTGTCTGCCGCTACGGTGAATATTTCGCCGCAAAACTTGCATTTTAACATTTTCATACAAACATCTTTGTTATCCGACAGATGTCGACTTTTATCATGGGTTATTATAATGCTTTTTTATGAGATGCCAAGAAAAACTTTTTATATGTCGAAAAAAATGTCATTGAGATGCACTTTCTTTGCCGATGCCGAGCTTTTTGAGCTTCGATACGCATCGGTTATATCCGTTCGAATGCACCTGTGAGGTAAGTATTTTCCACTCACAGTCATCGCAGATGTACGAGCCTAAAATTTTCAGATTTTCCTCTTTGTCATGTCCGCAGATACAGCATTTTGCCATAATATCACCTCATGAATAATTATCGTGCATTTGCTATCATAATATTCAAAAAAGGTGAAAAATGTTAATACGGGATATTCAAGGCGTATCCTGCGACGATGCCGACGAGCGCGGAAATGCAGATTATGATTATCGGATGCACTTTTTTGAATGACAGCACCGACATCACGATGAATATGCCGAGCGACACCCAAAACGCCGCCGTTGTGAACACGTTTATATCGAAGCCGGAAGCGAAAAATACTGTTTTGCCGACGGAGATAAGTGCCGATGCGATAAGCCCGATCACGGCAGGCTTAAGCCCGCTCATGCACGAAGAAACGGCAAAGCTCCTTTTGAATTTTTCGTAAAACTGCGCCACTATCAGTATGATGATGAACGACGGCAGAACTACTCCGAGCGTCGCGCAGACAGCACCGAAGAAGCCCGCGACCTCCATTCCGGCATATGTCGAAATATTTATTGCAAACGGTCCGGGCGTGCTTTCGCTGACGGCAATAAAATTCACAAGCTCGGCACTTTCAAGCCAGCCGTGCGCTTCTATTTCTGCCTGGATAAGCGGAAGCATCGCATAGCCGCCGCCGAACGTGAACGCACCGACCTTGAAAAACGTAAGGAAAAGTTGCAGATATATCATTTGCTTTTCCTCCGTGCGATGAACGAGAATATCAGCCCTGCCGCGGCGGATGCGATTATTACAATAAGCACGTTTATGCCGAACACCGCTACGGCTATGAACGCGAGTGCCATGACGATATATGCGAACGCGTCTTTTTTATACTTTTTGAACATCGTCCACAAAGCCTTGAGTATCAGCGCAAGCACTCCGGCACGGATGCCGTAAAACGCGTATTTGACGGCTCTGAACTGCTCAAAGCCCTTGAGAATAAGCGAGATAACGGAGATTATCACGAATGACGGAAGCACCACGCCGAATGTGGCGCAGAACGAGCCCCAAAATCCGCACACCTTGTAGCCGACGAATGTAGCGGAATTTATTGCTATCGGTCCGGGCGTGGATTCCGCAATGGCGATTATCTCCAGAATATCGTTATCGCTTATCCATTTTTTTGTTTCGACGACCTCTTTCTGTATCAGCGGTATCATCGCATAGCCGCCGCCGAACGTGAACGCGCCGATTTTGAAGAATACCGCGAACAGCTCCAACGCCCTTTTGAGCTTCTCTTTACCGTTCAATCAAATTACCTCCGTAAATGCAAGAATCAATCAAAATACTGTTCGTGATCCGACCATCCTGCAAGGTAGCGGGCAAGGAGCTGACGGTCATTCTGAGTCACCGATCCGTCACCGTCGATGTCGGCTACTGCCGTGTCGCAAAGCGCATCGTAGCCGTCCCAACCGTCAAGATAACGCGAAAGGATCATGCGGTCCTTGGGAGTGACTTTTCCGTCTTTGTTGACGTCGCCGAGAATGTCTGTGATCACGGGCTGAACGAAAGTGATATCTGTCACCGCGAAGCCGTAATAGGTATATGAGTCATCCGAAGTCAAGCGGATACGCACCGTATCGCCATCCACGGTAATAGTTTTATTCGCAAGCTCGGTGCCTGAATATTTGCCGATCTGAGTTCCGTTCGCGTCGTAAATATAGATATAATCCCATCCCGATTCGGTCTGTGTTTTTCCGGAAAACGTAATCGAGATAGCGGAAACGCCTTTTTTGTAAATCGTCCACGATTGGTCGGTGTTGTTTGCGTAATTATGCTCGGATTCCGGATATTCGATCAAATCAGGGTCAACAGTGACCTTGAATGTTGCCGTGAAGCCATTCAATGACACCGTAGCAGTTCTTTCGCCGGCAGTTGAGAGGTCAACATCCACATTAAATCTGCCGGTCATTTCAGCAGAGCTGCCGTCGGCGAGTGAAACCGTGAGTGTTAAACCGTCAGCTATAAAATTCCCGTTTATAGGATAAACCGTTTTTGTCGGCAACTTACTTACCGAAATCCCCGTGATCTCTCCGGCAGGAACAACAGGTATTGAATTGTTTGTCGCATAGTTCCACGCATAACTGCCGGGATAACAGAAAATCGTAAGATCGGTACAACCGTAGAACGCATCATCACCTATACGCGTCACACTATTTGGTATCGCTATGCTCGTTAAGCTATGGCAATCCGAGAACGCATAATCGCCGATGCTTGTTACGCCGTCGGGGATCGTTATGCTTGTTAAGTTGATACAATATTCGAACGCATACTCTCCGATGCTTGTTACGCTGTCGGGGATGATTATGCTTGTTAAACTACTGCAAGCACCGAACACACCATCGCCGATGCTTGTCACGCTGTCGGGTATCTCTATGCTTGTTAAGCTACTGCAATATACGAACGCCCCATCGCCGATGCTTGTTACGCTGTCGGGTATCTCTACGCTTGTTAAGCTATCGCAATAAGCAAACGCCCAATCGCCGATGCTTGTTACGCCATTGCCGAGTGTCACTTTTTTCAGCTTTGAACATTTTTGGAAAGTACAGTTTTCAATAGTTGTAACGCTGTCGGGAACAGTTATTTCTTCAAGTGATGAACAATCGTTAAAGGCGTAAAAACCTATTTCGGTAACACCTGCGGGAATATTTATGCTTGCAAGGGCGTAACAGCTGTTGAAAGCATCATCACTGATAACCTTCATGCTGTCGGGAAGTGATACGCTTTGTAAGTTGAAACAATCGCAGAACGCCAATTTGCCTATACTTGTAACGCCTTCATTTATTATTACTTTCTTTATAAGCGACGGATAAAGCCAAAGCGATTCTTCGGCATCGTAAAGGCTGTCCCACATTTCACCCGCGCCGGATATTTCAAGTACGCCTGTCGAAGAATTAAGGGAGAACGCCAAATCATCGCCGCACTTGCCTTCAATAAGTGCTATTTCACCACAGTAGCATGAATATATTTTGTAGTTTTCGTAATATGCGGATGAAACAACTTCTTCATAAGAAAACTCATGCGTATGTGCAGGACAATTGAAAAATGCATCCGTACCTATGTGTGTAATGCTGTTCGGTATTACTATTTCAGTTAAATAGCGGCAATCATAGAATGCATGATCAGGAACAGATGTGCAACCGTCAGATATCGTAACGGTTTTTAACGATTCGGGAACATACGATGGATTATCAGAATATGACGACGCGCCGAATATATATCCCAAATATGTATTGCTTGTTGTGCTGCCGCCGATAAAAGGCAGTGTTATACTTGTTAAGCCGTTGCATCTGTAGAACGCATACTTGCCGATGCTTGTTACGCTGTTCGGTACGGTTATAGTTGTTAATCCGGTACATCCGGAAAATGCATACTCGCCGATGCTCGTTACGTTTTCGGGAATGGTTATGCTTGTTAATTTACTGCAACTGGAGAATGCATAATTGCCGATATTTGTTATTCCGTCTTCAATTATGATTTTCGTGATATTCGTTCCCCACGGAGCAGGGGCGTCGGCACTGTAATCATGCATTTTTCCCTTGCCGGAAATCGTCAAGACAGTTCCGTTTAATGACCATGCCAGTATATACTCAGCAAGATTTACAGCTTTAAGCTGTACTTCAAGATCGCTGATGGCAGAGCTGTCTGCTATTCTGATATTATCAAACGTCACGCGCATATCCTTGAAGATGTTGAAATCCTCGGGACGAACGGTGATATGCATCTTGATCTCGGTCCACTCGCCTGCCTTAAGGGTAACGCCTGTATTACTGTTCACACAACTTGCATTCTGACCGTCGGAAACTACAATAGATGTTTTTGCATTATCGGCAAGCCCGAGTTGTTGTTTGTACCAGCTCATCCAAGCCTTTGAAGAAGCTGCGCTTTCTGCTGTCGAAAGCGTGGGAACATCCTTGCCGAAGCAATAGACGCTGTTGATTGCCGCTCTGATGATAGGACGAACAGTGATATCCTTGTTGGGGTTTACCTGATAGGTGACTTCTATATCATAGCTTGTTTTATCACCAAGCAAAGCCTTTGCCTGATTAAAGATATTGAAGTCGGGAGCTGTCCATGAGCCGGTGAAGTTCTTCGCGGTGAAGATGTCGCCCGACTTTTCAACGGTTATACCGTAGCCACTGAGTGAAGCCCATTCCGCAGCTTCAACTATGGGAGTTTCGGTAACGGTTATCGACTGATCTGTTACATCCGTAACAGCGCCGGTCGCCTTTTTAATGAGCTTATCGAACTCGGTATCGGTGTAAGCAACGACAACCTTCTTGTCAGCGTTTGCCGTATCGGTATCGACACGGATGCAGACAGCACTCTGTGCTACGCCGCCGATCGTTCCGTCAGCACCTACCCTGACAACAACGGCGATAGTCGTCTTGCCGCCTGCGGGAATGATCCTGAAGTTGCCCGCTGGTGTGTCGAACGCAACACTCTTGGTCATCTGACCCCAACCGTTCTGAAGGTAAACATTTACCTTTGTGTCGACAGCAGAGGTGTTGTAAACGGTAACATTATACATATGTGTACCTTCGGCAAGCTCATCGGCTGCCCAACCGCCGTTGCTGCCGTGTACATAGTTAACTGTCGGCCACCTGAACTCTCTGCCTGTAACTGTTTCCTGTGCCGCGCTTATGTGTACCGATGATAAGCATGAGATCACAAGTGCAAGGATAAGCGCGATGCTTAGTAATTTTTTCATATCGTACCTCTTTCAACCATATATTTTCCTATATTATACATTATGTTGCAAGAGTTTGCAAGAAAAAAATCCCGTACCTATACTTCAAGATTAGTTGCAGGAACATATATTTTATCCTTTTACAC
>JAZRXI010000071.1:0-16085 GCA_045600145.1 Clostridia bacterium | reverse complement strand
CAGATAAGCTGTTTCTTCCTTATTAAGGTATCTCCATTCTCCCGGTTTCAAGCCCGAAAGCATTATTTCGCCGTGGCGCATACGGGTAAGGTGTATTACTTTTTTTTCGATAGCCTCAAACATTTTGCGCACCTGTCTGTTGCGCCCCTCATGGATTATCACCGAAAGTGATGTCGTATGATCGGTCATATCGCAGACCTTCACCTTTGCCGGAGCAGTCTTTTCGCCGTCTATCATAACGCCCGACTGGAGCTTAAGCACCTCTTCGCGCGAAATATCGTCGGCAATAACGCAAAGGTACTCCTTTTCTATTTCGAATTTCGGATGTGTCAGATGGTAAGCGACATCGCCGTCATTGACAAGCAGGATAAGTCCCTCGGTATGGTAATCGAGCCTGCCGACGGGATAAAGCCGTTCCTTTACATCAACAAGGTCGGTGACAGTCGTTCTGCCCTCGGGGTCGCTTGCGGTGCTGACGACCTTATCGGGCTTGTAGAGCATTATGTATATGTGCTTATTCGACGGCTTTATGCGTGAGCCGTCAAACATAACGGTATCGTTTTTCTCAACGCATGTGCCGAGCTCGGTGACCGTCACTCCGTTCACCGACACTCTGCCGTCAAGAATAAGCTTTTCGCAGGCGCGGCGTGACGCCACGCCGCAGTCAGCCATATATTTCTGTAATCTCATAAAATCCTCCTCTGTATTTTACGATGCGTCTATTTGCCGAACAGGCTGAATTTTTTCTGCACATCTGTTGCAAAAACACAATCTGTTTCCGCAATTTTCGTTCCGTTTAGGAAAAATTCCGTGCTTCCCGCGACCTCGCCCGCTTGCACAGGTGCGCGCTTGCATAGCGTTATTTCCGTTATGCTCTCGGCATATTCGCTTTTCTTCATGGGATAAAAAACATCGTCTTTTTGTATTATATCACACTTTTCGCTTTTTCCGCCTAAAATATTGCATGTGCCCGCAAATTTATTTTTTTGCGAAAGCCGAACAAGTCCGTATTCTTCAAAGCCTTTTTCAAGAAGCTTTTCGGAATCGGCAAACCAATCATGATCGTTCAGTACGACGCACACGAGCTGCATACCGTTGCGCGTTGCCGATGAACAAAGACACCTGCCCGCCGCCGTCGTATACCCCGTTTTGATGCCGTTTCCGCCTAAAAACTCACCCAATATGCGGTTTTTATTGTGGAGATATCTGACCGTTCCCTCACGGCTTCCGCGTATTTGAAAATTCTGCGTCGCCACGACCTCTGCAAATGTTTCGTCCGAAAGCGCGACGGCGCACAAGCGTGCAAGATCATTCGACGTGGTGTAATGCTCTTTATATTTCAAGCCGCACGGGTCTGCAAAGTGAGTGTTTTTTAAGTCCAGCTCCTGTGCGGTATCATTCATCAGCGCGACGAACTTTTCAACACTGCCGCTTGTCAGTATTGCAAGTGCATATGCGGCATCGTTGCCTGAAGCCAGCATCAGCCCGTAAAGCAATTCGCGTCCCGTAAGACGCTCACCCCGTGCAAGATATATTGAAGAGCCTTCTATGCCGACCGCCGCATCTGGTATTTCGTATTCTCTGTCAAGCTCAAGATTCTTTATGACAAGCAACGCCGTCATGACCTTCGTCGTGCTTGCCATCGGCATGCGGGCATCACCGTTCGATGAATACAGCACTCTGCCCGACGAACGCTCTATCACCGTATACGCGGATGCCGAATACGCATTCACACTGAGCGGAAGTAAAAGACATACCGCAAGCACGAGCGTAGCAATCAACTTTTTCATTCGGCACACTCCGCCATATCTGAATCCTCCGTGTCATCACTGCCGACCATGTCCTTTATTTGATCCATCACCTGCGGCACAAGCTCGATAAGCTTATCGTAGCCCGAGCATTTCTGTATCGGCAAAAATCTTATGAGGTCGCCCGATATGACCAGAAATCCGCTCGGTTTTACCGAAATTCCCGCACCGCTCCCGCCTGCAAACGGATAGTTTTCCTTTTTGCTTTGCGGGAATTCATATTCTCCACCGCCTGACGCAAAGCCGAACGCAACTTGCGAAACGGGGATTATCGTTGAGCCGTTGGGCGCTACCACCGCATGACCTATGACCTTGTCAACGTCGATCATTTTGTTGAGATTTTCCATAGTAGAAGCCATGATGTTTTCAATAGGATGCTTTTCCATTTTTACCTCCGAATATTTCAAGCACGGCAAGCAGAATGTTTGCCGTGTTTGTTTTCAAAATACATTCACCGCAAAAGCTGAATTTCTTTTCATCGAAAATGGGATTGACATCAAGTTTGCCGTTTTCGCCCAGCGACGCAACTATCGGTGCGATAAGTCCAAAAACCTTTCCGCTGATTATCGCTGTTGATGCCGCGTTTCCCGTTCCGATATCCGAAGCTATTTTCAGCCTTTCAATGTCAGCATGCCCGCGCACGCTTGTGAATATCCGTGCTTTATCGACCTTGCTTTTTTTGCGTGAAAGAAATGATGCAATGGCTTTTTTTACAGTTACACTTGAGGAAAAAAGCTTTATATTCCAAAGCCCCAGAAGCATAAAAGCTGCCTGTATTACCAAAGCATCGTCTTTCGTGTACGCCGACAGCTTTACCGAAAAAGGTATCAGCAGCACAACAAGAACAAGCAAAAGATAAAGCACAGATTTTCACCTCAGTAAAAATTCTGTGCTTATTTTGAAAAATTATACTTGAAAATTTGATATCAAATCAAAATCTCATCGCCTATGGAAACTTTTTTGGCATATGTGTTTTCCGTCAGCCTGTAAAATCCGCCGACGGGCGTTTCGGAATAAACAACAAGCGTGCCGCTGTCAAGCGGAAAGAGCTTTCTGCCGCCCTTTTTGACCGTTGCGGGAGACATATATTTTTCCTTAAGTCCGATGACAGCCTTGCCGCACTTTATGGGAACTAATATGAACAGCCTGAAATCATCGTAGTTTTTGAGCTTCAAATCAAGTACGCCGTCATATTCAAGCACTTCCGTTTCGCCCGTAAACCAATTATATACGGCATATTTCCCGGGTTTGAGCCCTTCGACATCCATAGGCGAAACACTGCCGTAAACCGTATTTTCATCTTTATCAAGATTGAATGCCGCTATCACTCCGCAATCGCCTATACGGTTGAATATCTTGAACACATTTCCGCTGTTTTCGGTATCGTCGAACATGCAGTCGCGTGTCGGAAGTGCGGGGTTTTTGAGCCTGATTATGCGTCCGTTGGAAAATACCGTAGGCATTATAACATCGCATATGCTTCTGTTAAGCTCATCCGACATATATATCGGACCGCCGCTCATTGCGCGAAGCACGGCATTTTTCTTTGCCTGATCGTCGTCCGACCACCACATGTCCCAATCGCCCGTATAGACCGTTCCCTGCGTAAGCGAATTGTAACTGCATTGCAACAAATGCTGAACGAACCATTTTCTGTTTTCGGGCTGAAAATCTCCCGAAAAACGGTTGACGTTTGATGTTCTGTTCCAGAAATTTTCTATAGGCATGCCCATGCAGTTGATAAGCGCATTGCCGTAATACTTCGCCGCCGCATACTCTACCGCCGCATGAAGGTTGGCGGCGCATTTGCCGATACTGCCCTTGCGGAACGTAAAGTCCTCCGTCGAACCCTGATTATCGACCTTTGTGAAATCTATTCCGCAATCCTTGTAAAATGCATGCTGAAGCGAATAGAATTTTTCGACCTTCTTTTCGTCGAAGCTGTGCATGTATCTTGCGCCGTCACCGCCCGCAGGGGTGAGCGTATATTCCATGAGATCACCGTGTTCGCGTGCAAGCTGACCGTCGGGGTTACAGCCGCGCCAATAACCGCTTATCGGATGCCATATACCGACTTTTAGTCCGTAATTTTCTTTGATCTTCGTTACCGCGCCCTTAAGCCCGTTGGGAAAACGCACGGGGTCTGCTTCCCACGAATTAAGCTCGCGTGAATACATCGTCGAACGGCTTATCGCGCTGACATCGCCCCACATATCGTCTATTATCATCCAGCCGACGGGTATCTTCTTATCCTTGAATTCCTGTGCCTTATCCAAGAGATCCTGCTCGGTAACATCCATGTGGAACGCATCCCACGAACACCAACCCAAATATTCCAAAACCTCGGGATATTTTTTGCTTCTTCTGAGTTTGCCGGGCTTAACCATAACGTCAAGACCGAACGCCACCGCGCTTTCGGGAAGCGCATATTCATCCTTTCCGACAGCGCCTACAAGTATGCATTCACTGTTCACCGTATCAAGCACGGTGTTTGAGTGCGCTATCAGCGAAGCACATTTGCCGCACGGGAATATTTCGGTTTTGAAATCCTTATCGCAGGTTGTCGAAAAATATGTTTTATCATTTCCCTGCGAGAGGAACAGTGCTTGCGTGCGCGGCTTGATATCGCCCGTCTTGCTTCCTATGTACGGCTTCTGCCAGAATGTACCGTGCATGAACGCATCAACATAGTTGCCTGTATGAGGGATATCGAAGTCAAGTCCGAAGCCGATAAACTCATCAAGATGTGTGCCCCATTCCTTTTCGTCAAGCACATCGTATTTGCCGTCGGCAATAAGCGCGAAGCATTCCTCTTCCTGCTTAAGGGACAGTGTGAAATGCGCAGTGCCGTTAGCTGTTGCAAGAGTTACAGAATTTTCGTCCGTTTCGATAATATCAAGATACTTCTTGCCGTCAACGGTCGCTTTTTCCCACGGCTTGATGTCGGGATCTATCCAAAATGAAATATCCGAAAGTATCTTCTTTTTGCCGCAGTACAGCGACAACCCGTTTTTCAATGAAAAGTAGTACATGTTTTCACCTCGTATTTTATTTTTTCGATAATGGGAAACCGTCCTTATCTAATACGCCACAGCGTCAATACCGCAACGCAAGAATACATCAACGTTTTTATTAAGGCTTGCGGGTTCGTCAAAATCGGGAGCATACACTCTGCCGACGCTTGCGTATTTCGCGCCCGTCATGCGGTTGTACGGTATAAGCTCGACCTTTATGTTTTCCCGTGCAGGCTTGAGAAATCCGGCTATCGCGCTTAAATTCTCATCGGTGTCCGTCACCGACGGGATGAGCGGAATGCGGAACGTTACAAACCGTTTTTCCGCCATAAGCCGACGTGCGTTGTTAAGTATAAGTGTGTTGCTTACGCCTGTATATTTTCTGTGCGCGTTTTCGTTCATAAGCTTGATATCCATAAAGATGTCGTCTACATACTCAAGCGTGCGCATAAAAGAGCTTGTTTCAACATATCCGCAGGTCTCCACCGCAGTGTTCATGCCGTTCAGCAAGCCGACGGTCTCAATGATGAACTGTCCGTGGCACAACGGTTCTCCGCCGGAGAACGTAACACCGCCGCTTTTTAAAAACACTTCATTTTTAAGAAGCTTTTCGGCAAGCTCCTGCGGCGTATATTCTTTTCCCGCGATCCTGACATTATCCTCGGGGCAGATTTTTGTGCAAGTGCCGAAGCCGCGACATTCCTCATGCGTGCATTCACGCTTGCACAGTCCGCAGTGCCTGCACTTGTTGAGGTTTCGTATGATCTCACGTTCAAAGCTCTGCCCTTCGGGATTGTGACACCACATGCACGTAAGCGGACATCCCTTAAAAAATACCGTCGTGCGCATACCGTTCCCGTCGTGCAAGCCAAACTCTTTTATATCAAAAATCAAATCACTCATCAAATTCCTGGCGTGCGATAAGGTGATCCTGATATTCCTTATCAAGCTCTACGAAATACGCGCTCCAGCCCCAGATGCGGACTATCATATTGGTGTAGTTTTCGGGATGCTTCTGCGCGTCAAGCATGCGTTCGCGGTTTATGGAATTGTGCTGAAGCTGATGTCCGCCCATATCTATATACTGCTTTACAAGCTGTGCCACACGCTCAATGCCCTCATCGGTATTGAAAACCGTTGAGTGGAACTCCATGGTCAACGGTCCGCCGTTTACCGCCTTATCGACAGGCTGACGCGAAAACGATTGGATCACCGAGAACGGACCTTTTGATTTTACATACAGGCTCGGTGAGAAATTCGTACCGAACGGTTCTCCCTTGCGACGTCCGTCGGGAGATGCCTCTATCTCGTTCGCGTGCCACAGGTAGAACATCGCCGAACCCGTACCGGCTCTGTATATTCCGCCGCGCTCGTTCTTTTTGCCCTTAAGCGAAGATGCCGCGCACGAAAGCAGCTTTGATGCTATTTGGTCAACGCTTTCGATATTATCACCCATCTTTGCCGTCTCATAGCGGCACACATGCAAAATATCCTCATATCCGACAAAATCCGCTTTTACTGCCTCTATAAGCTTTTGTGCGGAAATATCTTTTTTATCAAAAACATGCTCGCGTATGACTTCAAGTGAATCCGCCGCAGTAGCTATGCCCGTGCCGTGTATACCGAAATTATTGTACTTGTTGCCGAGAGAAATATCCTTTGCGTTTTCGATGCAGTTATCCATTAGTATAGAATAGAACGGTGCGGGAACGCTGTATAGATCGTGTATGTTCGCGCATATCGCATCAAGCTCGGAAGCGATCTCCGCATATATTTTTTCCATAAAAGCATCGAATGTATCGGAATCTTTAAGGTGTGCGAAAGTTACATTCTCAACTACCTTGGGATACGAAAGCGCACCGATATTGGTTATATCCGCCGCACAGCCCGGAAGCAGGAACTCCCAACATGCCGCCACGGTATAATTGCGTGCATCTTTTATATCGTAGCCGAGTTCTACAAGTCCCGGGATCACAACATCGTCGTTAGAATACTGCGGGAAACCAAGTCCGGCTTTGGTAAGACGGGTACCCTCAATATATCTTTCGTACGGCGTATTTTTCGACACACGAAGATTTATTTTCGGGTCGATGAGCTTAAGCTCACAGCTTGTACGCAAACATATTTCGGAAAGCATGTTATACGAATCATTGCCGTCCTCGTCAACGCCGCCGAGCATCATCGACTGTCCGTTATCGCCGAGCTGAACTCCGACATATTTATCGTTATCCCAGTTAAAGCTTATGAAAAATTCTTCCGTAAGCTTTTCGGCTTCCTCGCGCGTAAGTCTGTTTTCATCCATATCCTTTTTAAGATACGGGTAGGCGAATTTATCGAATCTGCCGACGGTGTTATGATATTCGCCCTCAGCCCAAAGCGTATAATGCAGAATGCGGAAGAACTGAAGCACGTCGCGGTAGCACGTTGCGCCCTTGTGAGGAACGCGCTCAAGCGTTTCGACTATATCGCCTCTGCCCAAGCGTGCGGCTTCCGCTTTATATCGGTCGCAAAGCCCGAATACGGTATCTATCTGTGCGTGTGCCGCCTCAAGGAATGCAATGCCGTCAGCATCATTTTCGCGTTTTGCCCTTTCAAGCCTTGCTTCTATTTCTTCCTTGCGCGCGTCAAGCCCGACATTTATCGTGCTTGCATAATCGGCGCAAAGGTTTGAAATATATCCAAGCTCATGCAAAAAATGCTTGCTTTTTACTTTTTCCCATTCGTCATCCTCAAATATGCTCGGAATATCCGTCACAGTACGGATGAAAACTATGTTCTGATTTTCAAGTATATGCACTTCTTCCTGTTCGAATACGTCCTTAAGGCGCATAGCCATGCGCGTCACGGGAAGGATGCTTCTGTTCGTAAAATCGGAAGCCTTGCTTTTATCGAACGGCTTTCTGAATTTGTGATGTTCCTTTGACAGCACCTGTCTGTACAGATCTTTATTATACATATGAGTTTCCTTTCAAATAAATCGTTTCAGTTCTCTGTAAAGTCTGCCGCACGGCAGTCCCATAACAGTATAAAAATCGCCGTTGATGCGTTTTATGAATTTTGCGCCCTTGCCCTGTATGCCGTATGCGCCCGCCTTGTCCATCGGCTCACCCGATGCGACATATGTCATTATGTCATTTTCATCCAGCGGAAAAAACTCCACCTCTGCGGTATCGGCAAAGGATATCTCTTTTTCGGGCGAAATAATGCTTACGCCGGTGATTACCTTATGCGTTTTCCCCGAAAGCTTTCCGAGCATGGCACACGCTTCGTCCTTGGATGCGGGCTTGCCCAAAAACACACCGTCGATATAAACCGACGTATCAGCCCCTATCACGGTATCGTTTTTGTGTACATCAAACACTTCACGCGCCTTTGAGTATGCTACAAGCTCAACGGCTTTTTCGGGGCTGACCGATGTATCTATTTCTATCTCGTGCTTTGCGGGGATCACATCGAATGTAATATCAAGAAGTGAAAGTATTTCCCTGCGCCGAGGTGACGCTGAAGCAAGTATGATCATTCGCCTAAAAGCGCAGAGCCGATTATACCTGCGTCGTTACCCATTTCGGCTTTAAGCACTCGCGTGTTCTGCATAGCACTGAACGTAACATATTTCGGGAATTCTTTGCGCACGGGCTCAAGCAGGAAATCGCCGGAATTGGCTACACCGCCGCCGAGCGCGATGACATCGGGATCAAGGAAATTAACTATGCTTGCGATCGCCTGTGAAAGATTCGATACATATTCATCAAAAAGCTCCACGCCGAGCTTATCCCCAGCCTTTGCCGCGTCGATAACGACCTTGGCATTTATTGCATCAGCCTTTGCGATGCACGATTCCGGATGCACTTCAACTGCTTTTTTCGCCATTTTTACAAGCGCGGTAGCCGAACAGTAGGCTTCCATACAGCCCGAATTGCCGCATCCGCACTTTTCACCGCCGACCTTGAATACGGTATGCCCTATCTCCGCACCGATATTGTGGCTTCCCGAATGAAGCTTACCGTCAAGGATTATACCGCCGCCCACGCCCGTACCGAGTGTGAGCATAATAAAGTTCCTCGCGCCCTTGCCGCAACCGCCGATATATTCCGCCCAAGCCGCGACATTTGCGTCGTTGCCGAGGTATACGGGCTTATCAACATACTTCTGAAGCTCGGCGCGAAGCGGATAATTCACCCACTTGATATTGCTGTTATCGGTAGCAAGTCCCTTTTCGTTATCAAGTACGCCCGGTGCGCCGATACCGATGTATTTTATATCGTCAAGTGTGAGTGAATTTTCATTCACAAGCTTATGAACGAGCATCCCCATATCCTTGACCATTTCGCCGTAATCTCTGCCGAGCAGTGTAGGCACGGAAGCGCGTGCGGCTATTTCATATTTTTCGTTTACAAGTCCCGCCGCGATATTCGTTCCGCCGAAATCAATACCTATTGTATACATGTTTTATTCCTCCGTCATTTTTGATCTTCTTTGTTTTATTTCCTCAAGGGCACTGTAGCCCGATTGCTTTAGTCTTGTGTTCCTTGCCGCCGATTCCATTATTATGGCAAGATTTCTTCCGGGGCGGATCGGGATAGTCAAAAGCGGCACTGAAACACCGAGTATCTCCTGCCTGTCCTGTTCCATGCCGAGACGGTCGTAATTCTTGTCCTTGTCCCAATATTCCATATGCACGACAAGGTCGATGCTCTTTGAATCTATCACCGCACTTATGCCGTACATCAGCTCAACGTTGATTATGCCGACACCGCGTATCTCCATCATATGGCTGATGAACTCGGGTGCTTCACCTATAAGGCGGTTCTCGGATATGCGCTTGACTATCACCGCATCATCGGCTACAAGGCGATGTCCGCGCTTGACAAGCTCAAGTGCCGTTTCGCTTTTGCCGATGCCCGAATCGCCCGTAAGCAATACACCGAGCCCGTAAATATCAAGCAAAACACCGTGTATCGTCTCCATCGGAGCGAGCTTGTGATTCAGGTATGACGCCATTTCGGCAACAAGCTTTGTTGCAGGCATTTTTCTTGATTTGAATACGGTCACATTTTTTTCACGCGCACATTCTGCAAGCTCGGGAATATCCTCTGCGTTGCTGCTTATGACCATGAACGGGAATTTGCGTTCGAAAAGGTCATTCAGCGTGTTTGTACGTGTAGATGTGTCAAGAGACATCAAATACGATTGTTCCGCCGTACCTATGACCTGTATGCGCGTATCGTCAAAACGGTCGTGATAGCCCGTCAGAAACAGCCCCGGACGGTTGATATCGAAGCAGGTCAGCGCGACCTTTTTTCTGTTGCCGTCGCACAGGATATCAAGGTCAAGATCCCGCGACAGCCGATTTACCGATATTTCAGTCACTGTTATATCTCCTTCAGCACAAGCCGTTTTACCGTCTTGGCAACGCCGTCGTTATCGTTGCTCTCGACTATAAGCTTGGAAACGCGCTTTGCTTCCTCCCAGCCGTTGCCGACGCACACGGGAAAGCCAGTGTTTTCAAGCATTGCGACATCGTTGCCGCTGTCGCCGAACACTATAAGCTCGTCCCGCGTATGGCCGAGCTTTTCGACAAGATAGTTAAGTGCGATATGCTTCTGCGCCTTGAGTGACGAGCATTCCACATAAGACTTGCTTGAAGCGCAGATATTTATTTTTTCTCCGAGCATTTCGCGCACACACGCATCATGCACCGCTATATCCTCGGGTTCGCCGATAAAGATCATCTTTGATATTTTGCTTCCTCTGATAAATTCATGTATATCGCCCTCTATCTTATGCGAAGCGCTTCCCGTATCGGCAAAATACTTATCGGAATATTTATCAAGGCAGTTCACATACAGCACGTTGTCTATATATACCTGCATATGGATGGAATGTTCTATCGCATAATCCACCAAGACATGCGCATATTCTTCCTCAAGCGGGCGACTGTATATATGCTCGTGCGTGAAATTATCATAAATATCCGCGCCCATATTCACTATGGCATACCTGCAAAACGGTATGTCCGGCAGTATGTGCTTCAGGGAATCGTACATCCTGCCGGTGCAGATAATAAATTCATATCCCTGTTCATAGGCTTGCTTCAGCACCGCACATGAATACGGGCTGATTTTTTTGTTTGAATCAAGAAGTGTTCCGTCAAGGTCGGATGCTATAAGCTTAAACATTTGTATCTCCATTCTTTTTTACTTGGGGCAGATCTCTCCCGCATCGACGAGGATAACATCATCACCGAGCTTGTGTATCTTGCTCCACGGTATTATAACATTTTTTTGTTTCTGAAAGCAAGCAAAAATATTAAAGCTTCCCGGCACGATTATGGCATCGAGCCTGCATGAGCGAATGTCGATTATGATATCGCACACACAGCCGAGCCTTCTGCCGTCGCACACATTTATTACTTCCTTGTGCTTCAAATCGGAAAAAGTCATATAAATCCCTCCGATTTTAATGTATGCTGTATTGTTGCTTTTGTTGATGATTTTTACAGGATATCGACGAAATCCCGGTCTATTTGGATAATGCAATTATAGCGTCCGTCAAGCGCACGGATATTTTCTTTTAGCGTCTTGACTGCGGTATTCGCGTATTCGTCCGACACCTCAAAAGGCATCACCACATCAAAAATGATGTTTATGTTGTTCTCACCGTTCGTCATTCTAAGGTCATGAAATTTAATTTTTCCGTTCAATTTTTCAAGCGTAGAGCTTATACACTCGCTCACCTTATTAAGCAACGGATTGTTTGTCGAAATCGGGTCCATGTGTATTGTCAGCTCACAGCCGATGTCGGCATACACTGCCTGTTCGGCGGCGTCTATCGCTTCATGCACCGCCACTATATCCGCTGTATCGATTATTTCGGCGTGTACCGACGCAAAAAGCCTGCCCGGGCCGTAATCGTGAACGATCAAGTCATGGATATCTATTATTTCCGGTGTTTCTGCAAGCTTTTGGCGGATAGCCTCTACGGTCTCCTTATCAGGTGATTTGCCAAGCAACAGACCGACGGTATCCTTGGCAACGCCGAAGCCGGCGTACAGTATAAGGAGCGATACTGCCGCACCTGCATAACCGTCGATAACGAACGGCAGGAAATGCAGTCCGTCGATTATAGCTGAAAGTATTACCGCACCGGTAGCAATGCAATCGTTGCGGCTGTCAAGTGCCGTCGCCTTGAGCGTTTCCGAACTTATTCTTTTGCCGAAGCAGTTATTGTAGCCGTACATGAACAACTTTACGGGAATCGATATTGTAAGCAGTGCGATCATTAGCCAATTCACGGGTTCAGCTTCGGACGGATGTATTATTTTGTCAATGGATGTCTTGAAAAGCTCGAAGCCGACAAGCATTATTATAAATGAAACTATCAGCGCCGAAACATATTCAAATCGACCGTGTCCGAACGGATGATCTCTGTCCGGCTTGCGGCTCGCAAGACGTATTCCGACGACCGATATCACTGTGCTCCCCATATCCGACAGGTTGTTGAACGCATCCGATATTACCGCCACACTGCCTATCAGTCCGCCGACGGTCAGCTTTAACGCAAACAAGATAAGATTGCATATTATTCCCGTAACGCCGCTTAAAAATCCGTACTTTCTGCGTACGTTAGGCTCCGAAACATTCTCATAATCCTTTATAAATAGTTTCAGCATAAATGTATACATAATGTGATTCTCCACAAAACTAAACAGTTGCTTGATTTTTATAATCAAACATTTCTTTATATTATAGCATATGTTTATTCAAATCGCTACTATTATTTATGTAAAAAAATAAAACAAAACGACTTGCACCTTTTTATAGAGGGACTTCGATCCACATGCCACTCTTTTTGAGGCTATGCCGCCGCCTCCCGGTAAAAGGGTAAGGGTACAACGTCCCTGCAAAATAAAAACATAATGCTTGACAAATAGTAATAAACTATGGTATACATACTATATGACAGTTATGTGGAATATAGCATATGGGAAATCCATGCGCTGTTTACATATGAAAAATAAAAAGCAGGTGTTTATTCTGTGATGAAAGCAGGTATTTCCATGCCGTTTCAATTGTGGTATCTCATTCCCGCTGTTATAGTCCTGATATTTGCACTTATGGGATTAAAAAGAGGCTTTGTCAAGGAATTTATAAGTCTTGTAGGTGTAGTTGTTGCGGTGATTCTGGCGTTTTTTCTGTCTGCACCGTGTGCTTCGTACATTTACGAGAACTTTGCCACACAAAAGGTGCATGAAAAAGTTCAGGCACTAGTCCCCGATAATTCTGAAATCACTTCCGAAGGTGGCGGTTCGTTGAATTTGGACAAAATCAAAGAGCTGATTCCGCCGAAATACGCAGATGCCGCGGAGTCTGTCGGCGTTAATTTGAAGGAAGCCATTGACAGCATTAATTTCAAGGACGGCGAAAGCGTTGCGGAAACCGTAAGGAATGCAATAGAAGAAAAAATAGCGCAACCTGTTGTTCAGGCCGTGTTGCGTATCGTAATATTTATTGTGCTATTCATTCTTATACGAATACTGCTTGGGATAATCGTAAAATGCACGAATCTCGTGACGAAGCTTCCGGGAATCAAAATGTTGAACAAACTGCTTGGCTTCGTGTTTGGTTTGGCAAAGGGCGGTATCATCGTGTACGCGATCATCTACTGTTACAACTTCGTTTCTCCAATACTGTGATTTTCGATCAAAAGCAGCCGTATAAAAATTCATACGGCTGTCTTTTTATTTGACATATTTGAAAAAGCATAGTAAAATAAAGCAAATATTATGAATAAGTGGGGTTTTGGACATGAGCGAAAACAAAAATATGATGACCGCCGAAGGTCTTGCAAAGCTTCAGGAAAAGCTTGATTATTATCTTCAGGTAAAACGTCCGGAGGTATCAAAACGTATCGCCGCGGCGCGTGAGCTCGGAGACCTTTCGGAAAATGCCGAGTACGACGAAGCAAAACGTGATCAGGCTGAAATGGAAGCCGAGATCGCCGCTATGCAGGAGCAGATCAATAACGCGATAGTTATTGACGAATCCGAGCTTCCGAACGACGAAGTCCGTGTCGGCTCAAAGATAAGAATAAAGGATATGCAGACAAAGGAAGAATTTATTTTCGATATCATCGGTTCAAGCGAAGCCGACCCGTTCAATGGCAAGATTTCAAACCTTTGTCCGATAGGAAGTGCGCTTCTTCACAAGAAAAAAGGCGCTACAGTAAAGATCAACACACCTCAGGGAGTACTTTCCTACAAGCTTCTTGAGATACTGCCCAAGGAGTAATTTATGAGCGAAAACATGACAGAAAAAGAACTCAGTGAGGTTTTGCAGGTTCGCCGCGACAAGCTCAAAAATCTTTGCGACGCAGGACAGAACCCGTTCGAAATAACAAAATTTGATTTTACCGCGTATTCGGCTGATGTCATCGGCTCGTTTGAGGACGGACAGGAGATCACCGTAAGACTTGCGGGCAGACTTATGTCAAAGCGCGTTATGGGTAAGGCAAGCTTTGCGCACATCCGCGATGCAAAGGGGCTTATCCAGCTCTATGTCCGCAGAGATGACATCGGCACAGACGAGTATACCGCCTTTAAGCAAATGGATATCGGCGATATTATCGGTATCGAGGGCTTCGTTTTCCGCACGCAGACGGGCGAAGTATCGGTGCATGTACAGAAAATGCAGCTTTTGTCGAAATCACTTCTGCCGTTGCCGGAGAAATTCCACGGGCTCAAGGATATGGACACAAGATATCGCCAGCGCGAGGTGGATTTGATAGTCAATCCCGAGGTTGCCGACACCTTCCGCAAGCGTTCGCAGATATTGAAGGAAATAAGAAGCTATCTTGACAATAAGGGCTTTTTGGAAGTCGATACACCTATTCTTGTTCCGCTTGAGATTGGCGCTTCGGCACGTCCGTTCAAGACACATCACAATACGCTTGATATGGATATGTACCTCAGAATAGAGACCGAGCTTTATCTTAAACGCCTTATCGTCGGCGGACTCAATCGCGTTTATGAAGTGGGCAGAATATTCCGCAACGAGGGAATGGACACAAAACATAATCCCGAGTTCACCACTATTGAGCTTTATCAGGCTTATACCGATTTTCACGGCATGATGGACCTTGTCGAAGAGCTTTACACCATGCTTGCCGAAAAAATATGCGGCTCAACAAAGATAACATATCAGGGTATCGAAATCGACATGGGACACTGGGAACGCCTTACGATGGTCGAAGCCGTAAAGAAATACAGCGGCTGTGATTATAACGATTGGGCTACCGATGAGGATGCCCGCGCCTGCGCAAAAGAAAAGCACGTTCCCGTTCCGGAAAACGCCACAAAGGGTACAGTTCTTGCGGAATTCTTCGATGCATTCGTCGAGGAAAACCTCATCCAGCCGACATTTATTTATGAATACCCTGTCGAGAACAGTCCGCTTGCAAAGCGCAAGCCCGACGATCCGGCGTTCACAGAGCGCTTTGAATACTTTATCAATGCAACGGAATACGGCAATGCATTCAGCGAGCTGAACGACCCCATCGACCAGCGCGAACGCTTTGAGAAACAGGTCGCCGCAAAGCACGCCGAAGACCCCAATTCCAACGCACAGGTAGATTACGACTTCGTTACTGCACTCGAATACGGCATGCCGCCCACAGGTGGCCTCGGCTTCGGCATCGACCGTCTTGTTATGTTGCTTACCGACTCCGCTTCGATAAGAGACGTGTTGTGCTTCCCGACAATGAAACCCATCGACTGAAAAACCCAGTAAAATCAAGGGTTTTCAGCCTCTCAAATCCGAGTTGACAACAAACTGACAACAAATTTTCATACGAATATGAAGAATTGTAACGCAGAATGAATGGTTGACAGGAAAAAGCACAATACAGTACTTGCTGTATAGAGAACACTTTTTGAATGATTTCAAGGAGTGTTCTCTTTTTTTTCGAGGTTGCTTTTGTCAGGACAGAAATGAAAATTGAAAGGATTTGGGCAAATGATCAACGAAGAGACAAGGGCATATTATGACCTGAAAAAGCGCAATGATGTACGGGAAAATGCAAAAAGAATCCGAAGGCAGTTTTTACGTTATAAAGATGCAGAGATCATTTATAGCTTACAGCACAAAAAAATATTGGAGCTTGCCGGAGAAGCGGGTGCAATTTACCGTATGGATGGAACAGTATTGATTAACCGGGATATTTTTGAAGAATATCTTGAAAAATTCCATGAGCCGAGTACCCTGAG
>JAZRXI010000070.1:0-4931 GCA_045600145.1 Clostridia bacterium | reverse complement strand
TGAAAACAAGAACCAATCCCGCAAAACAAACACCAAACGGAAGACAGTGCAAAGGCAAAACACCGCCGAAAGACATCTGGGGCAGACTGCTCGTCTGCTCCTGCGGCTCCGGTGTCAACCGTACCCATTGGTCGGGTGCGGACAAGACGAAGAAAATCGCCTATCGGTGCCGTTCGGTCACTGCAAACGGCACACCCGAAAGCCGCAAGAAAAAAGGGCTGCCGTATGATGGCTATTGCAATTCTCCTATGGTACAGCGTTGGAAGCTCGAAATGATGGCAATGTATATTTTTAGAGAGTTTCTTGACAACCGTGACGAAGTGCTGAAGCTCGCCACCTCCATGCTGGAAGCACACATTGACGATGTGCCGGAAACCGACAACAATACCAAGTACACCTTGATCGCCAAGCAGGAAGAGCTCCAAAAAATGCAGTCCCGCATTGACCGGCTCATGGATATGCGAATGGACGGCGAGATCACCGCAGAGGTATTCTTGAAGCAGAGCACGGAAACACAGGTCAAAATCGACACCTTGAAGGATGAGATCGAAGCCCTGCTTCCGAAAAAGGAAGATACCGTCGTGAATTACAGCGATAAGATCGAGACGCTCCGATTTGCTCTTTCACAGTATAATGCGCCGGAATACTTTGAAAACGGCATCTCCGAAAGCGTCATTGATGCCTATGTGGAGAAAATCGTCATCTTTGAAGACCATTTTGAATGGTATCTGCGGTTCGGCGGCGGTAATGATCCGATCAAGTGCCATGTGGACGGCAAAGAGAACGGGAACCCCGAAGTAAAATTCGGGGCTCGTGCCCCGTCCCTAACCGAATTGGAGAAAGACAGGCAGCCATCAAGGAAGGCAGAAACTAAGTTCCAAACTGATTTTGGGCAAAGCCTGATATAAAACCAAAGGCAAAACCAAATATAAAAATTGACCTTGTAGGAGAAATCCCGCAAGGTCTTTTTTTGCCCGAAAAACCTTGCAATATCGCCGTTTTTGATAATAAAATCAGAATTTTATTGTCATTTCCCCGGTGGTTAAAATGATGATGAGGTTTGCCCCGAAAATGATGATAGGGCTTGCCCCGTAACACAAACTGTATCGGTTCGCTGAGTTTACGCTCACCAAAGCCGATGCACAGAAACACCTTTACGCCGATTCCACGAAGCACCGTGTGCATAGGTGGAAGGACGTTAAGGTAACGCTGTATATCTGAAACGAATCCCCGTACTTTCAAAAGAGGTACGGGGATTTTTGCGTCTTCGGCAAAATCGCACATTTTCATACCTCCTTTTATTTGGTAAATAATATCACCAAATAAAAGGAGGTTTCCTTTTGCTGAAAAATATATTATGAGCTGTTTGAATGATATTGTGCATTTTTTCTATTAGTTGTAGAAATGTGTTATTTACGTCAGAATTTCAAAGATTTATAATATTAGTATAGAAAAGGAGGAATTTCTATGAAAAAACTGTTAACACTTGTTTCTGTATTGGTAATCGCATTTGCACTTTTGTGTATGCAGACATTTGCTGTCGAAAATCTGCTTACGGGCGATTGGAAAAAGGGGACGGCAAACGGCGATATCAATAAATCAAAGGATGCGGACGGTATGATCGTTTACAGCATCGGCGGATTGAATGCGGCATATATGTCGCCTCAAATAGATGTTTACGGAGCTATCAAACAGGTGATCGGCGACCAGGATGATGCGACCGTAACGATCTCGTTCGATGCACGCGTTGAATTTAAGGCAGGGATATCCGATGAAGATAAAGCGTTCATGGGAACGCCGGTAATGCGTGCCGGAAAGATCAGCGCGGATGCCAATGCCGCGGATCCGACATCGTTCGCAGAGCTGTACGAAGGTTCACTTTTCAAAAAGATAGATGCGATAAACATAATAGGTTCAGGCTTTGCTTCACCGATACAGCTTGATGAAACATGGGAGCATTATATTGTTACGTTCGATGTGTTTGCCGACGATCTTTCCGACGGGATATTCGATCAGTGGAATTTCTGTCTGTCATCGTGCAAGGGGTTTGACTCGGTAGAAAAGCTGATGTTCCGCAACACGGGTGTGTATGCCGGAGATGATGACGGGCAGGAGACACCCGTGCCGGTAACACCTACACCGTCTCCGACGCCGGAAGCTACGGCTGTACCGCAGGCTACCGAAGCTCCCTCGGGTAATGCACCTACGGCGACCGCAAATAGCGGAAGCAAGAATAATACCGACAACAAGAACGGCACTGATCCGGGTACAGCGGGCAGTGTAAAGCTTAAGCTCACTACTGCGGGCGTTGTGGCGCTTTGCGGAATGACATTACTCGTGATACTGCTTATTGCGGCTGAAGTGTTCGGCTTCATATATGTTAAAAAGCGTTTCGCACAGCTTGAGAAAAATAATAAGGAATGATCCGATGAAAAGAATAATTAAAAAATCATGTATCGCGGTATTACTTGTTTTAACACTTTTGCTTTCGGCGTGCGATATGAGCTTTTTTATTGAAGAAGTTCCGATCGACGGCGATGACGGCGGAGGTAATACCGTTAAACCCGTAGGCAAGGATATTCCTGCGGATACGGTCGATGTTCTTACAGAGCAGTGGAAAATGTGTGAGCTTGCTTTTGTGAGTGAAACCCCGATAGAAGCGAGTGATGCACTGTATCTTGTTATGGATGCCGTATTTACAAACCGCGAGACGGGAACAAAGCTTACCGTTCCGGCATTTTATGACGGAGATAATACGTTCAAGGTGCGTTTTGCTCCAACGGAATACGGGATATGGGATTATGAAACATCGTGCGAAAAGGATGCTTCGCTGTCGGGTAAAAAAGGCACTGTCGGTGCAAACGGATATAAAGGAACACTTGAACTTTATAAACACGGCTTTGTAAAAACCAACGGCAGTAAGTATTTTGTGTATGACGACGGCACGCCGTTCTTCTATCTCGGCGATACACATTGGACGATGTATGCCGAAGAATTTGATTCGCCCGGAGCATTTGCCGGAGACACCGGTGCGGAATCTCACTTCAAATATATCGTAGACAAACGCGTAGAGCAGGGGTATACGGTATATCAGAGTGAACCGATACAGGCACCGTTCGATCTTTCCGTAGGAAAATTCAGCGAGAGAACGGTGGAAGGCTTCAAGAAAGCTGATAAGTATTATGCGTATATCGCCGAAAAAGGTATGGTTCACGCAAATGCGGAATTTTTCTTCGCTTCTTCGCTTGATGATTTTATGGTCAAAAAGACCGCTTATCTTGAGGCGATATCCCGTTATTGGGTAGCACGCTTCGGTGCATATCCCGTAATGTGGACGCTTGCTCAGGAAATAGATAACGATTTCTATGCCGAAAACAAAAGCAATGCGACTATATCGTGGAATTATTCAAATAATCCGTGGGTAGAGGTAGCCGCGTATATCCACAAGTATGATGCGTATGCGCATCCGCTTACGGGGCATCAGGAAGGTTCAAGCAATACCACTGTTACGGGAAAAGGGCTTGAAGGGTACAATGTAGCGGGTCAAGATTTCTCAAAGGTGAGCAACAAGGGCATATCGGTTTTCCTCGGAGATGAGGTAACGGCACGCACGGGACACGATTGGTTTGGCGCACAGTGGAAGCAGAATGTTGATATTTTGCCGAACTTTGTTTCTGCGAGAGACTATTGGGAATCGGGCAAGGTAGCCGTGAATTATGAGGATAGGTATGTAAACCTCTGGACCGATGATTACGGTGCGCGTGTCCGCGGTTGGGTAACGATGCTCAACGGTTTCGCCGGTTATGCCTATGGATGTATAGATTTGTGGTATTACAATTCGACCTATGATATGGAAAAAGACACCGTGCGTCAGGATGGCAGATCGACGATAACCGTCAAGGATAAGCAGAAAAAATGGTCGGAGGCGATAGAATTTGAATCCGGTTACCAGTGCGCGTACATGAAAAAATTCCTTGAAGGCTTAGATTGGTGGAAGCTCGTGCCGGATTTCGACAGTAAAGAACATTTTATCGGAGTTGAAGGCGTAAACAACGGATTCGGTAAGATGGTCGGCGGCACACTGTATTCTTGCGCGGCTATAGCTGACGATGTGATGATCATATATGCGTATAACGAAAATACCAATTTCGGTACGGTGTGCGGGCTTGAAAAAACAGAATATACATTGCAATGGTTCGATCCGAGGTCGGGTAAGTTTTCGGGCGAAAAGGAAGAGATCAAGCCCACGCAAAAGGATGGGAACGGCAAGTACTCTTATAATGTAAAACAGAAACCCGATAAAGCCGATTGGGTACTGTTGATTACAAAAAACAAATAATGGGGAGGAAAAAATGAAAAAGAGAGCATTTACATGGCTTTTGATATTGGCGATGTTCGTTTCGGTTTTTGCCGGAGTGAATCTCACGGTATCGGCAGACGGTGCGCAAAGAGTCGCGTATATGTTTGATATCGCTTCGGGAAGTGATATCTATTCAAGCGCGGGCAATTACAAAAGCGTTTCCGTTCTTAAGCTTCAAAAGCCTACGATCAATGCAGGCGGAATGACCTACAGTGATACGGTCGCAATTACAAATCCCAACGATTTTGATGTCAAGGTGAAGCTTCAGCTTTGCATCGGTTGGGCGTTCAATGAGGGAACGCAGGTTTACGGTTGGGCGCATAATGAAATAAACGGAATACTGAAGCACCTTGATGTTCCGGCAGGGCAGACGGTAAAATTCAATTTTACGAATATCCCTGCGGAGTATAACAACACATGGGGAACCGGTGAGTGGACTATCAGGGTTGCCGACGGCGGCTTCTTCTATAAGGTCGGCGCAACTTATACGGCCGATACGACGGCAAAGCTTATAATAGAAGATGTCGATATGGCAACATCGTTCTCAATTGAGAACAAAGGTATCGGTTCA
>JAZRXI010000069.1:0-53599 GCA_045600145.1 Clostridia bacterium | reverse complement strand
AAAACCGTCAGCTTTTATTCTTACTTGCAGTACGGGCTTCATGATGCCTTCATCACGAAGCAGGGATATTTCTTCTTCTGTCAGATTTTCATTCATGCCTTTGCACTTGAAAAGCGTATAGGGATTCGTATGTGTTTTGTCGATGCACCAAACGCGGATGTTTTTATCGCCGTATATATTTTCAAGATGAACGGTATCGCGTATCTCCGGCATCGGGGCATCGAAGTTCTCGGAAGCGTAAGCGAGCATGACCGCCATATCGCCGAGATCATCCGAAGTGGCAAGCACGCTTAAACCGTCGTGGGTGCTTTCACTGCTTAATATATTTTCCCTGAGCTTGTTTGCGAGTATGTGCGCGTTGAGAGGTCGTCGCAGTCGGGCATGAAAAAGAGCGTGATATCCGGCTCGTTGAGGCACTGCAAATACCATTTTCTTACCGTTTTAAGCCCGTAGCGCTCAACTATATGGAGGGTGTAGCGGTAGCATATCTCCTCCCACACGGAATAATCGTACGGTACGGATTTGACTATCATCTTGCCCTTGTAGCGTGTTTTGTTTTTTGCAACACTGCCGAGCCGGTTTTTGTCCTTTGCAAGAAACGGCGGTATAAAGGCGTAAGACAGCACGATATCAAAGCCCTTTTGCGTCAGATAGTCAAGTCGCAGGTCGTTGAGCGAAAAATCAAAATGCAGTTTGCCGCTCGCATCCTGCGTGACGATATCCTCCGTCATGGCGTAGATGCGTACCGCTTTCACCGCGTTATCAGCCGCGATCGCATTGAGATTGCGCTGTCCCCAAGCGTCCTCTATTGCGTCGGTAGGGTGAAAAACGATATTGCTCCACACGTTTTTGTGCTTTTTAACAATTTTAGTGCAGTTTACCGAAATCCTAGATTACTCCAAAGTGAAAAAAATTCAAAAATCATTTTTTGAAATCAAACGGTTCATATTCGTCAAGCACTATGGCTTTGCCGGAATGTGCCGATTCATGAAGCGCGTCTATCATGTGTATGACCTCATAGCTTTCGTCCGGGGTTATAAGCTCCGGGTATTTATGCCCGCGGACACAATCGGTAAAATAGCGCATCTGCCGCACGAATGCATCCTCTTCTTCAAACCTGACAAGCTCAAGCCCGCTGCCTTTGCGCCATAACTTCATATTGCTTTCGGCTTCATCTGTATCGGCAATGCGGATGCCTGCGTGATAATCGTATTCAAGCGTGGCTTCGGATGCGATTATGCTTATCGAAAAGCTGAACGGATAGCCCGTTTGCATCGTGAACGAAGCCTCTGCCATTGCATGAACGCCGTTTTTGCAGACGATGTTTGCCATGACGTTATTGTAACATCCGCTTTCATCCTTTGTGGCGTTGGCATAGCCGCGTTCAAACGGGCCGGCTATATAACGCAGAAAATCGACGTCATGCACGAGCATATCGTGTATCGCACCGCCGCCGAGCTTGGGCATGTTCAGCCATTTTGCTATTGCGTCGTCGCGCGACGTAACACGGCGGAAGCGTATCATGTAGATATCGCCGAGTTCATTGTTATCTATCATTTTCTTTATCTCAACATATCCGGGCCAGAAGCGTACCACCTGCGCCGTCATAAAGATTATGCCGGATTTTTTGACTGTGTCTATCACTCTGCGGCATGAGCCGGTCGTTCTTGTGAGCGGCTTTTCGCAAAGCACCGCAACGCCGTGACGCGCGCAGATATCGACATATTCTTCATGTGCGAATGTCGGCACGCAAATAACAGCGGCATCGGGTTTTACTTCTTCAAGCATTTTATCTGCGTCTGCATAAAACGCACAGCCAAGCTCGTCGGATACCTTTTGTGCCTTTGAGGCACTGTGGTCACATATCGCCGCAAGCTTTACATCATCAAGCTGATTTATCGCCGCGATGTGATTCTGAGATATACGTCCGTAACCTATTATTACTACATTTATCATATTGACACTTCCTTTTGCTTTTTTATTCAGTCATATTTGATTTCTTTTGTCGCTTCTATGTGCGATGCGTCTCCGAACAGTTTGAGCTTCGGGTAGATGAGCGAATCATATTCGCCCTCAAATGCTATTTCCGATATTGAAGTATAATCAATATGGAGCATCGCTATGCATTGCTCAAACGGGATATTGAAAAGATGCGATATAAGCACCGAGAATGAGCCGCCATGCCCGAAAAGCGCGACAGTATCGTTGTTTTCCTTAATTATTCTGTAGTAGTCCCCATCACGCCGATAGCCGAGATATTTCAGCCATTCGTCAAGCCCGCTTTGCACGCGGGAAACGCTTTCGTAAACGCAGTTGCGCGCGAATCGCGGTGCAGCGGAATCAAGCTTGACATTTTCGGCAACGGTTTTTCGCGCTTGTACCCACACCGAGTATTCTTCTCTGAAAACCTCTTTGCGTTTTTCAAGCGGGATCGCTTCGTAAGCCTTCTTTTCCTCGCCTTCCTTCGGTCCGGAGCTTATTTCACGCATAAAATCAAGCTTTGTGACATTCATGCTTTTAAGTTCCGCGGTGTGCATCGCCGTTTCAAAGGCCCGCCCGCAAGATGAAGAATACATTTCGTCGATTTTTACATTCTTCAGCCTCTGCGCGCACAGCTCGGCGTGCGTGTGTCCGAGTTCTGTAAGGCAATCGTGTTCATAGTCGGGATGTCCGTGACGCACAAGCAATAAAATCATTATTCATTTACCTTTCGCAAATGTGTTTACCATAGTATAGCATAGATGGTAAATCGTTGCAAGAAAAAACAAAAGTTCTTATTTATCCGTATTCATCATAAAATATACGCGAGGTGGGATAAATGTCAAGAAAATCAAGGGAAATGAAAAAAAATATCGCGGCGTTGGCAATCGTCGCGGTATTTGCACTGCTCGTATTCAGCATAAATTCGATAGGAAAATTCATTGCCGAAAAAGTGATATCGCCGGTCGTGAAGCTCGGGACATCGGATGACGGCTCGGTCTCCACCCAAAAGGTTTCGGGAAGTGCATGGGAGGTATACGGCGTTGCATTGCCCGCGTCGTCGCAAAGCGAAGCCGCAACGCTTGCGGATAGCGTAAAAAGCAACAACGGCGGCGGCTATATATTTTCTTCCGATGACGGTGTTTTTGTGATATTTGCATGTCTCGGCGATAAGAGTAAGGCACAGAGCATGGCATCGGGCATGAACGGAGCAAGTATGCTCACGTTCAGGTTGGACGCGCTTTCACTCAAGGTGACGGGAAGTGAGACGAAAATCAGCTCCGTAAAAAATGCGTTCGCACTTTTGCAAAAAGCCGTGCAGAACACTGTTAAGCTGACAGATGGCGTTCAGGACGGAGAAAAGACGTATCTTCAATGCTGTACGGGCTTGCAGGCTTTGAGAAAGGAGCTTGAAAGCTGTTATAATGACATAGAAGCGCTGAATAGCGATAATCCGGTCGTAAAAGCGCTTAAGGATATGTATTCTTGTGCACTGACGCTTTGGGACGAAATGCCGAAAAGCAGTGACAGCACATTCCTTAAAAAAATGCGCTATACATCATCGGCGTTTGTGTGCGAATATATGAATTTTTGCTCCGACCTCGGCGGATGATCAGACATTCAACGCTTCAAGACGGTATATCGGCATGCCCATATCAGAGAAGCGTTTTTCGTATTCTGTGACGATGTTGCCTTCAAATGTCGAATTGTGCAGATCGAGCGAAATGTTCTGCAATTTGTACCCACATGATGAAAACTGCTCGATCGAATATTCAAAAAAGTGCATGTTGTCTGTCTTTTGACATATTGCGCCGCCGCCTTTGAGATACTGTCTGTACGACTCAAGATACCTCGGATGCGTCAGACGGCGCGAAGCATACGGATATTTCGGGTACGGACACGAAAAATTCAGATATACCGTGTTTATCGAGTGCGGCGGCAGATAGCATGGCAATAGCTGAGCGTCGCAATTTATAAAGTATACATTTTTCAGGTTTGCTTCACGCACCTTGCGGCAAGCTTCCACTATGACGTTTTTGCTGACCTCCACCGCGATAAATGCTTTATCGGGCTCACGTTGTGCAAGTTCGCAGATAAATGTTCCTTTTCCGCATCCTATTTCAAGCTCGGCTTCGTCTTTTCCGAAAAGCTCACGAAAATCAAGATAGCTTTTTGTCTGAAGTGCTTTTTGGATATTCAGTTCTGTTTTTTGGGGGATAAACAGCAAATCGGGATACATCGAAACGAATGTATCGAGATTCCGCTTTTTGCGCATTCTCATAATTTTCTCCTTGGCTTTTCATGTATGTGATTCGTATGTATATTATATCACCGATTCTCAAAAAAACAATTGCAAAATGTGTGATTTGCATGTTACAATGTATCTGTTTGGAGGTGCTTGTATGCTGAAACAGTGTGACATCCGGAACGACCGCTACAACAGTATAGCTCCCATATGTTTAGGGTGCGAAAAATGTGAGCCGCATCACTCCTACGGACCCGCGGTGCGTATGTATTGGCTTTTGCATTATGTGGTTTCGGGAAAAGGCAGATATTCTGTCGGCGGGGACGAATACACGCTTTCAGAGGGCGATGCGTTTCTTATCAAGCCCGGCGAGATAACCGTATATACGGCGGATGAAAATGAGCCGTGGCATTACATATGGGTGGCTTTTGAGGGTGATATCAAGAAGCTCAAGGAGCTTCCGTATGTTATTAGAGATGAACGTCTGCGTGATATCATGACGCGCATTCATGAGTATGACGGCTACGACAAAAACAGTGATCTGTATTCCGTGGCACAAATATGGAATGTGATATGGTGTCTTTGCGGTGACAGTCTTGATAGCAGTGAAGCAAGCTATTCGTCGGTAGCGGTGAATATGATAAAAAAACAGTATATGAAAGATATTTCCGTGCAAAGCCTTGCCGATACGCTTGGGCTTGAACGGAGCTACTTTTCCAACATTTTCCGGCGAGATACGGGGAAAAGTCCCGGACAGTTCATTCTTGACTACAGAATGGAAAAGGCGGTTGAGCTGTTGAAATGCGAAAAATACTCGGTTTCGGTCATCGCGGCATCTGTCGGCTACAGTGACCCGTTCAGCTTTTCAAGAAGCTTTAAGAACTATTTCGGAGTACCACCGCAAAAATTCAAGCACGCGGGCGGAGAGCTGCGCAAGGGGACGCTGTCGGTATGAATGGCGTTTGTTTGACTTCACTTGAGGTTTTCACAAAACTGTCAAACTTATCGGTTGATTTTTTCGTTATAATATAGTATAATAAAATGATAAAATTTATTCTGCATGGTTGCGGGTATTATATACGGAGGATATTATGAAAAAACATTTTTTTACATCGGAGTCGGTTACGGAAGGGCATCCCGACAAAATTTGCGATCAGATTTCCGATGCTGTGCTTGACAGAATAATCGCACAAGATCCGAATGCGCGTGTTGCCTGCGAGGTAAGCTGTACGACTGGACTTGTGCTTGTTATGGGCGAAATAACGACGACCGCACAGATAGACGTCCAGCAAATCGCACGTGAGGTCGTTGTCGGGATCGGCTATGACCGTGCTAAATACGGCTTTGACGGAAATACATGCAGTGTCATAACGGCGCTTGATAAGCAGTCACCGGATATTTCTATGGGTGTTTCAAGTGCGCTCGAGAAAAAGAACGGTGAGAGTGACGAAAGATTTTCAACAGGTGCCGGCGATCAAGGCATAATCTTCGGCTATGCCTGCAACGAAACAAAGGAGCTTATGCCGCTTCCGATATCGCTTGCGCACAAGCTTTCAAAACAGCTTACAAGAGTGAGAAAATCACAGTTGCTTGATTATCTCCGTCCCGACGGAAAGACACAGGTGACTGTTGAATATCATGACAATATTCCCGTAAGAGTCGATACGGTAGTCGTTTCAAGTCAGCATTCACCCGATGTCGAAATGGACAAGATACGCAAGGAAATTATAGAATATGTCATCAAGCCCATTGTTCCTGCGGATATGATAGATGAAAATACCAAATTTCTGATAAATCCCACGGGACGCTTTGTTATCGGCGGGCCGCAGGGCGACAGCGGTCTTACAGGCAGAAAGATAATCGTCGATACCTACGGCGGATATTCGCGCCACGGCGGCGGAGCGTTTTCGGGTAAAGACCCGACAAAGGTGGATCGCAGTGCCGCGTACTTTGCGCGTTACATAGCCAAAAACGTCGTTGCGGCAGGCTTGGCGGACAAGTGTGAGGTACAGCTTGCGTACGCAATAGGCGTTGCACGTCCCGTTTCGGTGCTTGTCGAGACCTTCGGCACGGCAAAGATGAGTGAGGAGCGTATCGCCGAGGCGGTGAACGCGCTGTTCGATATGCGTCCCGCGGCGATAATCGAAAAGCTTCAGCTCAGGAAGCCGATATATCAGGCGCTTGCTTCATATGGTCATATGGGACGTGAGGAGCTTGACGTCAATTGGGAAAAGACCGATATGGTCGAAAAGCTTAAAGAATATTTATCATAAAGGAAGATAAACATGGGTTTTTTGGGATTCGGAGACAATACGGCGCATCAGCTTAAAAAGCTTGAGAAAATCGCCGTAAAAATAGAGGCTTTTGACGGGAAAATGCAGGGCATGTCGGATGAGGCTCTGCGCGATAAGACTGATGAGCTTCGCACACGCTGCCAAAAGGGCGAGACGCTTGATGAGCTTCTTCCCGAGGCGTTTGCCACGGTGCGTGAGGCGGCATGGCGTGTGCTTGGGCAGAAGCCGTTCCACGTTCAGCTTTTGGGCGGCATCGTTCTGCATCAGGGCAGAATAGCCGAAATGAAGACCGGTGAGGGCAAAACGCTTACCGCGACGCTTCCGGCGTACCTCAACGCGATATCGGGAAAGGGCGTCCACATCGTAACGGTCAATGAGTATCTTGCGGGATATCAGTCCGAAATGATGAGCAAACTGTTCAACTTTTTGGGCATGTCGGTCGGAAATATCTTCACCGGCATGTCAAAGGCGGACAGACAGGCGGCATATAAAGCCGATATCACCTACGGCACGAACAGCGAGTTCGGCTTTGACTATCTGCGCGACAACATGGCGGTGCGCGGCGAGGACCGCTCTCAGCGCGAGCTTAATTTTGCGATAGTCGATGAGGTGGACAGCATCCTCATAGATGAGGCGCGTACTCCGCTCATTATTTCCGGCATGGGCGAGGAATCATCGGAGATGTACGTAAAAGCCAATCAGATAGTAAAGGGCTTTTCGGGCATTGCGGAAAAGGAAAAAGCAAGCAAATTGGATCTTCCCGATGAAGAATATGAGCAGGAGCGTCTTAAGCACGATTTCACGATAGACGAAAAGGCAAAGACCGTTTCGCTTACCGAGCCGGGCGTTACAAAGGTCGAGCATGCGCTCGGCATTGAGGATCTTTCCGATCCCGCCAACACCGAGCTTGCACATTATATACATCAGGCGCTCAAGGCGAATTTTCTGTTCAAGCGTGACCGCGATTACGTCGTCACCGATGACGGTCAGGTAAAGATAGTCGATGAGTTTACGGGACGTATACTTGAGGGACGCCGCTACAGCGAGGGTCTTCATCAAGCGATAGAGGCAAAGGAAAACGTCAAGGTGGCGCAGGAGAACCAGACGCTTGCCACGATAACGTATCAGAATTTCTTCAGAATGTACAAAAAGCTTTCGGGCATGACGGGTACGGCAAAGACCGAGGAGGAAGAATTTCAGGGCATATACGCGCTTGACGTAGTTTGCGTTCCGACGAACAAGCCGATGATACGTAAGGACCTCAACGACCGTGTTTATAAGGATATCAAGGATAAATTCAATGCGGTGGTCGAGGAGGTCATAAGGCGCAACGCGACCGGTCAGCCGGTGCTTGTCGGTACGGTTTCGGTAGAGATAAGTGAAATAATAAGCGATATGCTCAAAAAGCGCGGCGTTAAGCATGAGGTGCTCAACGCCAAGCATCACGCCAAGGAAGCGGAGATAGTAGCGCAGGCGGGACGGCTCGGTGCGGTCACGATAGCCACCAATATGGCGGGACGAGGCACAGATATCCTGCTCGGCGGCAACCCCGATTTCATGGCACGTCGCGAGCTTAAGGGACAGGGCTTTGAGGATGATAAGATAGATCTTGCCACGGGACATCAAAGTACCGATGACGAAGAGATACTTGATATAAGAGAAAAGTACAACGAGCTTTTGGCAAAGTATAAAAAGCTGACGGATGAGGAACATATAAAGGTAGTCGAAGCAGGCGGTCTGTGCATTCTGGGCACGGAGCGTCACGAATCAAGACGAATCGACAACCAGCTCCGCGGACGCTCGGGACGTCAGGGCGACCCGGGTGAAAGCTGTTTCTTCGTTTCGTTTGAGGACGACCTCATGCGTCTGTTCGGCGGTGACCGTTTGCAGGCACTTGCGGGCAAGGCAATGGGCGGAGAAGCGATGATAGAAGCGGGTATTTTGTCAAAAACCATCGAAAACGCCCAAAAACGTGTGGAAAGCCGCAACTTCGGCATCCGTAAAAACGTTCTTCAATATGATGATGTCATGAATAAACAGCGCGAGATAATATATTCTCAGCGTCGCAGAGTGCTTGAAGGCGAGGATGTCTCCGATTCGATACGCGACATGCGCGACAGAGTAATAGGGCGCTCGGTGAACGCCTATACCGCCGATCAGAACAAAAAGGAATGGAACATTCAGGGCTTTGTTGATGAGCTCAAGCAGGTGTGTCTGCCGAGAGAAGCGACAGCTTCGGATTTCGCGGATATGAGCCGCGAACAGATGATCTCAAAGGCATGCGAGCTTGCTCAATCACGTTATGATACGCGCGAAGCCGAGCTTACAAAAGCGGGTGTCGATATAAAGGATATCGAACGCTTTGCGCTTCTCCGCTCGGTTGATAAGCATTGGATGGATCACATCGACGCGATGGATCAGCTCCGTCAGGGCATCTCACTGCGTTCGATGGCACAGCGCGACCCATTGCAGGAATACAAGCTTGAGGGCTTCGACATGTTCGAGGAAATGACACGCTGTATTCAGGAGGAAGCAGTACGTCTTGCGTACAATATAGGGGTTCAGGTGCGGATAGAACAGCCCAAGGCACCGAAAATAACGAGCGAAAGCACTGACGGCAGTACGCCGCAAAAGCCAAAAAAGGCAGGACAGGTGGTTTCACAAAAAATAGGCAGAAACGATTTGTGTCCCTGCGGAAGCGGTAAAAAATACAAAAATTGCTGCGGCGCAAATTAAACCGCAGGCATATACATTTTATTTAAGGAAGTGATAAATTTGATAGAGTTCGATTCATACAAGCAACGCGCGGCACAGGCTGCCGAAAATATCAAATTGGCAGGTGAATCTCTTTGACCCGGATGGGATGAAAGAGAGAGTTGCAGAGCTTAACGACGAAATGGGCGAGCCCGGATTCTGGGACGATCAGGAGCGGGCGCAGAAGAAAAACAGAGAGCTTGCACAGCTTGAAGCAAAGGTAAAGCGCTTCGAGGGCTTGAAAAGCTCGCTTGAGGATATCAATGCGATGATAGAGCTCGGTATCGAAATGGACGACGAGGATACCGCTGTCGAGACGGGTGAGGCACTTGACAGGCTTGAAAACGATATAGAAAAGCTTCAGCTTGAAACGATGCTCACCGGCGAATACGATGCAAACAACGCCATACTTACGCTCCATGCGGGCGCGGGCGGCACTGAAGCACAGGATTGGACGGACATGCTTTTCAGAATGTACCGCAGATATTGCGAAAAGAGCGGCTATACCGTCGAGGTGCTTGATTATCTTGCAGGCGATGAGGCGGGAATAAAGAGCGTTACGTTCCGTGCTGTCGGCGAAAACGCTTACGGCTTCCTGCGTGCCGAAAAGGGCGTACACCGCCTTGTGCGCATTTCGCCGTTCGATGCGGACGCACGCCGCCATACATCGTTTTCGGCGCTTGAGGTAATGCCCGAGATAGAGGATGAGGGCGCGATAGTCATTCCGCCCGAGGATATCGAGGTCGAGACAAGGCGTTCCACCGGTGCGGGCGGTCAGCACATCAACAAGACCGAATCCGCGATAAGGATAATCCACAAGCCCACGGGCATAGTCGTACAGTGTCAGCAGGAGCGTTCGCAGATACAGAACCGCGAGACCGCGATGAATATGCTGCGTTCACGCCTTATCGAACTGCGCGAGCGCGAAAGAGAAGAAAAAGAGCTTGAGCTGCGCGGCGATATAAAGAAGATAGAGTGGGGCAGTCAGATACGCTCGTATGTGTTCCATCCCTACAACATGGTAAAGGATCACCGCACGGATGCCGAAACAAGCAACATCCAAGCCGTAATGAACGGCGAGCTGGATATGTTCATAAGAGCATTTTTGGGTAAAAAGGATAAGGAATGAAAAAGACCATAACACTGCTGTGCGGAATATTTTTGGGCGTATCGCTGACGTTCATCATCGCGGTGACGGCGGTATTCAATGTGCTGTCAAGCCCGTCGTATTATCTCAAGCAGGATGACCGCTACGATATAACGGGCATGCTTGAGCTTAAAAACAAAGACGAATACGGCAAGCTTGCTTCCGCGATGCGCAACGGCTTTGCGGGCAAAAAGGACTTTAACACGATCATCATCAAAAGTGACGGCACGGAAATCGAGGCGTTCACCGAACATGATGCGGCACTCCTTGAAAATGCGGGAAAAACAAAAATAAGCTGTATCGTCTCGGGTGCGATATTACTTATCGCGGCAGTGGCGTATATTGTTGTCTGCATAAAAAAGTTCGGCAGGAAAAGCTTTTTGACGATAGGCATTTCGTCGGCGACAACATGTCTTGTGCTTGCGGCAGCGGTGAATATAATCGAAATAAACGCCGATGTCGCGTGGGGCTGGCAGACCTTCTTTTTCTCGTGGCTCTCTCCCGCGGAGACGATGCTTGAAAGAATGATACTTGATACCGGCTTCATGAAGGATTTCGCGGACGGGACTCTCCGCTTTTACGATTTTCTTATGATCATTCCCATTGCGGCAAGCTATTTCATAATGGGCTTTTCCGCACCGAAAAAATACGATCCGAACGAGGATTACATGTACCAATAACGGAGCAGTAATGTATTACGATATTGCAAAAGAAAAGGCTGAAAACTTAATACAAAGCGGACATGCGTGCGTACTCGGCATTGAATCCTCATGCGACGAAACGAGTGCCGCCGTTGTTAAGGACGGGCGGCAGGTGTTGAGCAACGTTATTTCCACGCAGATACCCGTGCACAAAAAGTACGGCGGTGTCGTGCCGGAGATAGCCTCACGCAGTCATACTACCGCGCTTGTGCCGGTGGTAGAGGAAGCCATGGAAAAGGCAAATGTCACGTTCGACGATATCGACGCGATCGCCGTGACGCAGGGTCCGGGGCTTATCGGCGCACTCTTAACGGGCGTGAATTACGCCAAGGCACTTGCGTTCGCACTTAAAAAACCGCTTGTGGGCGTGCATCACATACAGGGGCATATCAGCAGTAATTATATAGAGTTTCCGCTCCTTGAGCCGCCGTTCGTCGCGCTTGCGGTATCGGGCGGACACAGCCATATACTGCGTGTGGCGTCGTTTTGCGATTTTACGCTCATGGGCGCGACACGCGATGACGCGGCAGGTGAGGCGTTCGACAAGGTGGCGCGTGTACTCGGATTAGGCTATCCGGGCGGGGTAAAGATAGACGCGCTTGCCAAGGACGGCGACATCAACGCCTTTAAGTTTTCGACGCATCTTGAAAAAGAAGATAATTACGATTTCTCCTTCAGCGGGATGAAGACCGCTGTTGTGAATCTTGCGCATAACTATGAGCAAAAGGGACTTGAGCTTCCCAAAGCCGATATCGCCGCAAGCTTTCAGGCGGGCATCGTAAGAATGCTTGTTTCAAAGGCAGTCAAGGCGGCACAGGATATAAATTACGACAAGATAGTGCTTGCCGGCGGTGTAGCCGCCAACAGCCGTCTGCGCGAGGAGATAGCGCGAATGTGCCGCCAGGCACAGATAGAGCTCTATTATCCGTCACCGATACTTTGTACCGATAACGGAGCAATGATAGCGTCGGCGGGTTTTTATACGCTGATGCACGGTAAGATATCCGATATCGACCTCAACGCCTTTGCGACGGGCGGGCTCGATGAGTTTTACAGATAAAAGGAGATAACGAAAATGAAGAAACCCTATTATATAACCACACCTATTTATTATCCGAGTGACAATCTGCATATCGGCCACAGCTACTGTTCTGTTGCGGCGGACACGATAGCACGCTTCAAGCGCATGCAGGGCTATGACGTTTACTTCCTCACCGGTACGGACGAGCACGGTCAGAAGATCGAACGCAAGGCGGCGGCGGCAGGCAAGACTCCCCAGCAGTATGTTGATGAGATAGTCGCCAACATAAAGAAGCTTTGGGCGCTGATGGACGTTCAGTATGACGGCTTCATCCGCACGACCGATGACTACCATGTCGAAGCGGTACAGAAGATGTTCAAAAAGCTCTATGATCAGGGCGATATCTACAAGTCCGAATACGAGGGCTGGTACTGCACTCCGTGCGAGAGCTTCTTTACCGAAACACAGCTTGTTGACGGCAAATGCCCCGATTGCGGCAGAGATGTTGAGAAAATGAGAGAGGAAAGCTATTTCTTCAGACTGTCGAAATATCAGGACAGGCTCATCGAATACATCGAAACGCATCCCGAGTTCATTCAGCCGCCGTCACGCGCAAAGGAAATGATAAACAATTTCTTGAAGCCCGGGCTTGACGACCTTTGCGTTTCGCGTACAAGCATCAAGTGGGGCATCCCGGTAACGTTTGACGAAAAGCATGTCGTTTACGTTTGGCTCGATGCGCTTTCAAACTATATAACGAAGCTCGGCTTCATGAGCGAAGATCACGAATTGCTCGATAAGTATTGGCCTGCCGACCTGCATCTTGTGGGTAAGGAGATAGTCCGCTTCCATACGATAATATGGCCTGCAATGCTGATGGCACTTGATATGCCGCTACCGAAGCAGGTATTCGGTCACGGCTGGCTTGTGTTCGGCGGCGAAAAAATGAGCAAGTCTCGCGGAAACGTTGTCGATCCCGTTGTGCTGTGTGAAAAGTACGGTGTTGACGCGATAAGATATTTCCTTATGCGCGAAATGCCGTTCGGCGCTGACGGAAACTTTACGAACGAAGCGCTGTTCTCACGCATCAATTCCGATCTTGCAAACGATTTGGGCAATCTTGTAAGCAGAACTTGCGCGATGATAGAAAAATATTTCGGCGGTATCCTGCCCGAAAACAGCACGCCTGCCGATCCCGATCAGGAGCTTATCGCGCTTGCGACGGACACCGTAAAGCAGTTTGAAGCCAAGATGGATGAGCTTCAGCTTTCGGGCGCGCTTGTCGAAATATGGAAGCTCGTTTCACGCTGCAACAAGTATATCGACGAAACTACTCCGTGGGTGCTTGCCAAAAATGAGGCGGACAAACCGCGCTTGGGTACGGTAATGTACAATCTTGCCGAGTGTGTGCGCATCATCAGCGTACTTGTTGCGCCCGTAATGACGAAATGCCCTGCCAAAATACAGGCTTCGCTCGGTGTTGATGAATCGCTCACAACGCTTGATTCTGTTCGCACATTCGGCGGCATCAAGGCGGGAAGCGTCATAACAAAGAGCGATGTACTGTTCCCGAGAATAGATGTTGAAGCCGAATTTAAGGCGCAGGAAGAGGAGAAGAAAGCCAAGGAGCTTGCGGCACAGCAGGCGGAGGCGGAAGCCAAAGAGATAAGCATCGACGATTTTGCCAACGTAAAGCTGGTAACGGGCAAGGTGCTTGAATGTGAGAAGCTTGAAAAATCCGATAAGCTCTTAAAAATGCAGATAGATGACGGCACACGCGTGCGCACTGTCGTATCGGGCATCGCAAAGCACTACACGCCCGACGAGATGGTAGGCAAAACAGTTGTGCTTGTTGCGAATCTCAATCCGGCGAAGCTTCGCGGCGTACTCAGCGAGGGCATGATACTCTGCGCCGAGGATGCGAACGGTGAGCTTTCGCTCATTTCACCCGAAAAACCGTTCGGCGCGGGACTTGAGGTAAGGTAATGCAGTTCATTGACGTACACTGTCATTATGATGATGAGCGTTTTGATGCGGACAGGGATGAGGTGATATCGTCCCTGCCCCATAAAAATGTCCTTGCGGCGATAGATGCGGGATGCTCTCTTGCGGAAACCAAGCTTGCGTCGAAGCTTGCCGAAAAGTATTCGCATATTTTCTTTTGTTCCGGTATTTATCCGAGCTATGCATATGAGTTTTCGCCCGAAAGCTTAAAGATAATAACGTCGTACTACGCGCATGAAAAGTGTGTCGGCGCGGGGGAGATAGGGCTTGACTATCATGATGAAGCAAACCCGCCGAGAGACATACAGCGTGAAGCGTTTGCGGCGCAGATAAATGCGGCGCAGGAGGCGGGACTTCCTGCGGTGATACATACGCGCGAAGCTATCGGCGACATGCTTGACATGATAAAGGCGCTGAAGATATCGAACGGTGTGATGCATTGTTTTTCCGAGAGCAAGGAAACGGCAAAGATATGTCTTGACGCGGGACTGTATTTTTCGTTCGGCGGCACATGTACATTCAAGAATGCGGTACGCGCCATCGAGAATTTGCAATACATTCCCAAAGACCGTATTTTACTTGAGACGGACAGCCCGTATCTTGCGCCAGTGCCCGTTCGCGGGACGCGGAACGATTCGTCGAACATAATATATATCATTGAGCGGATTGCGTCGGTATGGAACGTAACGCCCGACGAGATAGCGCAGATAACCAACGACAACGCGCACAGGCTTTTTACTAAGCTGTAGTTTTTCTCGTTGACATATTGTTTTGTTTATGATACAATCAACCTGAAATCGGGGACGCCACCCATCAAAAAAAACAGGATTTCAGGATCATTTACAAAGGGGGATGACACCCATCGAAAAAAACGTGACTGTTGTAGATGAGCAAGGAAACATATACGAAGCGACCTACCCCAAACGGGCAAAAGGTCTTGTAAAAAACGGCAGGGCACGCTTCATAAATGAAAACACAATATGCCTTGCGTGTCCGCCCGAAATAATGGAGGACAAAACAATGTCAAATGATAAGAACGACAATACTGCAATGAATATACCGTCGGTTGATGAACAACCGAAAGGGAAGAAAAAGGTTACAATAAATTATATCTTGGAACAAATTGAGATAATTGCAAAAAATCAGGAATATCTGAATGATGCTCTTCAAAAGCTTACTTTTATGGAATCAAAAGGTCCCGGCGATATCGGAACACAAGGTCAGGCAATAGCAATTTCACAAATCGTGGACGCGAGAGAAAAAACAAACCAAAAGTTGATCGCGCTTTACGAAAAAATGTATGAAGATTTAATGCCTAAACCGAAATACGATTCCGAACGGATCACGCTTCTTAAAACCGTAATAAAAGAGTTGGGTGAAGGTATGACACCTGTTGAAAGCAAGGAAGCATTAAAAGATATTTTAGAAGTATCACTGCAAGATTTGACTAAAAACATTTAACTGATCAGTCCTTGCCGCATTGCGGCAAGGACTTTGATACTTTAATAGCAGATGCACTGTTTTTTCCGAATGCAGGGAAGTGAAAAAACATGTCTTGATGCGGGACTGTATTTTCAATTCAGCGGTACATTCACATTCAAGAATGCGGTATGTGCTATCGTGAATTTTTAGACGTTATAATTATTTCCGTAGGGTGCGGCATTTTTGACGCAACGCTTGCACACTCAAAGCAATGGCAGGAAACAAAGCAATTATTCCGAAAAAACTCCGTTGTGACATTGCGAAGTATCCTTATTCATTTTCGCTTTTTTCGATATACGCGGTGGGCGACATGCCAAACGTCTTTTCAAACACGCGCGAAAAATAAAGCGGGTCGGTGTAGCCCGAAAGCAGTGCGATATTTTTCACGGACGTTACGCCCTCCTCCATCAACAGTATGGCGTGTTTCATTCGCAAATTTTTAAGATATTCCGAAAAAGTCATATTTGTACTGCTTTTGAACAGATGTGACAGGTATTTGGGATTATAGCCGAATCGGTCTGCGGTATTCACCAACGATACATCGTTTTCCGTAAAATGGTCGTCAAGGTACAGAAGAATCTCATTCAAAGCGCTCTTGCTTTTTTTATTGACTTCACTTAAGCGCGAAAACGCATACAACAGCATGCTTTCGCTCAAGAGGTCGATATTTTTTCCGTCGGCACGGACAAGGCTTTCCATCCAAATCGGAACGAGCCCGTCGAAGCCGAAAAACACATAGGACATGCGATTGATACCGAATCGCCGATACAAATCACTGCAGCGATTTCCGTAGAAATCAATGTACATATATTGCAGATTATCCGTATTCTTTATCATATATTCAGTGCCCGCGAAAACGAACAGCAGTTTGCCCGAAGTCAGCTCTGTTTCGCCGGCGTCGGAATAATACACTCCCTTGCCCGCGCAGACGAGAACCATTTTTTCGTTCTGGCTTATCATGAACGATTCCATTCCTTTTGTTTCAAGCACGAAATTTTCCGTCATGATGCTTTCACTTGTTTTTCCGTAAATAAACTTGCAGATATTATTCATTTTGTTCTGCTCCACTGTCGATTTTTGATTATTATATATGAATAAATAGCTTTTGTCCATAATAAAATGGACTTTTTTTATTTTCACGTCATTTTAACAGTGGTATAATGCAGGTATGATATCCATAGAGGTGAAGAAATGCTTTACTACGGAATAATAATGTCGGCAGTAATGATGTTCGGCTTTCAGTTTTTCTTCAGCGGACGCTACCAGAAGCTTACCGGAAGCTCGATACGCAATTCGATGATGTCCTCATATATTTCGGGCATATGCGGAATCGTGATACTGCTTATCATCAACGGCTTTTCGATATCGTTCACGCCGTTTACGGTGCTGATGGCAGCACTTTCGGCGATAAACAGTATGGCGTTTTCAGCTTGCAGTATCTTCGCGTTGAACAAAATCAATCTTTCGCTCTACTCGGTTTTTTCAATGATTGGCGGAATGGCGTTGCCGTTCGCGGCGGGCATTCTGTTTTTTGATGAGAAAATGACGGTGGCAAAGGGCATATGTGTCGTGCTTCTCGTGACAGGAATGTGCTTTACGGTAGAAAAATATAACAATAGCAGGGAATGGTGGTTTTACATCGGGATATTCGTCTTTAACGGAATGTCCGGAGTACTTTCACTGCTTTTTAACCGTCTGCCGTTTGAAAAAGCAAGCGCTGCCGATTACTCAATGATATCGACAATCATCAGAATACTGATGTCATTGACGGTGTTGATATTCCTGCCCGGCAAACATCAGATGCCCGGTAAACGCGCATTCGGCGACCTTGCACTTTGCGGTGTACTCGGCACTGTGGCAAATTTTCTGTTGCTCATTTCGCTTTCACACGTTCCCAGCTCGATGCAGTATCCGCTTGTGACCGGCGGAGTAATGGTCATTTCTACAATAATCAGCTTTTTTACTTCAAGAAAGCCGCGAAGAAAAGATATTATTTCGGTCAGCATAACGTTTGCGGGAATGCTTGCGTTGCTGTTGCCGTTTTAAATTTAAATTATAAGGAGAATCGTTATGAAAAATGTAAGAATCGGTATTTTCGGACTGAACAGAGGCTATGACAATCTTGACCCCATTTTAGTTAATGGCGGTGAGGTCGTCGCAATATGCGATAAAAAGCAGGAGCTGCTCGACCGTGCGTCAAAGAAGCTCGGTGATGTCAAAACATTTACGGACTTCGATGAGTTCATCAAGACCGATATGGACGCGGTATATCTCGCTAACTGCTTTGATGAGCATACGCCATTTGCGATAAAGGCACTCGAACGCAACATTCACGTTATATCGGAATGCACCTCGAATTCGACGATGGCAGAGGGCGTCGCACTCATCAGAGCCGCAGAAAAAAGTAAAGCGTTTTTCATGCTTGCGGAGAACTATCCGTACATGATGTTCAATCAGGAGATGAAACGCATATATGAGGGTGGCACTCTCGGCGAAGTATATTTTGCTGAGGGTGAGTACAATCATCCCGTTTCGGCTGCTGACGGTGAATTTTTGCGCAGATACTATGACAGCGTAAACCATTGGCGCAACTATCTTCCCGCTACATATTATATCACGCACTCACTCGGTCCGCTCATGCGCGCGACAAACGCGAAGCCCGTAAGAGTGACGGCATTCCCGATATACAAGCCGCAGCACACCGGGCTTGCCAAGCGTTCTGCCGATAAAGCGGCAATAATAACGATACTCAATGATGATTCGTCGGTATTCAGAGTGACCGGCTGTGCGGGTTTCGGCGCGCACGAAAACTCATACCGACTTGCGTGCAGGAACGGACAAATAGAAAATCAGCGTGGCACTACCGGCAAGGTAATGCTTCGCTATAACGATTGGCAGATCCCGGAGGGCAAGCAGGCGGATAACTGTTATTATCCCGAAGAAGACCCCAAGGATGCCGCTCTTGCCAAAGCCGCCGGTCATGACGGCGGAGATTACTATATGTTCAAGGATTTCTTTGCGTGCATCCGCGAAAACAAAAAGAATTATCTTGATGAATATGTTGCCACAACAATGGCATCAATAGCGATCCTTGCACATCGCAGTATTCTTAATGGCGGCGCACCGTATGACATACCCGATTTCAGTAAGGAGGAAGATCGAGTTAAATATGAAAATGACACGCTGACCCCATTCTGGCATAACGGAATCGAGCCTAATGTACCGTCATGTTCACATCCCGAATACTTGCCGAGCGAAGAGGATGTCCGCCTCTTTGAGGATATGCTCGCAGGAAGAAAGTAGACTTTTGGGAATTCATGCGGGGGGGACTCTGCCTCCCCGCATCCCTGCAAGCAATTCTTGCGAAAAAATTGGCAAGGGATTTTTATTGCGTTTCACGCAGAGAAAAATAAATACAGTTCCTTATGCTGAATTATATCGCAGAGGGATAAAGCTTTTATAAGAAAAAGAATGTTGTGAAAATTATAGGAGGATGACCGTTGTAATGCAGAATAATGTGTTAAAAACTGCCTTGAATGTTAAGGCGGAGGATCAAAATAAATACGGCAAACATACACGTGTTGAAAATGAAAACGGGAACGGTAAAAGAATTCTTTTTTTAGGAAATTCGATTACCCTTCACGGATGTTTACCTGAGATCGGTTGGTATGGCGATTACGGCATGGCGGCATCCTCAAAGGATAAAGACTATGTTCATATTGTAGAAAAAGAAATCGGCAAAAAATATCCTGACAGTGTTTTTTGCATCTGCAATGTGGCGAAATGGGAATGTAACTATCGTGAATATGAGACCGTTCTGAATGAATACGAATACGCCGCCGGATTCGATGCGGATATTATTATTTGCAAAGTCGGAGGCAATGCGGCAAGTGATGAAAGCTTTGATGCAAAAATTTTCTTTGACAGCTTTTCGTCGCTGATACGCCGATTTGATAAGAATAAAAAAGCAAAGATATTTATTGCTTTGGAATTTTACCATCATCCGGCAAATGCGGTTATGAAAGAATATGCTGAGCAAAATAATATCCCCTACTGTTTACTTGAGGACTTAAGCGAAATTGACGAAATGAAAGCTCTCGGACGATTTGAACATGTTGGCGTCCAAAGCCATCCCGGTGATACCGGAATGAAAGAAATAGCAAGCAGAATTTTAGAAATGATAAATAATAAGCTCTGATAAAAATAGATATGTACCCGCGAATTTGGCGTTACAGTTTGCTGTGGCGGTGCGTCAGTTTATTTCTTTTGCAGGTATATCTACACAAGTGAGATAATTGCGACGATTATCGCAATGACACAATAAAGTAAGCAATAATAAAAAACACAGTGTCTAAGTTACATTTACTATAAGGCACTGTGTTTGATTTACTCTGCGCGAAGCGCAATAAAAGTTTTGCCGCGCTTTTACAAAAGCGAATGTACAGGGGGGACGAAGTCTTCGATGTGATTAAAATAAATTTTCAAAGTCTGTTTTTGAAAAACGCTCGTGAAATCACGGACGTAACGAAATTGACCTTTCGGGCTTGTTCGCACACTTTCAGCGAACGCATTGAAGTGCACAACAATGATAAATATTACGGTCATTGTCATGCGCAGACCGATATTCATTTTTCGTGACCTGAATGATGGATACACAACGGCATTTGTTTTTTACATGTCAGTCCGGCGTTCTGCGGGATCTTCTTAAGAGCGGTAAGTTTTCCCACAAAAGACATATCAAAACCGCAATGATAAAGCTTATACAGTATGCTATCAGCCATATCCATGTTTTTACCGTCCCGTACAGCCATGGGTCACGCACCTTGATAAATGCGTTCATTATCGTGCCAACGGGATCAAAAACGAAATACATTATAACCAGATAAAACCGCGAGCGTATTGATAAAGGCATCAGCTTTGGTGCGTCACCGTAAAACTCAAGCACCGTTATCGCAATAATGCAGAACGATGCTACCACGGTTCCGATGAAATGATACGAATGAGAATAGCCGTTTTCGGTCAAAACAGCTTCCTCAAAATAACTGAGCGCAATTCCGAAAACCACGCCGAGAATATATATCAGCGTAGGAACATCGCTGAGCTTTTCCATTGAACGCCGCATTATTCCGCCGAGCAAAAGATACGGAAGCGCGCATGTAAGGAAACATTCGGGAATGTACGGAATATTCACAGAGGCGAGTGGCTGGAAGTTAAATACATCGGCAAATTCTCCGGATACAAACGCGAACACCTCAAGCAGAATAAACAACAGCCATTCGATTTTTGCAAGATGCAGCTTGCGGAATATATAAATTATCACATAACCGTAAAAAAGCGCCTGTACATACCATATAGTCTGACCTATCGCATAAGGCCAAATATTGAGTGCAAGTGTTTTGAACCAAAATAATTTTGAGTTGAACGGCGTAGCGGCAAGTATGTTTACGCCGTCAAAATAATAATAGCATAACGCATTTGTTCCGAGATAAACCACAGTCATTATCAAAAACAGCAATCCGGTACGTCCCATCGTCCGTCCTATTTTTGCATTGCCGATCTTTGAATTATTGCCCAACACCAGAAAACCTGATATCATATAAAACGCAATCGGCGCTATGCCCGCGATGCTTTCGCCTATCTTTGCCACAAAGCTCCCCGAACCGATACCGAATATATTCGCCGATGCAACAAGCATCAGCAGTAACCTCAAAATATCAAGCGACTGGAAATATTCGAATTCATAATCATCACCATAGCCGTATCCGTCAAGCTGTACGGCATCGCTGTTTTCCATATATATCCTCCTGTCAGAATTTTATCAGATACTGCATGACGGCGATATCAATAGTATTCACAGTTAGTATATCACATTTTTTTGCATATCGCAAGCAAAACATTACGTTTTTTGGTTATAAAATCCCAAAATTTTTCTATGACACGTTTGACTTTTACATTCGTTGGTGTTATAATTCAAAAAAGCAAATCACGAAAGGAACAAAACATGAATAAATACGCTTTACTTCTTAAAGAATGGTGCGATGCGCTTATAAAATATCAGCTCGATTTTCCTGACAGACATATCGACGGCGGAATAATATGCCCTGCTTGTCATCTTATTCACGGCAGATGTGCTGATACGATATATCCGTTTCTTACACTTGCCGATATAACAAAGGATGAAAAATATGTTATCGCCGCAAAAAAGGTATTCAACTGGGTTGAATACAATATGAGCAACGATGACGGCAGTACGCGCAATGACACGCAGAACAGTTGGAACGGTATAACGGTATTTTATGCGACAGGACTTGCCGATGCGCTTCTTTTGCACGGGCATGTGCTTGATAATGATACATTTGCGCAGTGGAAAGCGCGTCTGAAAAAAGCCGTTGACTTTCTCATCCCGTACATTGATAAAATAAATACGGCTATAAACTACCGTGCCGCAATGTGCGGATTGCTCCCGCTCGCGTATAAGCTTTTCGATGACGAAAGCTATCTTGCTTCCGCTAAGCACTATGCCGATACGATGTATCAGTTTTTTGATGTAAACGGACTGCTTGTCGGCGAATGTAAGCAGCACGTCGCACGTTCGGAGCACGGCTGTCTGCCCGTCGATATAGGCTATAACGTCGAGGAATCGCTTCCCGCGCTGATCCGTTACGTCAAAGAGACTGACGACGAAACAATGAAAAGCATGCTTAAAAAGCTTCTTCCGGCGCATCTTGATTTCGCCATGCCCGATGGCGGCTGGGACAACAGCTTCGGCGTCCGCTGTGACAAGTGGACTTATTGGGGTTCACGTACATCGGACGGATGTCAGAGCGCGTTTACCGATTTCGCCGACGAGATCCCCGAGCTTGCCGAAATGGCAGAACGCAATTTCGAACTTTATAAAAAATGCACATCCGACGGACTTCTTCACGGCGGAACAATGTATATTTCGGCAAAAGAGCCGCCATGCGTACATCATACATTCTGCCACGCAAAGGCGCTTGCACATCTTGTAGATACGGGCTTTGAGTATAAGGAACATATTCCGCTTTCCTTTGATTCCGGTAACAAGGTCAAATGCTATCCGATAAGCCGTGTAGTGCTTGTCCGCAACAACGCGTGGCGTGCGACTTTTTCGGCTAACGATGCTTATAAGGGTGAACGGGATTATTCCTCCGGCGGTGCGCTCACACTGCTTTGGAATGATGCTTGCGGCATTGTATTTGCCGCAAGTGTGCCGCGTTATACATACACCGAGCCGAAGAATATGCAGGAGGTAAAATATCATAAATGCGGTTGCCTTACCCCGCGTATTGAGTGCTCGGCAGGCGGAGTGAAATATACAAGCTTGTACGGAAAGGATGCCATACTCGAGCGTGACGGACTTACTTTTTCCTCGTCCGGCAGACTATACGACGGTTCTCTCCTCTCCGGCGGAGAATATCGTATACGCTACTGCTTTGCCGACAGCGCTTTAACTGCTGAATACACCTGCACTGAGGATGCTTACGTAATACTCCCGTTAATAGCTTCGAGCGATGATAAAGTATCCGTTGGCGAAGCCTCCGTAACAATACAAAAAGAAAACGGTGCTTTGATATCTGTTTCGTGTGATGACAAATTTATCTTTGATATGTCCGAGAATGAGCGCATATTCAATCCGTCAGGAGGTTTTGAGGCGTTTACGGTTTCCGCAAAGCTCGAAGCAGGCAGGACTGTCACCGTAAATATCAGCGTATCGGCGACGTGACCGAAATTCATAAACGGAGGGATACGAATGGAAAAATCAAAGGTATACTTTACCGATTTTCGTACCGAGGCGTTCGGTGACGGACTTACGGTCAAGCTTCAAAAGCTGATAAAACGAGCAGGGCTCGCAAAGCTTGATATGGACGGCAAATTCGTTGCGATAAAAATGCATTTCGGAGAGCTTGGAAACTTGAGCTTTCTGCGCCCGAATTACGCCCGTGCCGTCGCAGATACCGTTAAGGAATCGGGCGGCAGGCCGTTTTTGACCGATTGCAATACGATGTATCCCGGCAGTCGCAAAAACGCGCTTGAACATCTCGAATGCGCATGGATAAACGGCTTTACCCCGTACACTGTCAACTGTCCGGTGATCATTGGTGACGGCCTGAAGGGGACTGACGATATTTACGTTCCCGTAAAAAACGGTGAATATGTCAAGGAAGCCAAAATAGGCAGAGCAATAATGGACGCAGATGTTTTTATAAGTCTGACCCATTTTAAGGGACACGAGCTGACGGGCTTCGGCGGCACAATAAAGAACATAGGCATGGGTTGCGGCTCGCGTGCCGGAAAGACAGAACAGCACTCCGGTGGCAAGCCTCACATTGAACATGAACTCTGCCGCGGTTGTAAAAGATGCCTTAAGGAATGTGCCAACGGCGGTCTTGAATATGATGCCGTAAACAAAAAGATGAATGTAAACGAAAGCAACTGCGTCGGCTGCGGCAGATGCCTCGGCGCGTGCAATTTCGATGCGATAGCTTTCAACGACAAAGCGGCGAACGCGCTTCTCGGCAAGCGTATGGCGGAATACGCCAAGGCTGTCATCGACGGACGTGAAAGCTTTCACATTTCGATAGTTGCCGATGTTTCCCCTAACTGCGACTGTCACTGTGAAAATGATGCGCCGATCTTGCCGAACATAGGCATGTTTGCGTCGTTCGACCCGCTCGCACTTGATCAAGCGTGTGTTGATGCGTGTCTGAAAGCGGTACCTCTTGCGGGGAGCCAGCTCTACGACAATATGAATGCGAAGAATTTTTGTGATCACGGTGACCACTTTACCAATTCCACTCCCGAAGCCGAATGGAAAAGCTGCATGGAGCACGCCGAAAAGATCGGTCTCGGAAACCGCGATTATGAGCTTATAAGAGTATGATAACGTAAGGATCCGCCTGGTGCAGAGAGCCGGGCGGATTTTTTATGCGGCAGCATAAGAAATCCGAATATCGCTTAATATTGGGGATTGACTTTGTTATTCGAATCCGTTACAATATTAAGTACGGTTACAATACATCAGGGCATCAGCCCGCAAGGAGAAAAAGCATGAAAAATACAACTGTCGCCGCATATTATTTTCCGCAGTGGCATCACGATCCATTGCACACACAAAGTCCGGATTGGTCGGAGTGGGACACGCTGAAAAAGGCAGTTCCCCGTTTCCCCGGTCACAATCAGCCCAAAGTGCCGGTATGGGGATATCTGGACGAATCCAAGCCCGAAACGAGTGAAATTCAAATCAATGCCGCCGCAGACGCCGGTATTGATGTGTTCATTTACGATTGGTATTGGGATATGGTGGGCAAAAACACCGGCAAATTTCTTCATTCGGCACTCGAAAAAGGTTTTTTGCACGCTCCGAACCGCAATCGCATGAAGTTCGGACTGATGTGGTGCAATCACAACGAAGTTGACCGCGAACGTTGGAAGACGATGACCGATGAGATCATTGACCGCTATTTCCCTTGCCCGGAGTATTGGGAGATCGACGGCAAAAAATACTTTTCGATCTATCAGCTCTACACTTTGATAGAAGGCTTCGGCGGTGTTGAACAGACGCTTGACGCGATCCGCTCGTTCCGCGAAAAAGCGGCGAAAAAAGGATATGATATCCACCTCAATTTCGTACAGTGGGGACTGCAAAAGACCGAGACGATCGGACCCGATCAGGCGGCTATGGTATCGCGCCTCGGCGCAGACAGCGTGACGTCGTATGTGTGGATACACGATTTTATTCCCGACGCGCCGCTGTATGCCCCTTATTCCGAATGGCGCGACGGTGCAACTCCGGTATGGGATAAATACGATAAGATGTTTCCCGATTACTTCCCGAATGTGTCAATGGGCTGGGATTCAAGCGGACGTTTCGACCCCGAAAAGGAATATGAGATCGATCATAATGGCTATTTCTGCACCATAATGAGCGACAATACGCCCGACGAATTTAAGATCGCGCTTGAGCGTTGCCGTAACTTTATGGCTTCGTCGCGCGCAAAGCACAAGGTCGTGACGCTGTATGCGTGGAACGAGTGGACGGAGGGCGGATATTTAGAGCCCGAAATGCGCTACGGCACCGCCTATCTCGACGCAATACACGATGTGTTCGGATGATCTGATACGGAACTCACTTTCGCACTGCTCCGCTCCTTGAAACCGCAAACCGGCACTGTTTTCATTTTGACAGCTGTTCGCTTTTTTGAAAAAGCAACGGCAAAAAATTTGTTTGCGAATTTTTAGAAATAACGGAAGTTCTTTATGAAAATACTTAAAACGATATCAATTATACTGCTGTGCATGATTTTTGCATGCTCAACGGTGTATGCCGAGGATGAAAGAGAAATAATTCCGGCGACGGATGAAAACATCGTCTATACGGGACGCTGGACCGAAAACGACAAAGGCGCTATGTGCGGCACATTTGAGGGCTCGATAGCCATTCGCTTCACAGGTACTTCAATAGGTACAAAAGGCGGAAGCGGCAATATTTTCGTTTCGGTGGACGGCGGTGAACCTAAATCCGTATCACTTCCGCTGAAAACGATCGCAAAAGATCTTGATGACGGCGAGCATGTTTTGCGCATCTATGCGGCGGCGCAGTCAGCTTTCCCGAAAATAGCATCGTTCACGCTTGATAAGGGCGCGAAGATACTTCCGTTCGGCGAGCATACGACAATAGAGTTCATCGGCGATTCGATACTTGAGGGCTATGTTGAGCCTAACAACAACAGTGTGATAAATACCTACGGTCATATCGTTGCCGAGCATTTCGGCTGGGAGCGCAACACTGTTGCATTCGGCGGAATAACGCTTACCGCGGGCTACGGCAATCCCGACAGCCGCGGCATGATAAACAGATACTTCCTTGATAAGGAATTTGTAAGCGGCAAGGATGAGCCCGAAAAATGGGATACCTCAAAATTCACGCCCGATGTGATAATCATCAATCTCGGCACTAACGATAACGGCGTAAGCGACACCGAATTTGCGCTTGCGTACTCGGATTTCGTCCGCAAGCTGCGTGACGCTTATACAAGCCCGATATTCATCATGAAGCCGTTGCAGAGCAGAAAATCAAATGCGATAGACACCGCTGAAAAGCTTATCAATGCGGAAAATGTATTTTTCATTGATTCGGGCGCGTGGGATATCGGCATGTCGGCGGATAATCTGCATCCGAGCGTTGACGGACACAAGCAGATGGCTGAAAAGCTGATAGCCGAATTACAGAAATATCTCGATGAGAACGGGAAGCTCAAGCCTACAGAAAAACCGTTGCCGTCGGAAAATCCCGCTATAAATGACGTAAATAAAACTGACAATAAGACAGAAAATAAATCTGACAGCAATAAGAACGGCTCGGAAGAAAACGGTTCAGGTCTGCTTGTTCCGATCATTTGTGTATCTGTTGCGGTGATCGTTATTGCGGTAGTTGTAATGATCATAATAAAAAAGAAAAAGAAATAACATTTAAGTAAGGAGACGGTATTATGGGACTTATCAAAGCAGGTATAGGCGCACTCGGAGGCACTCTCGCGGATCAGTGGAAGGAGTTTTTCTACTGCGAGGCAATGGATAAAGAGGTGCTTGCGGTAAAGGGCAAAAAGAAGATTTCAGGACGTTCGTCCAACACAAAAGGCAATGACAATATAATTTCAAACGGTTCGGGTATCGCGGTAGCCGACGGTCAGTGCATGCTCATCGTTGAGCAGGGCAAGGTCGTTGAGGTCTGCGCAGAGCCGGGCGAATACACATTCGATAGATCCACCGAGCCGAGCATCTTTGCGGGCTCGCTAGGCAAAAGTATTCTTGAGACCTTCAAAACTATCGGTAAGCGATTCACATACGGCGGTGATACCGGCAAGGATCAGCGAGTGTACTATTTCAACACAAAGGAGCTTATCGACAACAAGTTCGGCACGGCGAATCCCGTACCGTTCCGCGTGGTAGACAGAAAAATAGGGCTTGATATCGACGTTTCGCTCCGTTGCAACGGCGTATATTCCTATAAGATCGCCGATCCGCTTCTGTTTTACACCAATGTCTGCGGCAACTTTACCGACGAATACACACGCGATCAGATAGACAATCAGTTAAAGACCGAATTTATAAGCGCACTTCAGCCCGCGCTCGCAAAGCTCTCCGATATGGAGATGCGTCCCAACCAGATAGTAGCGCACAATACCGAGCTTGAAAACGCGATGAACGAAGCGCTTTCGCAGAAGTGGAGCGAGCTTCGCGGACTTAAGATAGTTACGGTGGCGCTCGGCTCGGTAACGCTTCCCGACGAGGATGCGGAGCTTATCAAGCAGGCACAACGCACTGCGATCATGCGCGATCCCACCATGGCGGCGGCTACGCTTGTCGGTGCGCAGGCTGATGCGATGAAGGCGGCGGCGTCAAACAGCGGCGGCGCGATGACCGGCTTCATGGGCATGGGAATGGCAATGAATGCAGGCGGCACAAATGCGCAGAGCCTTTTCGGCATGGGCGCACAAAACGCGCAACAATCACAGAACGCTCAACAGACGCAGAACGTGCAGGAACAGTGGAAATGTACGTGCGGCGCGACGGTAACGGGCAATTTCTGCACTGAGTGCGGCGCAAAGAAGCCCGAGGGCTGGGTATGCGCATGCGGTCACACCAACAAGGGCAAATTCTGTTCCGAATGCGGCGCGAAGAAGCCTGAGGATGCGCCTCTCTACAAGTGCGATAAGTGCGGTTGGGAGCCTGAAGATCCCCAAAATCCCCCGAAATTCTGCCCTCAGTGCGGCGATAAATTTGACGATAAAGACATTAAGTGAGTGATTCACGTTACATGGATAATTTGGAATATAAATGTCCCTGTTGCGGCGGCGCAATAGCGTTCGACGCAAATTCGCAGAAGTTGAAATGTCCGTATTGTGATACGGAATTTGAGCCCGACGCGCTTAAAGCATATGACGAAGACTTAAAGACTGACGGCGAAAATTCGGAAGAATGGAACGATACGGCAGGCAGTCAGTGGCAGGACGGAGAAAAGGATTCGGTCATAGTATACACATGCGAATCGTGCGGCGGCGAGATAATCGGCGATAAGAACACCGCCGCCACAGCGTGTCCGTATTGCGGAAATCCGCAGATAATCAAATCACAGCTTGCAGGAGCACTCAAACCGGACTTTGTCATTCCGTTCAAAAAAGACAAAAAAGCGGCGATCGAGGCATATAAAAAGCACATAAAAGGCAAAAAATTGCTGCCGAAAATTTTTAGGGATGAAAACCACATTGATGAAATAAAGGGCATATACGTTCCGTTCTGGCTGTTCGATGCCGATGTGAACGCAAACATGCGCTATAAAGCAAGCACTGTGCGCGTATGGACGGATTCACGTTACGAATACACCGAAACATGCTTTTTTTCTGTTCTGCGCGGAGGAAATCTTTCGTTCCGCAATGTTCCCGCCGATGGTTCACGGCGTATGGCTGATGATTTGATGGAATCGGTAGAGCCATTCGATTTCTCGGAAGCGGTGGATTTTCAAACAGCGTATCTGTCGGGATTCTTTGCCGATAAGTACGATGTCTCATCGGATGAAAGCATTGAGCGTGCAAACAAGCGCATACGCACGAGCACGGAGGATGAATTCCGCAATACAGTGCAGGGCTATGCGACGGTAAGCACGGAATCAAGCGCTGTAAATGTAGCGAACGGTAAGACTAAATATGCGCTTTATCCCATATGGCTTCTCCACACGACATATAAGGATCAGAAATTCGTTTTTGCCATGAATGGGCAGACGGGGAAATTTGTCGGCGACCTGCCGCTTGACAAGGGCTTATATGCAAGGTGGCTGTTTTCGCTGACAGGCATACTCAGCGCGGTAATATTCATTATTGCGTTGCTTGTGTGGTTTTTATAGGAGGTGCAGAAATGAAACGCATATTTGCACTTTTTATGATACTACCCGTTATGTTTATTTCGCTTTACGCGAATCCGGAAAAGCTTGTTGACAATGCCGGCTTGCTTGACAGTGACAGCTATGCATATATCGAGGCCGAGCTTAACGCTGAACGCGATTTCGACATAGTCATTGTTACGGAAAATTCGCTCGGAGGCGTGAGCCCGCGTGAATATGCAGACGATTATTACGATTCAAACGGGTATTCGGCTGACGGAGCGTTGTTGCTTGTGTGCATGGGCTCGCACGAATGGTATCTTTCGACGGCGGGTGATTGCATCGGATGTATATTCCGTGATGATGTCGAAAACTATGTTGTCAGCTATCTTTCTCGCGGTGAATATCTGAAAGCGTTTGAAATGTTCGTACAGCTTTGCGACGCACGAATGGCAGGCGACAACACATATGATTATGATGCGAGCGGTAATGATGAATACATTTCGCATAACGATACTTATTATAAACAACGCAGTTTTGAGTGGCTCAAGACGGCACTTATATCGTTGGTGCTCGGTTTTATTATAGCGCTTATTGCGGTCACTGTGATGAAAGGCAAGCTTAAAACGGTACATTTTCAGCGCGGTGCGCTCAATTATTCGGGCGATTTACAGCTCACGCTTCAACGTGATACGTTTTTATATCGTCAGGTAACGCGTGTGCGCTTACCTGAAAACAATAATAACACTCAGTCGCACGGCGGTGGCGTACACATGTCGTCTGGTGGAGTATCACACGGTGGCGGCGGAGGAAGATTTTAAGGAGCAACCATATGATTTGTAATTCATGCGGAACACAGAATGAAGATATCGCGGTGTTTTGCAAAAACTGCGGTACAAAACTGCATCAGGAACAGGCAACGATGACACAGGGGGATCCGCCGGGAATATCGGTAATTAAAACGGCATCCGGCTCCGGAGCGGTGCTTACCGCCGCAATAGCGCAATCTGTCAAGGTCGGCTTTACCTTGCTCGGTATATTGGCAGTCATGTTGTTCGGAACGGTGTTCAGCCAATTAATAAGCGATTTCGCATACGAATCGGTCGACGAATTCTATATCGACCCCGGTTACAGCGTTGAGCAGTTTACAGCGGAGCCGATCGTGTCAACCGTCATTCTTGCAGTGATTCTGCTTCCGACTATCGCGCTTTCGATCATCGAGCTTGTCGGCATATGGAAAATATATGCCGCGTCAAAAAAACCGCTCGGAATGAATACATCCGGCTTTTCGTGGATGAAAGCGGCGGCGATAATAAGGCTTGCAACGCAAGCACTTCTGCTGTTTTTCGCCTTGATCGTGGGTTATTTTGCAAAAGATGCTCCAAATCCATCGTTAAATTCGCCGATGCTCGATATTAGCTACGTTATTGCGATAACTATTATTGTTATCGCAGCGATGATCATGGTGCTTAACATAATTTTCAACGCGAAAATCGTGCGAGATATGAACGCGTTCCGCGATGCCGTCAAATACGGCGAATTACCGAAAAAGCCTTCGATATTTGTCATAGCAATACTTTTTATCCTCGGCGGTATCGGCGGTGTGAACATTGCCGCCACACTGCCTGCCACGGTATATCATTTTGCATTGGCGATAGCGCTCATCATATGCCGTTCTCAAATATCAAAGCTGGATTATGATTCGCGCGGCGGATACGTTCCTCCACGTGGGGCGGCACCTGCGGGCTCGTCACAGAGTGAGGCATATGCGAACAGTAAGAATAATACTACATCGCACAGCGGCGAGCAATACGACTCTACACAATCCGAAATGCACACTTGTCCGGGTTGCGGACTTGTTTGCGGTGGTACTGTTTGCCCTCGATGCGGCTTTCATATGAAATAAAGCTTGCATAAATTGCAAAAGTATTGTATGATGTACATGAGACTATTTTTAAGGAGATTTATATGGACGATTTACTTTATTTTCAGGACGATGCCGGCAACGAAGTAGCTCTTATGATGATCGACAATTTTGATTTTGACGGCAAAAATTATGCATTGCTTGCAACACCTGAGGACGCCGATGATGACGGCATCTATGTTATGCGCATGGAGGAGGAAAACGGCGAGCTTTCATTTTCAATGCCCGACGATGATGAAATGGAAAAGCTAACTCCCGTGATACTTGAACTGCTCGAAAAACATTCCGGCGGTTGTACTCACGATTGCTGTTCATGCCATGGTTGCCACGGCGATGACGGATGTGATTGCGGCGATGAAGATTGCGACTGCAATGACCACGACTGCTGTTGCGGTGACCATGAATAACTTTTAAGTTGACGGTTTTTTATAAAAAAAGTATAACATACCACCCTTGCGTCAAGAATCTTAGACGAAAGGGTGGTTTTTTTATGAAAAAAGTTATTGCGGTATTGGTTTTGCTTGCGGCATTTGCGGTCATGCTTGTCCGCGTCAACGCGTATGATGACATCGTAAGAATACATATTCTCGCCGCTTCCGATTCGGAAGAAGACCAGAGAATAAAGCTTCTTGTGCGTGATGAAGTAAATGAATATCTTGCTCCGGTGCTTTCAAAATGTAAAACAAAGGCTCAGGCAGAAAAAGCTCTTACGGAAAGACTTGATGATATCCGTGTGATCGCGGAAAACACAGCCGGATGTGATGTCACAGTAACACTTGCCGAAGAAGATTTTCCGGAGCGCACTTATAACAATAAAGTATATCCGGCCGGCAAATATACCGCGCTTAAGGTAATGATAGGTGAAGCGCAGGGCAGAAATTGGTGGTGCGTGGCGTTTCCGCCGATGTGCTATGTTTCGAACAACAGTAACAGAACGGAGTACCGTTCTTTGATAATTGATTTTCTTGAAAGGATAGGCATACTGTGAAAAAAATAATTGCTGTAATGGTTTCACTTGCGTTACTGTTCGTGGCGGTCTCGGCATCATCGCTGAGTAGCGGAAGCAACGGTGACGAGGTAAAAAAGCTTCAGGAAACGCTTATCGAAAAGGGCTATGACCCCGGAGAAGTCGACGGTATATTCGGGAATAAAACACGTGAGGCAGTGATGGCATTTCAAAAAGATAACGAACTTACGCCCGACGGCATAGCAGGCCCGAAGACGCTTGCCGCGCTCGGAATAAATGCCAATACTTCTGTCGGAAGTACGGATATTTACCTTATCGCACGGGCTGTTTATGGTGAAGCACGCGGCGAGGAATATATCGGGAAGGTAGCAGTGGCGGCGGTGATTCTGAATCGAGTCGATGACCCGAACTTTCCCAACTCGGTTTCAGGAGTGGTATATCAACCCGGAGCGTTCGACGCAGTGAGCGATGGTCAGATAAATCTCGCGCCCGACGAAGAATGTATCCGTGCCGCACGGGATGCGTTCAGCGGCTGGGATCCGACAAACGGTTGTGTTTACTATTACAATCCGCAAACAGCCACCAATCAGTGGATGCTCAGCAAGGAAATCATGCTGAATGTCGGAAATCATGTTTTTTGCAGGTGAAATAATGAAGAAAATCGCATCGTTGATCATAATTTGTGTACTATTCGTGCTTCTTTGCACGGTAAGTGTCGCGGCGGTAATGGAATCGAGTCGTGCAAGCGAAATGACACTCAAGCTTGAAAACTCGCTCAAGGCATCATTTCAGGAATCGGTATCAGATATGCGTGCCGTTGAAAGCGACCTTTCCAAGCTGATGATAACTACCGACAATGCACTTATTACTCAAACTCTTTCGACACTTGCGCTCAAAAGTGCCGCATGCGGGCAGGAGCTTTCCAAGCTGCCGATAGTAGCAACGGGAATGCAGAATACGCTTAAATTCGTCAATCAGCTTTCGAGCTATTGCGTGACCGTCATGCGCACGGAACCGAAGCCGGAAAACTTTGAACAACAGATACGTGAGTTTTTTGACACCTGCCGTGAAGTCAATACTCAGCTTGCCGACGCGCTTAACGGTGTTTTGAGCGGTGAGATATCACTGCTCAACGTAGGCGGCGGAGAAACGGAAACGAGCGGAGTGTTCGGAAGCATTGCGGAAAGTATGTCAGAATACCCGTCGGTAATTTTTGACGGGCCTTTCTCCGACGGGCAGGCACGCACGACACCGCTCCGTGAAAGAGAAGCCGTTTCGCCGGAGGACGCGGCTGAATATGTGAAAAATCTCGGATTCAACTGTAAGTATTCCGGAGAAATAAACGGAGTTATACCGGCGTATACGTTCTCGGACGACGGAATCTATCTTCAGGTAACAAAAGCAGGCGGATTGTTGCTTTCGGCAATCTCATCGCGTGATATAGGTGAGGCTTCGATATCCGAAGATGAGGCAGGTAAAAGGGCGACAGCTTTTGCAGAAAAGTTGGGATTTCGTGATTCGCAAATCGTATGGCGTGAATTTTTCGGACATTACATGATTTTTAACTTTGCTGTCGTTCAGGACGGAATCGTTGTATATCCCGATATTTTCAAAGTGCAGGTCGCGCTTGATAACGGCGAAATCGTCGGATTTGAGGGGAAAAGCTATATCATGAGCGAGCATGACCGCTCACTGATACAGCCGGAAATATCCGAAGCTGACGCGGCAAACAAGCTGAAAAAAGGTTTTAATATCGAAAGCTCTCGTCTATGCGTCATATCGGTCAACGAACGGGAAGAATTGTGCTATGAATTTTTCGGGAATTACGATTCTCTTGAATACGCAGTGTATATTTCGGCGACCGACGGATGTGAAAAAGTCTCATTTCGCATAATAAGCACCGACACCGGCAAAATGGTGATTTAGCTCTTCGTGAGCTACTTCTTGGAACTTCGCTCCAAACTCCGCAAGCAATTCTTGCGGGAATTGTCTGAAACAAGGGGGAGTGAACAGAATAATTGCTTTATAAAGCAAAATAAATAAAAAACACAGTGCTTGCGCTATACTTTAGCATAAGGCACTGTATTTTTTTGCTTTGTGCGAAGCGCAATGAAAGTTTTGCCTCGCTTTTATAAAAGCGCGTAGAGAGGAAAGGGCATAGCCCCATTTGCATCACTGCATTTCGCTTTTGAAGGTCTCAAAATGCTTTGCCATGTTGCGTGTAACATCAGCCATGAATTTCGATGTGGTAGGCAAAAGCTCATTCGGCATATGCGCAAGTGTGTTATCGGCCTCAAGTGTCAGCTCACCCTTATAATCTATTTCGGCAAGCGCTCGAAGCACATCATCCCATTTTATGGCGTTTATACTGTGCGGCAGAATGTGCATATCCCAATTACAGCCCGTATCGTGCGTATGAAGCGCAACAAGTCTGTCGCCGAGCGCGTGTATGAATGACGGGATATCCTCGTTTACAAGGAATGCGTGCCCGATATCAAGACACGCCTTGATATAAGGACTGTTCAGCATATCAATATATTCGACAAATTCGGCAGGTGAAGCGCAGGTGCTGTAGGTTATGATTCCGTTTTCGCCTGTCTGCCACATATTTTCGGCGCAAACCGTAATATTGAGATCCTTACAATAAGGTATCAGCGAAGTGTAAAACTCAAGATTCTGTTCTTTCAGATATGCGGCATTATCCTTGTATTTAAGATGCTGTTTCGGATGCACTACTATGTTCCGCACACCGACGAGTGATGCAAATTCCATCGAGCGAACTATACAATCAAATGCTTTTTTCGTGAAAGCTTCGTCGGCTTGGCTTGACGGGAACGGTGCGTGCGCCTGATTGAAATATACTCCGGTACCTTCGGTGAGTGCGAGCAGCTCACGGGCATATTCCTTATAGTTGCTCTGCATCTTCGGCGTAGATTCGTCAAACATTTCAAAGCATGATAGATCTATCGCATCAAAGCCGCTTGCGATAACCGTTTCTATGGCTCTTTTTTCTCCGAGACGCATCGAAAGGATCTCGGTTTGTGTTGATATTTTCATAAAATCGCCTCCGTGACATGATATACACTTATTATATGTAATTGTATATTGTGTGTCAATAGCAATTTCGGCATAAATCGCGGCAAGAAAAGCATTGAAACCGCTGAGTTTATATGCTATACTGTTAAAACGGAGGTATAGAAAGCATGAAATATCCGTCATTTTGCAACAACATCATTGATGTCACCAAGCCACCGTACTGTGCCGATCCGACAGGCTCTGCCGATTGCACAGAGGCAATACGTAACGCCTTCGACGATGCGGTGCGCGGATATGTCGACGCGCTTGAAGCGACCAAGCAACGTTTGTTTGATCTGAGCGACGCTTTTTCGCGCGATGCGTATATCGGGCGCGAATCGGGACGTGTCGAGGACGGCTTCATGACGATAACTCTGCCGGAATACGCTCCCGAAGCGTATATTATTTACTTTCCCGCCGGAGAATATCTCATCAGTGATACCGTGACATATTCAGTAAATATCAGCACGCTCCAACGCGAAAATTATGTGTGTGAGTTGTGCAGAAATATCCATATCGTGGGCGAAGATGCTCAAAGTACGGTCATACGCCTAAAAGACAACGCCATTGGTTTTAAGACAAAAAAGCCCGTCATCAGCTTCAATATAAAGGCTGTTCCGGATGACGTGAGCGAGACCACAAACTGTGCGCAAATGAACACGGTGGAGGATATAACCGTTGATGTCGGTGCGGACAATCCGGGTGCAATAGGCATATTCTATGTTTCGTCCAACTGCGGACGTATAGAAAATGTACGCATCACCGGCAAAAGCGGCTACTGCGGTATATATTTTATTCGCGGGTCGGAGGGGTGCTTCCGCAATATCGCCGTCAGCGGCTTTAATTACGGCTTCGATATGGCTTTTACATCACCGACCGTAATTGAGAACTGCGATGTTTCCGAAAATCGCATTGCCGGTATAATCGCAAACGATACGGCGCTCATCTGTCGTAAGCTCATTTACGGGGATATTCCCGCATTAAAGCTTCGCACAAGCATTTGCGGGCGTTACTGCTTTGATGTTTCAGCTCCCGTGACGGGTGAAACCGAGGGAAATTACATCTATGCCCCGTCATCGCTTATGATGCGCGTCTCGCCGCCCGCCATACCTGCATATTCGGAAACCGAATGTGCTTTTGTCGATGATTTCGGCGCTGTCGGAGACGGTATCACCGATTCGACAAACGCGATCCGCAGGGCATTCGAGAGCGGCAAGCGTGAGATACTTTTCGGCAAAGGCAGATATCTTATAACGGGAAAAATTCAAATTCCTGCAACGGTCGAGCTTATAGATTTCATGTGGTGCGATCTTGCGGCAGGACCGATGCTTTTGACGGGTGAGACAGATGCCGCATTTGAAATCAGCGAAACGAGTGAAAAAACACTGTTCATGGCGCATTTGATGACGCACGAACAGTTTTACGGATATTTTCATTTTGTAAAGCACGCGGTAACGCGCGATGTGGTATTCCGTGATTTTGCACTCATATTCTGCGCTCACTATTTCAACACTGTCGGCGGAAGCCGCGTATTTTTGGACAACTGCTTTCAAACGGTTTCGACTTATGCACAGAATTTGTTGCTTGTGCGACGCGGATGTCGCCCAGTCTTCTGCGGCATGATACCGTATGAATTTCATTCGCAGGTCGTATATGCGTGCAATCTCAATCCGGAGCGCGCCGATGTCAATATTCTGAACGATGCTTCGGATGTTTATATCGACGGGCTGAAAACCGAGGGACCGGGTACTGCATTGCGCTCTGTAGGTGGCGGCAGAACGCAGATAAATCTGTTCCAGAGCGCATTCTGGAATACGAGCCTCCACAATGCGCTTATCGAATCGACAGGTTCGACTGTTGATGCCTGCGGCGGCTCGATTTCCTACTTCAACAGTGACAAAAATTCCCGTATCGTCACGGATATCGACGGTGTGCGCACCGAGCTTTTCGACGTGAGCCGTGAAATCAGTGATGTACGCAGAAGCATCGACATAATAACAAATGCCGAATAATTTTTTTGATAGGTGTGTTTGATTAGGCTTTTTTGAAAAAAGCCTTGCATTTGTGAAAAAGATGTGATATTATATTGTCAGATTTCTTAGAAAGAGGTGCTTTTATGACACGGTATGACATCAAAACACGGGCAAAGGATCAGCTCGGCAACAACATTTTCTGCGATAGTTGGCTTATTGCGGTACTTGTATTGCTTATTATCAGCGTAGCTTCAGGAATTATCGGCGTTATTCCCGTAGTCGGTGCAATAGCAATGTTGATTATAGGCGGGCCGATTATGTACGCTACTAATTACATGTTCTTAAAACAAACGCGCGACGGACAGAAAATGGAGCTTGCCGACATTATTATCGGCTTTAAGAATGATATCTCACAAAATATCCTGCTGTATATCATGATGACGATATTCATAGCGCTTTGGTCGTTACTGTTTGCTATTCCCGGCATTGTAAAGACGTATTCGTATTCAATGGCTTACTTTATCAAAATAGATAACCCGACATACACATGGCGTCAGTGCATCAACGAGAGCCGCAAAATGATGGACGGACATAAGGCCGAGCTTTTCATTCAGGATCTGAGCTTCATCGGCTGGATTATTATCGGCGCTTTGTGCCTCGGTGTCGGCACGCTGTGGGTCGCCGTTTATATGCAGGCATCACGTTCACAGTTCTATGAGTCAATAAGACCCGAGATTCCTGCGGCTACAGTTGAATAATATGTGATACTTTTCCGAGGGGACAGAGTCCCCTCGTTTTGTTTTTTTGGCTCCGCTTTGTGGGGCAAAGTACAATCAATGTTCAGCATAAAGTTGCTTTTATTACTCAATCGTCGCAAAATGACATAAGCGTTCAGTATACTTATAGTTTAGCCATAATGAATACGTTTTTTGAATACGGTTGAAAGCTTTATTACCGAAAATACGAATACGACTATAGAAATTGTCTGTGCAGGAGATATAAATTGCGAAATATATCCACGTTCGTCGCCTCGGAAAAACTCAATAACGAAGCGGCAGACAGAATAAAACAGCAGATAACAAAAGATTTTGTTTTTTATTGCACATACAGCTATAAGTATTATCAGCAAAGCAAAAGCTTCAAAAAGCTGTGTGGGGTAACATTTTATTCCGTTGTGATAAATACCTGCTGCAGGGTTATCGGGAAAAACTATTCCGAGGCAGCTGTCCGTTGCTTTCCCATAACAGCAGCCTCCGAAAAAGCATCCGATGCGTCCGCAAAAATGAAACAGTATAAATGGCGGTGTAAGCCTAAAATAAATGACGGCAAGCACATTGTCTTGCTCTTTTTAGAGTCGTCATTTCCGACTTCGTTTGTTTCCGCTACTGATTTGCCGCATGACGCGCAAAATTTTTCATCCTCCTTGATTTCGTTCCCTCAGTTTTTACAATTCATAATGCTATACCTCCTAAAATATGATTTTTTTGATACCGTATCTGATATCGATTAATGCATATCACTATATCGATAAAATATCAACACTAAAAATGTAATTTTTTATATATAGCATTTATTATATTGTTATCAAGATTTTTGGAGATGAAATGATATGAATGTTGCGGAACGAATCATTGATTTAAGAAACAGTATGAGCTTAACAACGAATAAGCTTGCCGACATGACCGGCATATCGCAAAGCTATTTGCGTGAAATAGAAATGGGAAATAAGAATCCGACAATAGAAATAATATCTTATATTTGTGAAGCACTCAATATTAGTCTTAAGGTCTTTTTCTCGGATACAGATTCAAACGTCAACCCCGTATTGCTGTCAGCAATAGAAAAACTCAATGAAGACGAACAATTAAAGCTTGCGGAATTTATTAACGCGATTAAAAAACGTAACAATTGTTTTGCAGAACCCACATTTACACCATGTAATCGGATTCATTGCTTAATCATTTGCAAAGGGGGCGGGACAGCGTCCCGCGAACCCCACTTTACACTAACTGCATCAGCGTGTACGCGATGAACGCGGCAGCATAGGCGGTAAGCGTCTGAACACAACATGAGAATACGGCACTTTTCAAGCCGTATTCTTTTTTTATGAGCGCAAGCGAGGCGATGCACGGCGTATAAAGTGCGCTGAATACGAGAAACGATACCGCGCTTGATGCGGTGAACGTCTGCAATGAAACATCAAGCACCGAAAATGATGACAGTATCGCTTCCTTTGCGCTTATCCCCGAAAGCAGTGCGGCGGGAAGCTTCCACGAGGTGAAGCCGAGCGGCACAAACAGCGGCAACAGCTTTTTGGAAAGCACGCACAGAATACTGTTTTCGCATGAAAGTCCGAACGATGGTGTGATATTCGAAAGCAGCCACACCGCGAGCGATGCGATGAATATAATCGTGAATGCACGCTTCAGAAAGTCGAAAGCCTTGTCTGTCATATCCTTGAAAACCGACGAAAGCTTCGGCAGGCGGTACGGCGGGATCTCTATCAAAAACGGCGGCGGTGTACTGCCCGAAAGCGTGATGCCGAGCAAAAGCGCGCAAATAAAGCCGAGCAGATATAAAATACCTATCATAAGAAACGGATGCGCAAGATATTTCGACAGCATCAGAAACACCGGCAATCGCGCACTGCACGCGATGAACGGCACGGCAAGTGCGGTGTTTTTGCGGTTTTCCTCAAGCGTGCGGCACGAAAGCAGCGCCGGCACACTGCATCCGAGCCCGAGCAGGAGCGGCACTATCGCTTTCCCGGAAAGCCCGCAGGCGTGCATGGGCGCATCGGCAATGAACGCGATACGCGCCATATAGCCGGAATCCTCAAGCAGGGCAAGAAAGAAAAACAGAATAAGCACGCACGGCAGGAACGAAATTATACTGCCGATGCCGGACAGTATACCGTCGCAGACGAGCCGCACAACAAAATCCGATGCGCCGAACGATACGAGCAAGCCGCCGAGCTTCTGCGAAATGAGCGAAAACAGCAAATCAATAAAGCCGCACGCGAATTTTCCGAAAACCGAGAACGTCAGAAACAGTATTGCCGATAATATCAGCAAAAAACACGGTATCGCGGTGTATTTTCCAAGAAGAATACGGTCGGCAAAGGAAGACGTAAAATTCTGCGGGATATCCGCGTGACGCGCAAGAGCGTCAACGGCGCGGTAGTATTCCTCTGCCTGAGCTTCAAAATCAGCCTGTTCATGTATTCTGATACGGCAGATCTGTCCCGCGTCCGATTTTATTGCCTGAAGAAGCTTATCACAACCGCGCCCGCTTCGCGCACTTATCGGAAACACGGGTACGCCAAGCTCTTTTTCAAGCGATGCGACATCTATCCTGCCGCCGCGTTTTTCGACCTCATCTATCATGTTCAGCGCAACTATCATTTTTATGCCGTACCGCGCAAGCTGAAGCGTAAGATACAGTCCGCGATCAAGCGAATTTGCGTCAACGATGTTTATTATCAGGTCGGGCGAATTTTCTATCGCCTTGCGCGCAAGCTCCTCCTCTGCGCTGAATGAGCTGAGCGAATATATGCCCGGCAGGTCGAAAAGCTCGATACCGCTTCCCTTTATCCTACCCTTTGAGATATCTACCGTCACGCCCGGGAAATTCCCCGCGTGAGCATTGTTGCCCGTAAGACGGTTGAACAGCGTCGTTTTACCCGAGTTTTGGTTGCCCGCAAGCAATGCGTTCATATTTTTTACGCCACCTTATAAGTGAAAAAATGTACATCAAAAACGCCAGAGCGTCCTGTATGCCGTTGCCGATGATGAATCCGTATATGCCGAACGTGCCCGCAAGCAGGACGGTCAGCAAAAGTCCGATACAGCCGTCGATGATGCTTATTGCCATGAGCGTTTTTTGTCTGCCCATACCGCTCAACGTCGATGCGCAGACCTGATTTATTCCCGTAAACAGCACGCTCGGTATCAGCATCACCATGTATCTGCCCGCAAGCGGCTGAGAAAATATTTTCGTTGCGGCAAACGGCGCGAACAGAAGCAATAATATCGCAAAGCCTGCCGACACCGCAAGCGCGAACAGGAACGACGAGAAGAATTTCTTTTTGATTATTTGCGGATTTTGCAGATTTTTGGCGACCTGCGGCATGTATACGACACACAGTGCGCTCGTTACGGTCACGGGGATGAATACCACCGGGTACGCCATTGATGTGAGAATGCCGTATTCCGAAAGTGCGGCTTCGCGCGAAAGCCCGAAGGACATCAGCTTGAGCGGCAGAACGGTAGTTGTCGCAAGGTGCAAAAGCGATGTCGCAAGCCGCGCAAGTGTCGGGGGTACTGCATTTTGGAGCAGCTCGCGCGTAAAGCCGCCTTTTTTCATATCGAGCTTTCCGACGCACAAAAACAGCATAAAAAACGACAGCACTCCCCCGAAGCTGACCGCAAGCGCGGGCAAAGCGGCATCGCCGAGCGTGCCACGCGAAAACAGCTTTATAACGGCAAATGCAAACGCAATTTTTGCAAGCTGTTCGATTATTTCAAAAAACGCGGGATAGCCTGATTTTCCGCAGGCATGGAAATATCCTGCCGGCAGGGCGGCGAGCGCACCGACGGTCACGGCAGGCACGAGCGCAAGCACCGCGCCGTATGCACTTTGCTCATGCAGGAACATGCCCGCAAGGACATCCTTCAGCAGGATCATTATTATCCCCGAAAGCATAAGCGGTACGAGCGCAAGCTTTACCGCGGAGGCAAGCACATCTTTTTCCTTTTTTTCATCCGAATACTTTGCGCACAGCCGCGCCGTGGCGTTCGGCAGTCCCGAGGCAACGGGAGTTATGAATACCGTGTACAGTGACATCGAAAGCTGATATATCCCGAGTGCCGGCGGCGATATCATCCCGGCGAGCCAAACCTTATAAAGCATGCCGAGTACCCTTACCGCGGCATTTGAGAAGGTCATCATCCCTATACTGAAAAAAGTTCGCTTTTTCATAAATATCACCGCTTAAAAGTATGAAAAAATTCTTAATATTAGTACAAAAGAGTTGCAACATCGCGTGTTTTGCTGTATAATAAAATGAAATATTATCTATTGTGGGGTATGATATGCTTATTTATAATACGCTTACGAACAAAAAGGAAGAGCTTAAACCTATCCGTGAGGGTGAGATACGCATGTATTCGTGCGGTCCTACGGTATATTCGTTTGCGCACATAGGAAATCTGCGCACATATGTATTTATGGACCTTCTGCGGCGCACGCTCAAAGCCGACGGCTATAAGCTGCTCGGCGTAATGAACATCACCGATGTCGGACATCTTACCAGCGATGCCGATTCGGGCGAGGACAAAATGGAAAAGGCGGCACGCGCGCAGAAGAAATCGCCGCTTGAGATAGCCGCGTACTATACATCGGTTTTCAAGGATGACGTTGCGGCACTCAATATTTCATTGCCCGAGGTAGTGCCGAAGGCAACGGAGCATATAAAGGAAATGATAGAGTTCGTTCAGGGGCTTGAGGAAAAGGGCTATGCCTATGAGACCGACGACGGCATCTATTTTGACATAATGAAGTACGGCAAATACGGCGTTTTGAGCAAGCTTGACCTTGAGGAACAGCTTGCGGGCGCTCGCGTCGAGGTAAATGACCAAAAACGCCATCCCGCCGATTTCGCGTTGTGGAAGAAAGCACCGAAGGAGCATCTCCAGCAGTGGGAAAGCCCGTGGGGAATGGGATATCCGGGCTGGCATATAGAGTGCTCGGCAATGGGCAGAAAATATTTGGGCGATACGTTCGATATCCACACAGGCGGCGTTGACCATATCCCCGTTCACCACGAAAACGAGATCGCGCAGTCAACGGCACTGCTCGGGCATCCTGCGGTAAACTATTGGATGCACGGCGAATTCATGATGGTGGATAACGGCAAGATGAGCAAGAGCCTCGGCAACACCTATACCCTTGCCGACCTTAAGAAAAACGGCATCATGCCGCTTTCGTTCAGATATTTCTGTCTTAATGCGCACTACCGCAACAAGATAAATTTCACATGGGACGCGATAAAGGCTTCGCAAAAGGCATACATCCGCTTGCTTGAGGCGGTTTCGGCAAACAAGGGCGTCAAGGACGACGGCGATCTTACCGAGCTTTGCGAAAATGCGTACAACGAGTTTTTTGAAGCGGTGAACGACGATATCAACGTACCTAAGGCACTCGGCATCCTGTGGAATCTGCTCCGCTCGGGTCACACCGGCGACAGCATCTACAAAACGGCTCTCAAAATGGATGCGGTATTCGGGCTTTCGCTTGAAAACGGCTACGTTCCGCTTGATGATGATATACCCGAGGAGCTTAAGAAAAAGCTTGAGGAAAGAACGCAGGCGAGAAAAGAAAAGAATTGGGCGCTGTCGGATAAGCTCCGTGACGAGATCAACGCCGCGGGCTATGATATAAAAGATTCGGCAGACGGCTCAACGCTTGTCAAAAGATAAAAAGACGATACAGAAAGAGCAATAATTTTACGAGGTACTTAAAAATGAAAAACATAGCAGTTATCGGCTACGGCGGGCAGGGCGCATGGCATTGCGGTCAGCTTATGAACAGCGACGTATGCACGCTTGCGGGAACTTACGATATAAAGGAAGCACGGCGTGAGGCGGCAAAAAATGCGGGCATAAGGGTATATTCTTCAAATGAAGAGATATTCGCCGATCCCGCTGTTGATGCGGTCGTTATAGCCGTTCCGAACGATTCACATAAGGAGCTTGCACTCAAGGCATTCGCATCAGGCAAAAATGTTATCTGCGAAAAGCCCGTTGAAATGAGCGTTAAGGCACTCGATGAAATGATAGATGCTTCAAAAAAATACGACAGATTCTTTACCGTTCACCAGAACAGACGCTGGGATGTTGATTTCCTCGGAATGAAGCAGATAATCGACAGCGGTGAGATCGGCAAGCCGATATGTATAGAATCGCGTATACAGGGCTCACGCGGCATCCCGAGCGATTGGCGGTGCGAAAAAGCTCACGGCGGCGGAATGATACTTGATTGGGGCGTGCATCTTATAGACCAGATGCTTCAGCTCATGCCGCAGAAAATAAGCCGCGTATACTGCGTTTGCTCACATATAACCAACAAAGAGGTCGATGACGGCTTCAAGCTCAACATTTATTTTGAAGACGGTACAAGCGCACTTGTTGAGGTCGGAACATATAACTTCCTGCGCATGCCGCGCTTCTATATGCTTGCCGAAAACGGAAGTGCGAGAATAGATAATTGGCGCTTAAAGGCTCGCGTTGCACGGCTCAAGGCATGGCAGGAAAAGGATGTCACGCCCGTGCAGAACGCCGCGGGCATCACAAAGACGATGGCGCCGCGCGACGAAATAACGCTGGACGAGCATGAAATAGATATTCCGTACAGCGATGTTCACGATTTCTACCGTAATGTGTGCGACGTGCTTGACAAAAAAGCGGAGCCGCTCATAAAGCTTTCCGAAGTGCGCCGTGTTATGCGCGTAATGGAGGCGGCTTTTGAATCCGACAAGCTCGGGCAGGTAATAAACACAGACATCTGATTTTCAAGTCCGGCGACGCACTTAAGGCAAGTGCGTCCCGAATTTTATTAAGACGGGTTAGAGTAATGAAAAAGAAAAAAAATGAAGCGGCGGTAATGCGCCCGGTAAAAACGGTGATATTCGGAACATCGGTTTTTTCACGCGGTGTATGGGTGCGTGAGCTTTGCGAAGCGAACACTGCCGGTGAGGCAAATGAAAATGCAGTGCTCATATGTGACTCGCAGGGTACTGCGAACCGCGATGTATCATTTGATATCGCGCTTGAGAGCGTAAGCGGAGAAGAAATCCTGCATCCCGACTGCGTGTCGGCAATAATCGACCCGTACACGGGTTTTGATTCTTTTTCTGCGCTTGCGGATGAAAAGGATATAAAAACATTGATATTTTCACCCGCAGAGACAAATTGGCTGTTGCCGAACGGGAAAATCAAAAACGAAAAATTCAATCCGCTTGCGATGCTGACCATGCTTTTGTTCCGTCGCTTTTGTCTTGAAATGCGCGGATTCGAGATAATCTGTGCGCAAGGCGCGGATAACACCGAAGATCTGAAAAACAATATCGTTGAATATGCTAATATGCGCGGGCTCGGCATTGATTTCCTTAATTGGTTGGGATTTGAAAACATATTTGTAAACGCGCTTGTTCAGTGCACGCCGCAGGGAGAGTGCGAATCTGACGGGCATCTGACGGTGCGCATCGAAAAATATCTGCTTTGCGTTTTTGACAGGAAAACGAGATTCTCTTCATCACATATAAATGTTTCAGACGATATGACAACGTATCGGAAACTGAAAAAATACCTTTTCGACGGTGCGCTTTGCACATCCTGCGCCTATGCCGTTTTGCACGAAGTGGAAACGGTCAGCGGCTTTATGGCACGGGAAAAGCTCAAAAAGCACATGACCGTTACGGTGTTTGAAGAAATCATTCCGACACTGGATCTGAATTTTGAAGTAGTACAGTCGTATGCGCTTGAAATGCTCAAACGTTTTGAAAATTCCTGCGTTAAGATAAAATGGTCTGAGCTTACGGAGAATATTATCGAAAAATTCGCGTGCTCGGCTGTACCTACGATAGAAGAATATATCCGCATAAACGAACAAAAGCCGAAACATCTTGTTTTTGCGCTTTTCTGCACGCTTCAGCTTTTGCGCATAACGGGCGATAAGCGCGTGGACAAGCTCCCGAACGCCGTAGTACTTGCGGATCGTACGTTGTGGGGCAGTGACCTTACTTATCTGCTTGAAGATATAAATGCCTACGAGGAACGGCTCGGCAATCAATCTTAACGTAACAGTAACATTATTTTCGGAGGAAAAAATTTGCAAAATTCCGTAATACGCTTTTCCGAGACTGCGGAAAGTGAATATCTAGAGCGCGTGAAAGAATATTTTGGTGAAAGAGAACACACATATTTTGTGGAAACCTACGGCTGTCAGATGAATGTGCGTGATTCGCAGACGCTTGCGGGCATGCTTGAGGCAATGGGTTACACAAAGGCCGAAAAACGCGAGGATGCCGACGCGGTAATATTCAACACCTGCTGTGTGCGCGAGGGCGCTGAGGAGCGTCTGCTCGGCAATCTCGGTAAGCTCAAGAGCATCAAACAGAAAAAAAACGATATGCTCATCATGATATGCGGCTGTATGATGCAGGAGCCGGGCAGCAAGGAAAAAATAAGACAGCATTTCCGATTTGTGGATGTGGTGTTCGGTACTCACAATACGCACGAGCTGCCGAAGCTGATGTTTGATTCGCTGACCGAGCGCCGCGCAAGCTTTTCCGTGTGGGAAAAGGAGGGTGATATCGTTGAGGATATGCCCGTTCTGCGCGAAAAAACGGCTTCGGCATGGGTGAACATCATGTACGGCTGTAACAACTTCTGCTCATATTGCATAGTGCCGTATGTCCGCGGCAGAGAACGTTCGCGCAGGAGCGCGGATATAATTTCCGAGGTGTGCGATCTTGCCGCAAACGGGATAAAGGAAATAACTCTTTTGGGACAAAACGTCAATTCCTACGGAAAAGGCGTGGAGGAGATAAGTTTTCCCGCGCTGCTCAAAAAACTGAATGATATCGGCGGTATAGAGCGCATCCGCTTCATGACGAGCCATCCGAAGGATCTTTCGGATGAGCTGATAGATGCGATGAGCGATTTTGACAAGGTCTGTAAATACATACATCTGCCGGTGCAGTCGGGCTCTGACAGGATACTTAAACTGATGAACCGTCATTATACGCGCGACGACTATATACGTATTGTTGACAAGCTCCGTGCGAAAATGCCGGATATTGCGATATCAACGGATATTATCGTCGGCTTCCCGACCGAGACGGAGGAGGATTTCCTTGATACGCTTGATTTGTATGAGCGCGTGTGCTTCAATTCGGCGTTTACGTTCATATATTCGCCGCGTGTCGGCACTCCTGCTGCGAAAATGGAAGGTCAGGTCGGAAGCGATGCAACACGCTCACGCATGGCACGGCTGATCGAACTCAGTGAAAAATGCTCGGAGGAGCAAAACAGAAAATATATAGGAAAAACACTTCCGGTGCTTGTCGAGGGCGTTTCACGCAAGGGTGGCAATGAGCTCTGCGGGAAGACGGATTCCGCCAGAATGGTCATTTTTACGGGAACTCCCGAAATGACGGGCAGGATAATAAACGTAAGAATAACTGATGCAAAGCTTAACACGCTTTGCGGAGAAACGGAGATAACGGTATGAGTAACGGATCGGGTAAAAAGGGAGAATACAAGCTTTCTCCGATGATGGAGAGATACCTCAATCTGAAACAGCACTATCTCGATTGCCTTGTTTTCTATCGGCTCGGGGATTTTTATGAGATGTTCTTCGATGATGCGAAGATAGCCTCAAAGGAATTACAGCTCCAGCTCACCGGGCGCGATTGCGGACTTGAAGAGCGTGCGCCGATGTGCGGTGTGCCGCATCACAGCGTCAACATGTACATCAACCGCCTGCTTGAGAAAAACTACAAGGTAGCGATATGCGAACAGCTTACCGACGTGCAGGCGGCAAAGGCATCCAAGACGCTTGTGGAACGCGGTATCGTGCGTGTGGTGACACCGGGCACGATAATCGAGGATGATATGCTTGACGGCAAGCAGAACAATTTCCTTGCATCCGTTTCCGTAGATAAAAACAATTGCGGCGTAGCATGGGCTGACGTTTCGACGGGCGAATTTTATTTTACCGCGTTTGCTATGGCGCTTGAAACCGAGGTCTTGACGGATAAGCTGTTTGAAATCAGACCGAATGAGATAATCGCGGACAGTGAGGCGTGCACGCGTGCCGAAGGTATACCCGAATATATAAAGAAGCAGTTCCGTCCTTTTTCAAACGCGGATGCCAAATTCGGAAAGGAAAGCATAAAATTGCTTTATTCCCGCTTTCCCGAGGCGGATGGGCTTGAAAAGCATAAGCAGTGCGCGATACGCGCGGCGGCGGCGCTTTGGGCGTATCTTTGCGATACGCAGAAAAACTCGCTCGCACACATGACGTCGCTCAAGTACATCGGGCAGGAGGAATACTTGATACTCGATTCCGCGGCGGTGAAAAATCTCGAGCTGTTCCGCTCGCTCGGAGACCACGGCACACGCGGAACATTGCTTTGGCTGCTCGATAAAACGAACACACCGATGGGTGGCAGAAAGATACGCTCATGGATCGAACGCCCGATGCGCTCAAAGGCGGACATCATGCGCAGACTGGACGCGGTTGATGAGATAAAAAACGATTACGGCATGCGTGAGGACCTGAAGGAAGCGCTCGGCAATGTTCTTGACATGGAACGTATATGTACCCGTGTTTCATACGGCACGGTCGCGCCGAAGGAGCTTGCACATATGCGTCAGAGCCTTCAAAATCTGCCGCGCGTTAAAGAACTGCTTGCGAACGTGAAAAGCGAAACGCTCATATCGTGCTTCAACGGCATCGACACGCTTGAAGACATATCGGAACTGCTCGAAAAAGCGATAGCGGCAGATCCCGCGGAGTCTGTAAGCGACGGCGGCGTGATAAACGAAGGGTATTCCGAGGAGCTTGACAAGCTGCGTGCGGCAGTCTCGCATGGGCAAGAATGGATATTACAGCTTGAGGCGAAGGAACGCGAACAGACCGGAATAAAGAATCTTAAGATAAAATTCAACAAAGTGTTCGGTTACACGATAGAGGTCAGCAACAGCAATACGGGGCAGGTGCCGGAACGTTTCATACGGCGTCAGACACTCACCGGCGGAGAACGATACGTTACCGAGGAGCTTAAGGAGCTTGAATCGCTCGTTCTCGGCAGTGAGGAAAAGGCGCTTAAGCTTGAAAATAAGCTGTTCAACGAGGTGCGGCAAACGCTGTTCGGCTCGCTTACGCGCATGAAGCATTCCGCTGAGTCGATCGCAATAGTTGATTCGCTCTGTGCGCTCGCGTGCGTTGCCGACGAAAATTCATATGTTCGTCCGAGCATAAATACCGATGGCAAAATTGAAATAACCGACGGACGGCATCCGGTAATCGAGGCGATGCAGAGAGACCGCAGCTTCGTTCCGAATGACGCATATCTTGATACGGACGATAACAGATTCGCGGTGATAACGGGACCGAACATGGCAGGTAAGAGCACATATATGCGGCAGGTGGCGCTCATAACGCTTATGGCGCATATAGGCAGCTTTGTTCCCGCACGGAGCGCGGATATCTCCGTGTGCGACCGCATTTTTACGCGTGTCGGCGCGTCGGATGACCTTTCGGCGGGACAAAGTACATTCATGCTCGAGATGAATGAAGTCGCCAATATCATCCGCAACGCCACAAGCGACAGCCTTATAATCCTTGATGAGATAGGGCGCGGCACAAGCACGTTTGACGGACTTGCGATAGCGTGGGCAGTGACCGAATACATAGCCGATAAGAATAACGTAGGTGCGAAAACGCTCTTTGCCACGCATTATCACGAGCTGAGCGAGCTTGAGGGCAATCTTGACGGCGTTAAGAATTACTGCATCACCGCAAAGGAATTCGGTGACGGCGTTATCTTCCTGCGCAAGATAATGCGCGGGAGCGCCGACAAGAGCTTCGGTATAGCTGTCGCTCATCTTGCGGGGATCCCGAAGCCCGTTCTGAAACGCGCGGGCGAGATACTTTCCGACCTTGAAAAAGCCGACATTACGCGTACCGACGCCCGACCTACGGCAACGCAGACCGCGATGTTTGCGTCGGACAACGTACAGAAGATAGTCGAAGAACTTAAGGATATAGATATAAATACGCTTACTCCCATACAGGCGATGAACCTACTTTGTGAGCTTCGGGAGAAAGCCAAGAGGGAATTATGAAAATAAAACTGCTTGATGCGAGCGTAGCCAATAAAATCGCCGCAGGCGAGGTGGTGGAGCGTCCCGCGTCGATAGTAAAAGAGCTTGCCGAAAACAGCATTGACGCAGGCGCAACGAACATCACCGTTGAGATAAGGGGCGGCGGCATCGACCTTATACGCATAACTGATAACGGATGCGGTATGGACGAGGATGACGTAAAAAACGCTTTTTTGCGTCACGCCACAAGCAAAATATCTGTTGCCGATGACCTCAATGATATAGTTACGCTCGGGTTTCGCGGTGAAGCACTTGCTTCGGTCGCGGCGGTATCGAGCATAAGGCTTTCGACACGCACGCACGCATCTGATGAAGGCACCGAAATAGAGCTTTCGGGCGGCGAAATACTTAAATTTTGCGCCTGTGGCTGTCCCGAAGGCACCGGGATATGGGTGCGCGATCTGTTTTTCAATACTCCCGCACGACGCAAGTTTCTTAAAAGACCGTCGCAGGAGTCTACATATGTCGCGGATGTTGTGGAGCGACTTGCGCTTTCGCATCCGGAAATCTCATTTCGCTGTGTGAATGAGGGAAAGACCGTTATCCGCACTCCGGGTGACGGGCAGTTGCTTTCCGCGATACGCGCGATATTCGGAAGCACGACTGCGGAAAATGTCATCCGCCTTGAATACCAAAAGGCGGGCATATCCGTATCAGGCTATCTGGGAAAACGCGAAATACAAAAGAACAACCGTGCGAATCAACTTCTGTTTATAAACGGCAGAACGGTAAAAAACGATATTGTGTCGGCTGCGGTACATTCCGCGTATGCGGGCAGGCTCAATGTCGGCAAGTTTCCGTTCTTTGTACTTGAAATGAAGCTTTCTGGCAATCTTGTCGATGTAAATGTACATCCGACAAAGCAGGAGGTACGCTTTGCTGACGGTCTGCCCGTATACGATGTGATTTTCGCGGCGGTCAAGCAGGCGCTTGACGCCAATCAGGAAATACCGTCGCTTTTTAAAAGCGAGAGTATCAAAGCCGATACGGCTACAGTTACCGAAGTAAGCGGTGTCGGCGCGGGCGTTTACCGTCCGGTCGCATTGAGCGATGTTTTGCCGCAAGAAAAGATAAATGAAATACACGTCATAAAAAATGATGACGAAAAAATAAAAACTACATGCTCGGTGTATGATGGCACATCTGCAAAAGAAAAGCAGGCGAAGACTGAGAATACCGCAGTTAAAAGTGTTGAAGAGGCTGCTTCCGTGCGCGATGATCCCGCGCAAATAAAGCTGACGCTCGGAGAGACATCGTCGCTCGTAATGAAATTTGCCGAATTTGCGCAAATGTCGCGCGGCGTGCTTACAGTGGCTGATTCCACCGAAAAAAAAGAAACGGAATTCGGACAAAATTCTGACACGGAGACGCAAGAAAGTAACGAGCCGTCCGTACAAGACGCAGAGCAGGTTACACCTACGGTGTCCGAGGAAGCAAGGCAGGAGACTTTCTTCAGCGGAACTGAACAGCAGGATGAATTGCCGTCATACAGTGTAGTCGGCACACTTTTTGATACATACATAATCGTTGCGGCGGGTGACGAAGCATACATAATCGACCAGCACGCGGCGCATGAGCGTTTGTTGTTTGAACGGCTGTATGCGGCGCAGGGTGACGGCGCAAGCCAGATATTACTTATACCGCAACTCATATCGCTTTCGCCGCGCGAGCGGGCAATGCTTGACGGAATAATTTCTCAGCTTGAAGAAATGGGCTTTGAAATAGAGGACATGGGCTTTTCGAACATTTCGGTCAAGGCAACTCCGTCGGCGCTCGGCGATATTGATTGTGAAAGATTCATAATGTCATTGCTTGATGAAAGCAATGCGTTCCGTCAGGTGCGCACAAATGAGCTGAAACGCGAAAAGCTTATGCAGCTTGCGTGCAAGAGCGCGGTCAAGGCGGGCGACAAGCTGACGGTCACTGACATAAAGACACTTATGAAACTGATAGTCAAGGAGCGCGTGCCGCTTTCGTGTCCGCACGGCAGACCGATACTCATCAGGCTCACACGCCATGAGCTTGAGGTACGCTTCAAGAGGATACAATGACAGTTTACGTTATAGCGGGACCTACGGCATCGGGCAAAACAAAGCTCGGCGTGGAGCTTGCAAAAAGAACGAACGGAGAAGTGGTTTCCTGCGATTCGATGCAGATATACCGCGATATACCGATATGCTCGGCACAACCCATGGCGGAGGAAAAGCAAGGGATCCCGCATCATTTAATGGGATTTCTTGATTTTTCGGAGCGATTCACTGTTGCTGATTACCGAGAAATGGCGCTGGATGCCATCCGTGATATCGTTTCGCGCGGCAAACAGCCGATAGTTGTCGGCGGCACGGGACTTTATTTTCATTGGCTGATGTATGAGCCGGATTTCGGAGCGGAAAGCAACGGCGAGATACGGCGGGCACTTGCGCGGCTGTCGAATGATGAACTGTATGCGCGTGTGCTGTCAATCGACCCGGACACGCGGATAAGCATGAACGACACCAAACGTTTGATCCGCGCGCTTGAGATATACGAGCTTTCGGGAAACGTCTCGCAAAAGACGCAAAAACGCAGGAACATCGAATTTGATTTCAGGCTTTACTGCGTCGCGCCCGAACGCGAGGAGCTGTATTCCCGCATCAACACGCGTGTAGACATAATGCTTGAAAACGGCATGCGCGATGAGATATATTCGCTTTGGAAAAGAGGAATAAATGAATCGCATCAGTGCTATAAGGCGATAGGCTGCCGTCAGCTAATTGATTTGTTTGAAGGCAGATGCACCGAGCAAGAGGCGATAGAGAAAATAAAACAGGAAAGCCGACGCTACGCAAAACGCCAACTCACATGGATGCGCGGCGAAAAAGATGCCGTGTGGACGGACGCAGAAAGCTTTTTTAAGTAGACGGTATCCACGATACGCAGTTTCCGTAGGGTGCGGCGTCCCCGACGCACCGATTGCGACATTTATTGCAGGAATGAGTATTTTGTCGCTTTGCTCCTCACAATGACACGATATATAAAGATATAGAATATACTGCAATTTTTTGCAACCTGTTTCATGCAAGCGGAACGCCGGGAACACCGCACAATACGGGCAAATTGCCGCGAAGCGAAATAAAAGTTTTTGTCCCGCTTTTTTCAAAAAGCTGGCAGAGGTATGGGGACGGAGTCCCCAAAAAGAGGGT